>NZ_KB906570.1:0-49029 GCF_000381505.1 Thioalkalivibrio sp. ALM2T
AGACGGGGAGAGCAGGGATGGCTCGATCGTTGCGGTTGGAGTATCCGTGGGCGCTGTATCACGTAACGGCGCGTGGCAATCGGCGGGACTGGATCTATCTGGATGACGTTGACCATCGGCGCTTCGAAGAAACGCTGGCGCAGGCGGTCGAGCGATTCAACTGGGTGGTCTTTGCGTACTGCCTGATGGGCAACCACTATCACCTTCTGGTAGAGACGCCGGATGCGAACCTGGGGCGGGGGATGCAGTGGCTGAACGGCGTTTACACGCAGCGGTTCAACCGCCGTCACCGGCGTGTGGGTCATGTGCTTCAAGGCCGGTACAAGGCGATCCTGGTCGAGCGCGAGTCGTATCTTCTGGAATTGGCGCGCTACATCGTCCTCAACCCGGTGCGCGCGCATCTGATCGACGATCCTGCCGACTGGGATTGGAGCAGCTACCGGGCCACCGCGGGTCTTTCGGACGGCGCCTCGTGGTTATCGACGGATCGCGTGCTGGACGAATTCGGCGCTGCCGCCTCCCGACGCCAGGCGTATCGGCGCTTTGTCCATGAGGGGATCGGATGCGCTTCCCCCTGGAATGATCTGCATGCCCAGCTATTCCTTGGATCCGAGGCCTTTGTCGAGGAGCAGCTGGCAGGCCAGTCCGGCAGGCTGGACTCGGATCCGGAATACCCGAGGGCCCAGCAGCGGCCTATGCCGCCGACGCTCGACTCGCTGGCTGCCAGCTTGCCGAGGAATGAGGCGATCCGACGAGCCTATGCCAGCGGTGGCTACACGCTAAAGGCCATCGGTGACCATTTTGGTCTGCATTTTTCGCGCGTCAGTCGGATTGTGTCCCCGAGGGCAAAAGGCAAGGTTTGACCCCGTTGACTATGGCGACGCGGACGCGGCCGGCCTACGTGAGTCCCGCCCGTACGACAAACGTCCGCTAGGCGGGATCGGGGCAGAGTTCGAGGATCTGGTTGAGGACCGCGCAGGCTTCCCGGTAGGTCCCCTGCGGCACTTGTCCGGCTGGATGGGGTGTCGCGTTGCGTTGGCGCCAGTCGAAGGACTTTACTTGGTGGCAGAGGATGTAGCTGGTTTTTGCATCCGGCGTGGTACCCGCCACCACGGCGAATGGGTTGGTCGCATCGTAGTCGGCGGTGGTCATGGGGAGCCCCAGGACCAGCGAGGTTCGGGTGTTGAATTGGGTCGGCGACAGGACCAGGAAGGGGTGAATATCTCGCATCTCCCGTCCTGCCTGAGGGTTGCAGTCAATCCAGATGACATCACGGCGCCGGGGTACCCAGTCCTTGGGTGCTGCGCGCTTTACCATCGTTCATTTCCAAGCACGTCCGTGCGCATGACCTCACCGCCGTGGACATCCGGGTCAAACGCTTCCAGCCGCTCATCGAGCGTCATGGATTGACTGGTTTCCGGACGGATTACGATCTGGTTGCCCTCCACGGACACGATGACGGATTGGTCCGCCTCCAGATGCGCTGCGCGCGCGATGGCCGCTGGAAGGCGAACCCCCAGATTGTTGCCCCACCGCTTGATGTTCAGTCGTGTCTCGGCCATGGCTCCACCCGCAAGATGTATAGACATTGTTTAAACAACTGTATCACCCCGGTGTGGAAGTGCGCCGGACCGTTAGCCTGCCAGTTGGGTGGTCGATGCCTCGCGGTTGGAGGTGCGTTTCGCGGGGCTCAACGCACCCTACGGGGCGGTGCTATCCCGTAGGATGCCGATGAGCGAAGCGAATCGCATCATGGGGGCTGGCTAGCGAACGGGATCGACGCGGATTTCGACGGTGAGGGTGTCGCGGTCGCGGGTGGTGCGGCGGGAGGCGAGGCCGCGCTGCTCGGTGGCGCTCTCGCTGTGGACGCCGCCGAGGGTGTGCCAGGTGCCCGGCTCCAGGGTGAGCTGGGTGTCGATGGCGTCGCGGTCCACGGCGCCGCGCGCGAGGGGGCGTTCGTGGAGGTGGGCAATGGCGACGCGCACACGGCCGTCGGGTTGGACCTGGGGTCGCACGCGGAAGCCGCGGGCGGTGTCCTGTAGCAGGGGTTCGACGCCGACGACGGCGCGGCCGTGGATGATGCGGAAGCCGGCGGTGCGGGTCTCGCCGACCAGGATGATCGCATCGGTGCCTTCGCGCAGGCGCAGGTGCTGGGTCTGGTCGTCGCGGCGCGTGGTGCGCAGGCGCTGGGTGGTGATGCGCCCTTCGGTGCCGTCCGGGCCGCTCTCGAACTCGATACCGCTGCCGCGTTCGGTTCGCGGGGCGTCGCTGTGGCGGCGCACGGAGAGGATGAGGTCCTGGGTCGGGGCGTCAAGTTCGGCGACGACCTCGCGGATCTGCTGGAGGGTGCGGGCGTCGGCGCGTACCAGGAGGCGGAAGCCGTCGCCGCGCAGGGTGGCGGTGTCGCCGAACAGGGCCTGGAGCTCGGGCAGCAGGCTGTGGGCCAGGCGGTTTTGCAGCGGCAGGACCGCGACCTCGGCGTGGGTGTCGCGTGCGAAACCCGCTGCGGGTAGGAGCGTGCCAGCGCCTAGCGCGAGGGCTGCCCGTAGCCAGCGGCGCCGATCCACCATGCGGGGCATGTCAGACGAGGAGGCGGCGGAGTTCGACGGCTTCATCGCTGAGACTCCAGTTGGCCTCGAAGTCCTGGGCTGCGCGCTGGGTGCCGGGCCGGTCCTCGACATCGCCGCGCAGGATGCGGCGTCCGCCGGCCTGGGTGAGCTGCATCCAGCCGCTGTGATCGGCGATGGCGGTGACGGTGAGCGGGCTTTCCTCCGCGGCCTCCAGCCGGCGCACCGATACGGCGCTGGGTAGACGCTTGATGCTCTCGACCAGGCTTGGGAGTTGTTCCTTCAGGGCGAGATCGTCGTCCACCAGCAGGCGGATATCGGTGTGGCGATGGCGCCGCGCGATGCCGGCCAGCTCGGCGCCGAGGTCGGCTCCCGCGATCTCGGCCAGGAGCGCGACGCGGGCATGCAGCCAGAGGCGCCGGCGGGTGGCGGCCAGGAGTTCGGCCAGCAGGGCCTCGGCGTCGATCAGGGTCGGGTCGCGTTCGGGGGTGGTCATCGGCGTGTCGCTCGCGTGCTGGGTGCTCCTCTCAGCATAGGCGAGTGCGGGTGTGTTCGCATCTCTGGGTTCGGTGGTGGTTTCGTGCGGTTCCGGGAATCACGGAATTCGTGGGTTTCCGGGACGTTCGCCTGCAAGCAGGCTGCAACAGGATGTCTCGTAGGCAGGCGATAAGCGCAGCGAATCGCATCACGTGAGTGGTGCGTTTCGCAGGGCTCAACGCACCCTACGTTTGTGGGCGTTGCGGGGGGAGGGGTGCTGCCGATTCGCGTGCGAGCCCGCTCCCACAAAGCCTTCGTAGGATGCCGATGAGCGCAGCGAATCGCATCGCGGGGAGCGCTATAGCGGATGCGCGGCCAGGCCGTGGTTCGGGTGGCTCCAGGGTTGGCGGGGTCGTGGGATCGGGGAATGGATGCGGTGGAGCATGCGGCGGTGGGGGATGCCGGCGTCTTCGAAGGTGTCGCTGATGACGAAGAAGTCGTGGCGGGCGTAGAAGCCGATGCGGCTGTTCTGGGCGTTCAGCCAGACCTCGCGCCAGCCGTGGCGGGCAGCGGCCAGGAGGGCGCAGTCCAGCAGGCGCGAGCCGATGCCGTGTCCGCGCCAGGGTTCGCGCACGGCCATGCGGCCGATCTGGCCGGAGGGCAGCATGCGCAGGGTGCCGACCGGTTCGTCCCCTGGTCCGGTGGCCAGCCAGTGCAGGGCGGCGGCGTCCAGGCCGTCGAACTCCAGTGGTTCGGGCACGCCCTGTTCCTCGACGAAGACCTCGCAGCGAACTTGGGACAGTGCCTCGGCGTCGGCAGGCCAGGTGGCCTCCCGGAAGGCGATGCGGTGTTGCATGGCAATCCTCCGTCGGGACGCCGTGAGGGAGAGCCCCGATCCGTACGCGAGCGGACGGATGGATCAGTGGCTCCCCGGCCTTCCTGGCCCTGGGTCCCGGACGGAAGAGTCTAGTCCAGGTTGGAGCCATGTTCCTGTGAAGGGCTTCGCGGATCGGGGGCTGCGGGGGGGGTGGGGCCAGATGACGGGTAGGTTCTTTTCTGGCTTTGCGAGCGCCCCGCGGCAATCCAGGGGAGAGGCCCGGTGGCAGGTCCTGGAGATCGTCGCGGCGCTTCGCGCCTCGCGATGACGGGTAAAAACCAGGTGCTTTCCAGACCCCGCGGTGCGTGCGCGTGCACGCAGATTGGGGATGCCTGGAGCGTGAGTTCAGCGTTGGCCGATCAGGGTGTCGCGGAAGCGGCGGGAAAGGGGCTCTTCCGGGTGCAGCCAGATACCGAAGTAGGCCGTGGCGAAGTCGTGGCCGGGGACCTCGACCAGCGGCGTGCCGTTTTGCAGTAGGCGGGTGCCATGGCCCGGGCGGTATTCCAGGGCGTAGCGGTCGCCTGCCTCCATGTCGCGGTAGGCGGCGTTGAAGGTCTCCAGCCGGTCGGCCAGGGCCGCAAGGGTGTCCGGGGTCTGCTGGTCTTCGAGCAGGCTGTTTCCGCTCTTGCGGAAGTCGTCGGCGCTGATGGCGCGCAGATACTCCAGTTCCAGGCGCTTGGGCACGTCTGCCGTCAGTACATCGTCCGGAGCGACGTCTTCCGGGACGTAGAGCGCGCCGACGTAGACGCGAAAGATGGTGTAGCGATAGAGACGCCCGGCGCGCAGCGGGACGGTCGTGTCGTCGATCGTGACCGTGTTGGCAAAGCGGACGCCGTCGATCTCGGTCGTGGCGCTGGCGGGTGCGCCGGTCAGGAACAGTGCAAGCAGCAGCATGGATGCGAGCAGGGTCCCGCGGCGGGTGGCGTGGCTATTCATGGGTTGGTTCCTCCGGGCTGGGCTGAAGGTGCGGCGCGTTCGCGCGCGTGAATGCGTTCGCGCAGGGCGTGCTGGGCGTCGGCGTCGATGGGGAAGCGCCAGATCAGGGCCATCGCCGCGAGCTTGAAAAGCACCGGCAGGCCGGCGTAGGCCAGGGCCAGCACCAGCAGGGCGGTGGGGCCGTTGTTGCCGTCGGCCGAGAAGCCGGCCAGGCCCAGCAGCGGGAAGCTGATGCCCACGGCCAGGGCCAGGGCCAGCTTGGTAGCCATGCCCCACAGGCCGAAGAACAGCCCGGCGCGCTCGCCGCCGCCGTCGGCGGTGTCCTGGTCGATCACGTCGGCCTGCATCGCAGCCGGCAGCGCCAGGTCCACACCGAGGCTGAGCCCGGTCAATACCGTGATGGCGTAGAACGCGAGTACATCGCCGGAACCGAGGAACGGGACCCAGATGAAGAAGGTCGAGGCGAGCAGCATCGAGAGCGTCCACACCCGGTGCTTGGGCATCCGGCGGGCGAGGCGCAGCCACAGGGGCAGCGCGAGGATGCCGGTGGCGAAGTAGACCAGCAGCAGTGGCCCGGCGTGGCCGGGGGCCTCCAGCACGTGGGTGATGAACAGCAGGAACAGGGTGGCCGGGATGGCGTTGGCGGTGCCGTTCAGGACCCAGGCGAGGACCAGGCGGCGGAACGGCTGGTTGGACCGCAGCAGGATCCAGCCGGAGCGCCAGGGCACCGGCGCCAGGCGCCCCGGGCGCTCCGGCACCCGCCAGAGCAGGATCACGAAGGCGATCGGCAGCAGCACCCACAGCAACACAGCAAGGGTGGCCAGCGCCGCGCCGGCGTCGTCCTGCAGGCCCAGGACCGCTGGGAGCGCGGCGGCTGTTACCGTGCCCAGTACGACGAAGCCCTCGCGCGCGGCGGTGATGCGCGAGCGCTCGTGGTAGTCGCCGGAGAGCTCGGCGCCCCAGGCGGCGTAGGGCAGGGCGACCAGCGTCCAGCCGAGGTAGACCAGGGTGCTGAAGATCAGCAGATACCAAGCGCCGGCATCCGCCGGCGGGCGGAACAGGAAGGGCGCGGCGATCAGCAGCAGCGGGACGCCCGCAAGCATGACCGCGCGCCGCCGCCAGGCGCCGGGGATGCGGTCGGACAGATGGCCGATCAGCGGGTCGGTGACGACATCGAGCAGCCGTGCCAGCAGCAGAAAGACGCCCACCAGGGTGACGCCCAGGCCGGTGTGCTCGGCGTAGTGGGCGGGCAGGAAGACATACAGCGGCAGGCCGAGGACGGCCAGGGGCATGCCCAGGCCGCCGTAGGCGAACAGCCGCGGCCAGCGTAGTGTGCTCACCTCATCGGTTCGCGGGGTCATGGCCCGGCGCGGCGGGCTGGACGGGGCTTTGCAGAACCGCCTGCATCAGGTTCACGCGGGCGGTGTCGAAGCCGACCTCGCAATAGGCGAGGTAGTAGCGCCACATGCGCAGGAACGACTGCGAATAGCCCAGGGCCTCGATCACCGGCTCCGCCTGGCGGACCTCCCGGTGCCAGTGGCGCAGCGTGCGCGCGTAATCCTCGCCGAACAGGGCCTGGTCCTCGACCGCGAGCCCGGCACGCTCGGCCTCCGCGTTGAAGCGCGGGACCGAGGGCAGCATGCCACCGGGGAAGATGTAGAGCTGGATGAAGTCCGCGTTGCGGCGGTAGTACTCGAAGGCCTCTTCCGCGATGGTGATGACCTGCAGCGCCGCGCGGCCGCCCGGGCGCAGGCAGCTGCGGACCTTGGCGAAAAAGGTCGGCCACCAGTGTTCCCCCACGGCCTCGAACATCTCGATCGAGACCACGTGGTCGTAGGTGCCCTGCAGGTCGCGATAGTCCTGCAGACGCAGTTCCACGCGGTCGCTCAGGCCGGCGCGTTCGATGCGGGCGCGGGCATAGTCGAGTTGCTCCTGCGAGAGAGTCACGCCGGTGACGCGGTAGCCACGCTGCGCGGCCATCTCGGCAAAGCCGCCCCAGCCGCAGCCGATCTCGAGGATGTGTGCCCCAGGCTCGGCGTTTAGCTGATCCAGCAGGCGGGTGTACTTCTGCGCCTGGGCCTGTTCCAGGGCCTCGTCGCCGCGGGTGAACAGTGCCGACGAATAGCTCATCGTGCGGTCCAGCCACAGGTTGTAGAAGTCGTTGCCGAGATCGTAGTGGAAGCGAATATTGGCGCGGCTTCCGCGGCGACTGTTGCGGTGCATCCAGTGGCGCATGCGGTCGATGGCACGCTGCCATGTCGGGCGCTCGGCCATCGGCGCCAGGGCCTGTTCGTTGTCGGTGGCGAAGCGCAGCAGCGTCTGCAGGTCGGGGGTGATCCAGTCGCCACTGATGAAGCCTTCGGCGAAGCCGATATCGCCGTGGCGCAGCAGGCGCAGGATGGCCCGCCACGGGCGGCGGAAGTGCCATACCGCCTCGACGCCGGCCTTGCGTCCGCGCACGGTGATGCGGTCGCCCGACGGACCGATCAGGGTGATCTGCCCGGTATCGATGTCTTTCAGGGCGCGGGCCACCAGGCGCAGGGCCCAGTCGCGCCGGGTTGTGCCTTCATGCGGGGTGTCGAGGTGGTCGAGGGCCATTAGTCGATCTCCTGTGCGGGGGGTGCGGGCCGTGGGTGATAGCGCCCGCCGCGCCACCAGATTCTGAGAGCCTGCCAGTGGATCAGCGGCAGGATTTTGAGGGTCATCCAGGGTTTCTTCAGGAAGGCGGCCAGCAGCGCGCGGTCGCTGAACGGACGCAGGCGGCCGTGTTGCGAGGCCACCAGCATCCGTTCCTGGTCCTGGTATTCGTTGATCGCGATGCGCAGCGATGCGCCGGACTGCAGGCGTGGCGGCGTCAGGGTGAAGGCGTAGCGCGCGTGCATGTCGATGAACGGTGAGACGTGGAAGGCCTTGTTCTTTTCCTGGCGCACGGGGAGGGCCATGGGGGCGCCGTTCTCGTGCAGCAGGTAGTGGTGGTGCTCGCCGAAGGTATTGCGCACCTCCAGCAGGATGGCGCGCAGTTCGCCGTCGGCATGCCGGGCGTACCAGACACTGAGCGGGTTGAAGGCGTGCCCGAGGACGCGCGGCATGGTCAGCAGGTGAATCGGGCCACCGGCCAGGTCGATGGCGTGTTCGGCCAGGTGGGCCTCGATCCACGGGCGCCAGGGGCGGCCGTCGCGCGGGCCGTGGTCCCGGGTGCGCAGGCTGAACAGGTTGAAGCGATTCAGCGAGAACAGACGGCAGCGCTGTGTGGTCTCCGCCAGTCGATCGATATCGAACAGCGCGCTGGTTACCGGGTAGCGAAAGCGATATTGCTGCGGAAAGAACCGCTGGTGCAGCACCGTGCCATGGACCAGGGCGGCGTCCATTCACGCGCTCCGGGATTGCGCAGGCGGCGCGTGCGTCGGTGTCGCTACGCCGCCGTGAATGGCGGAGCCCGATTGGTGGGCGGTCTGCATGGGGGGGTGCGCAGGGCCGGACCAAGGCGGTTCGATGTCCAGCGATCGCCCGATGGAAACTGCCGAGCGCAGTCCATCCTCGTGGAAACCGTAGCCCATCCACGCGCCGGCGAAGTACAGGTTGTTCTCGCCCTGGGTGGTCGCGAGGCGCTGACGCGCCTTCTCCGCCGCGGTGTCCATGACCGGGTGTTCCCAGTGCTGTTCGCCGAGCACGGTGTTCGGGTGCGGCTCGCGCCAGGGGTTCAGGCTGATGATGTAGTCCTGGCGCCGTTCCAGGCGATGCAGGCGGTTCATCCAGTAGGAGACCGAGACGCTGTCGCGCGCCTGGGTGGATCGCCCGGAGAGATAGTTCCAGGAGGACCACACGCGGCGCGAGCGGGGCATCAGCGCCGGGTCGGTGTGCAGTATCGCGCGGTTGGGCTGGAAGCGGCAGGCGGCGAGCAGACGCTCGCGTGCCGGGTCGGCCTTGTTCAGCAGCCAGCGCGCGGTGTTGGCGTGGCAGGCGAACACGACCGCGTCGAACCCAACTGCTTGATCGTGGGTCAGGACCCGCCACCGGTCGGCATCGGGGATCACTGCGCGTACCGGCTGGTGAATCACGCTGCCGGGTTCCAGGCGCTCCGCGAGCCGCTGGACGTACTCGCGGCTGCCGCCAACCACCGTGCGCCATTGCGGGCGATCACGCAGATCCAGCAGGCCGTGGTTGTGGAAGAACTGCAGGAAACTGGCGGCCGGAAACTCGCGGATCTCCTCGGGCGGGCAGGACCAGATTGCGGCCGCCATCGGCAGCAGGTAGTCCTCGGTGAAGCCGCGGCCCAGTTGGTGTCGGGCGAGGAACGCGCCGAGCGTGCCCTCCGGGCTTTCCCCACGCTCGAACAGGCCCTTGCCCAGGCGGTTGAAGCGCAGGATATCGCTCGCCATGCGCAGGAACGTCGGGCGCACCAGGTTGCGGCGCTGCGCGAACAGGGTGTTCAGATCGGAGCCGGCATACTCGACGCCCGCGGGCTGACGCGAGTAGCCGAAGGACATGTCCGTATCCTGGGTGGGGACGTCGAGTTCCGCGAACAGGCGAGTGAGCAGGGGGTAGTTGCGCTCGTTGTAGACCACGAAGCCGGTGTCGATGGCCGTGTGGCCCTGCGGATCGGGTACCTCCACCGTATGGGCATGGCCGCCGAGCTCCGGTTCCGATTCGAACAGTTGGACCTGGTGCCGGGTCTGCAGAATCCAGGCGGCGGACAGGCCGGCGATGCCTCCGCCGATGACGGCGATGCGCGAGCGTTGCATGGTGGTGGATCTCCGGGCCGCAGGGCGATGTACATCTTATACAATAACTGTACAATATTTGTAAATGGTGGCGGTAAAAAGTTCCCCGGCCTCCAATAGGAGGGCGGTATACCGCGAAACAGGTACAGCGGGAGACGCGGATCGTGAACACAGATAACCAGGCGCAAGCGGGCGCCCCCGAGTGGCCGGCAGAGGTGCGCGATGCACTGACGACCCACGAGATCGTGGGCATCACCTCCGGGCTGTCGGATTTCCGGGATGCCGAGGCGCTTCTGAAGGCGACGGCCCCGGGGCGCTGGCAGCGGCTGGAGTGGGGCATGGGCTCGGCCCATAACCGCGAGCAGTTCCATGCGTTGCAACAGGCCACCGGCGCCGCGGTGCTGCCCCTGTTTGTGACGCGCGAAGGGGTGATCGGGGGGCTCCCTGAACTGCGCGAGTACCTGGGCCACCGAGCCCTGCTGGCGCGCGGCGAGGGCGCGCGCCCGGATACCCCGGCACCTGCATTGCAGGTGCTCGGGTACGCCGGGCTGCTACCCTTCGCGTTCTTCGGCATCGGGGCCTGGATGGCCCAGCCCGAATGGCAGGTTTTCGCGCTGGAGGCCCTGGCGCTCTATGGTGCGGTGATCCTGTCGTTCCTGGGGGCTGTCCACTGGGGAATCTATCTGGCGGATCGGCAGCACCGGGTGGGTCCGCTCTCGGCGCCGGTGTGGGCGGTGGTGCCGTCCGTCCTGGCCTGGCTGGCGGTGCTGCAGCCGCTGCCGCAGGCCTTGATGACGCTGGCAGTGCTGTTTCTTGGGGTGTGGTGGGTGGATCGGCTGAGCCTGCAGCGGCGAGCGTTGCCCCGTGGCTATCTCGGTCTGCGCCTGGTGCTGACCGTGGGCGCGATGCTGGCCCTGGCCTCCGGCCTCGCGGTCACCATCGCGGCCTGAGCAGGAAAGAGGAAGAACGCGAGAATGAACGAGAACAAGGAACCATCGATGAACGCAGATGCCCGCATGGCCGACGAGCCGACGGCCACCCCTGCCTCGGGCCAGCCGCTGGCCGCCCCGGAACAACTCGCCGAGCACTACCGCGAGATTCTCGCCGGGCTCGGCGAGAATCCGCAACGCGAGGGCCTGCGGGATACGCCGATGCGCGCGGCCAAGGCCATGCAATATCTGACGCGTGGCTACCAGCAGGATCTGGACACCATCGTGAACGATGCGCTGTTCTCGTCCGATAACGACGAGATGGTCCTGCTGCGCGATATCGAGCTGTACTCCCTGTGCGAGCATCACCTGCTGCCGATTATCGGCAAGGTGCATGTCGCCTACCTGCCCAATGGCAAGGTGATCGGCCTGTCGAAGATCGCCCGCATCGTGGACATGTTCGCCGCGCGCCTGCAGATCCAGGAAAGCCTGACCCGCGAGATTGCCGAGGCCCTGATGCAGGTGACGGGGGCCAAGGGGGTTGGCGTGGTGGTGGATGCCAAGCATATGTGCATGACCATGCGCGGCGTCGAGAAGCAGCATTCGTCCATGGCGACCTCGGTGATGCTGGGCGCCTTCCGCGAGGACGGCCGTACCCGCCGCGAGTTCCTCAACCTGATCCACGGTAGCCGCGACTGAACCCGGAGAGGGCGGCGCCGGGGCTCTCTCAGCGCAACGGGATGTTGAACGAGATGTAGTTGACCCCGGCCATGCGCATGTGGCGAACGTCCTGCGCCAGGCTGTTCAACAGGTAAAGGCCCAGCTCGCGCAGCGATTGCTCGTCGCTGGCCGTCCATTGGCGTGCCTCGCGCAGCGTGGCCTCGTCGACCTCGGCTGCGGCGGTGCGATCGATCATTTCCACTGCCAGGGTTTCGCCCTCGCGTTCCAGACGCACATCGACCGGTCGGCTGCGCCCCGGTTCGCGGGCCGCCTGCTCGGACAGATGCATGAAGACCTCTTCCAGGGCGATCTGCAGCTTGACCGACTGCTTCTCCGGCAGGCTCAGGCTTTCGCCAAATTCCTGCGCCATCGCGTGGACCTGTGGCAGCGAATCCGCCTCGGGCTCGAAGGTCGCACGGCGGTGCGGGCGCGGCCGCAGGTTGAAGATCATGCTCAGTGCCACCGCGACCGTGCCGCCAGTGGAGACGCCGTTATTCAGAAACGGGCTCAGGGCTTCCGGGATCAGGTGGTGGAAAAACAGCTGATTCTGGAAGATGAAACCCGTCGAGAAGGCAACACCGATGATCAGGCCGCTCTGGTAGTTGAGGCCGTCCTGGGCGCACAGGCGGATCCCGGCGACGAACAGCAGGGCCAGCAGAATGAGCAGGAACGCGCCGAAGACCGGGCCCGGCAGGGAGATCATCAGCATGTTCAGCTTGGGGATCAGCGCGATCAGCGCGAGAAAGGCGGCGAAGTAGTAGCCGACCCGGCGGGCGGCCATGCCGGTCAGCTCGATCGAGGAGACGCCAATGCCGTAGGTCGTGTTGGGCAGTGTGCCCAGACTGCCGGCGATCATGTTGCCCAGGCCGTCCGCATACAGTCCGCCGCGCACGCGGTCGTGGTCGATCTTGCGCGGGGTGCGGTAGGAATTGCGCTGCGCGACCTGGGTGTCGCCAATGGACTCTACCGCGCCGACCAGGGTCACGATCGCGAAGGTCAGCAGCAGCGTGAACCAGGTGGGCGAGAACTCGAAGTAGAAGCCAGGCCATTCCAACGGCGGCAGGCCGAACCAGGCCGCCTCGGCGACCTCCGAGAAATCCGTGACGCCGAAGATCATCGCGACCACGATCCCGGAGCCCAGGCCCATGATGGGTGCCCACAGGCGCAGCAGGCGCCCGCCGAAGACCGCCACCAGGATGGTGAACCCGAGGGTGAACAGGGCGACCGTCAGCGCCCGCCAGGTCCCCTCGTAGTCGCCTTCGCCCTGCATCATGTCGGCTGTGGTGGGGATCACGCCGAGCACCACCAGCATGATCACGACCCCACTGACCGTGGGCGTGATGATGCGACGGAACAGCCCGAGATAGCGCGCGAACAGGAATTGTACCGGGGCCGACAGCACTCCAAGGGTGCCGACCAGCGCCATGCCGCCGACCAGGGCGGCCTCGATGCCTACGGCCAGATAGGCGGTCGAGGTCCCCATGAAGATCAGGTAGCCCGACCCGACCGGACCGACGCGGCGGACCTGGATCAGCGTGGCGAGCGCGCTGCCGATCAGGGCGGCGAATACGGTCCACTGGGTTGCGGCCAGATCGAGGCCAATGGCGCGGGCCAGGATCAGGGGGGCAATGATAATGGCCGGTGCGACCAACAGCAGGCTTTGCAGCGCGCTGATCGTGCATTTGACCGGAGGCGGGTGATCGTCCACCTCGTAGAGGATCTTCGACTGGGAAGCTTCGGCCACGGTGCCCCTGTGCGCGATTGGCGAAAGCGCGCAATCATAACAGCGACGTGGTGTCGGGAGCCCAAGGGGTATTGGTCGGGCGTTGCCCCGTGTCGGTGGGGACGGACAACCCGACAAAAAAAGGCCCGGCGCAATGGCCGGGCCCAAGATCGTTCAGACACCCGTGTGATGGAGGGTTGTCGTCTGAACGGCGGATCACCGGCTGCCGTTGCCACGAGCCGATGATTTCCGCAACTTGTATAAGTGGACAGGGTGTGTGGAAACAGGTTCCTGCCAGCGGCTGAAAGAGTGTGATGGGTGTCACATTTTCCGATGGGCGCTGGGATCTCGCCGAGGCCCATTCGCCTGCAAGCAGGCTCCTACAGGTAGTTGCCTTCGTAGGAGCCTGCTTGCAGGCGAACGCTCCAGAACGCCGATACGATCAACGTGTTTGTCCCACCTGCGGAGGGTTCGTGCTAATCAGGACTCATTTTTGTTTTCCCGGTCTTTCGCGGAGGCGCGATGCGCGGTCTTGAACAGATTCCCTGGTTGTACGACTCCCTGATGGCCAGTGCCGAGGTGTTGGGCTTTCGCCGCTGGCGGCGGCGCCTGGTAGCGGGCGCTACAGGCCGGGTGCTGGAGATCGGGTGTGGCACTGGGCGTGATCTACCCCTGTATGACGACGCCTCTCGAGTGATCGCCATGGATCCCGACCTGGCCGCATTGCGCCGCGCCCGCCGACGGGCTCCGGGGGTGCCCCTGGTGGTCGCGCGGGCCGAGGCGCTCCCGTTTGCCGACAATGCCTTCGATACCGTCGTGTCGGGGCTGGTGTTCTGCAGCGTGCAGGATCCGCCCCAGGCCCTGGGCGAGGTGCGCCGGGTGCTGGCCGATGGCGGCCAGCTGCGGATGCTGGAGCATGTGCGTCATGCGCGACCGGTGTTCGCCCGCCTGCAGGATCGCGTGCAGCCGGCCTGGACCTGTGTGACGGGGGGCTGCCACCCGAATCGCGATACCGAGGCCGCCGTGGAGCAGGCCGGGTTCTGCATCGAACCCGAGGATCGCGTGGCCCGCGGCGTGATGCGGCGCTTTGCCGCGCGGGTGTGCCGAGCGCCCGAAGGTCCTGCCGGACGCAACGCGGGAAAGACTGATTGAAGGTCGAGGACCTTGTTCACCACGAAAAGCACGCAGGCGCGAAGAAGGGGAAGCATCGGCGACGAGAGTTCGGGTGCTGATCGTCGTTCGTAAGGGTGTGCGTTGAAAATTCTCCCGCGTGCGAAAAAATCGTGCATGGAGGCTCAAGTCTTGCGGGATGCGGCCGTCAGCGGGGACAGGCCCGTTTGCGCGTTGGACGTCCACGGGCCTGAACATTCAGCGTTCTAGGAGTACCGAGATGGATGCAAGCGCGATTGCCGCGATGGCCACGCAGAACAGCCAGCAGCAGGTGGCGATGCAGAAGGATGTGGCCGTTCAGAAGAAGGCGATGGAATCGCAGGAGATGGCCGCTCAGTCCCTGCTGCAGGCGATGCCCGACATCGGCGAGATGCAGGCCGCCACACAGGGTCTGCCGGAGAACGTGGGCACCAACATCAACACCAAGGCCTGACGCCTCATAGCCTCTCGCCCCAAAAGGCCCCGGCGCGCCAACGACCCGGGGCCTTTTTCGTTCCGCCATCCCCACCGCTCAGCAACAACCCCGACCCACGTCATCCCGGAATCCGCGTCGCGAAAATTGTCATCCCGGAAACGGCGAAGCCGTTATCCGGGATCTCCCGGGGCTGGCAATGCGTCGGTGGCACCCCTGGGAGATCCCGGCTCTCCGCTTCGCTACGGCCGGGATGACGACGTAGTCGAGATGCGGCCGGGGTGGCACGTACTGGGCCCTGTCCCCAACCATTCCATCAAGAACCTTCACGCCCTTCCCATCTTCCTGTGAATCGCCCTTGACCCGCCTTGCTCTGTGTACTCCGTGCCCTCTGTGGTGAAAGTCCTTTGACCTTCTCGTGCCTTCGTGTGCTTCGTGGTGAATCCTGCTATTGCCGCTGGGCCTCGAACTCGATCATGAGTTCGACCTCGTCCCCCACGATGTCGCGGATCAGCCCGTAGGTCATGCCGAAGTCCGAGCGATTGAAGCTGCCGCGCATGGAGGCGCCCAGCACATAGGGGCGGCCAAACAGTCCACCGAGCGGGAACGGGTAGCGCCCGACCTTGTTGATGGTCACGTCGAGATGGATGGTGCGGGTCTCGCCCAGCAGTTCCAGGCCACCACTGAGGCGGCCGGTGTTTTCGCCGGTGGGCTGGTAGCGCGTGGCGGTGAAGCGCATCTCCGGGTATTCCTCGACGTTCAGGAAGTCCTCGTTGCGCAGGTGGTCGTCGCGCTCGGCGTGGTTGGTGAACACGCTGTCGGTCTGGATCACAAAGTAGCCGCCGCCCAGCTCATTCGTTTCGGGGTCGAACTCGAATTCGCCCTCGGCCTCGAGGAACATGCCCATGACCTTGGCGTAGCCGGCATGATCGACCATGAAACCGACCGCGAAGTGGTCGGGGTCGATCACCCAGCGATCGGTACTGGCCAGTGCAGTGGTACCCGGCAGGGCGAGGGCGGCCGCGAGCAGCAGGGCCAGGAGCGCGTGGCGCAGGTGGATGGTCGGGCGGATGCAGCGGGCGTCAGTCATGGCACACCTCCGGTCGGTGGCGATAGAGCCAGTGGATATCCACGGCAAAGGACAGGCCGAGGGCCAACAGCCCGGCCAGGGCGATGGTGATGGCGGCGCTGGCGGGCAGGCCGGGGATCAGCACCAGAAGGAGCACCACGGTCTGCAGCACACAGACGGTCTGGCGGCGGCGGCTGGGGGGCAGCGCCCCGGCCAGCCAGGGCCAGGGGCGGGCGGCCAGCACGAAGGCATAGCGCATCAGCCCGATCAGAATCACCCAGGGGCCGACCGCGGTCATCTGCCAGGCCAGTACCGACAGTGCCAGGATCATCGCTGCGTCCAGTTCCATGTCGAAGCGGGCGCCGAATGCGGTGGCGCTGTCGGTCCGCCGGGCGACGGCCCCGTCGAGTCCGTCCAGCAGCAGGGCCAGACCCGCCAGCGCAATCACCCAGAGCGCCAGCAATGGGTCGCCGGTGGCAGGGGGAACGAATACCAGGGCCCCCAGAGGTGCGGTCAGGGCGGCGCGCAGCAGTGTGACCCGGTTGGCCGGGCCGGGGCCGCGTCCGTCCCGGGCCAGTCCGTCCGGGGGGGTGGTGGTGGCGAGCAGGGCGCCGAGCATGAACCAGAGCACGACAAAGCCGATGATTGCGTGTGGCCCCAGTTCGGCATGCAGCATCAGTGCCGCCGTGACGACCAGGCCCAGCAGGCCGGCGACGAGCCCGTCGGCCGCCCAGACGCGGAGACCGGTCCGTATCCGTGCCGCGGAGCGACGTTTGGCGGTGGATGATTCCATGGGGGGATTGTAGCCCTCCGTTGGAGGTGTCCGGGCTTTTGCCTTGCGACCACGCCGCGCGCCGGGAGTTGCCGCTTGGAATGCGCTTCGCCCACACTGCGCGGATGATGACGCCGCCTTGCACCCTGACCTTGCAGTGCCTCCGGTGAACACGCCGGCTCCCGAACAGGCCTTCTGGGTGGTCGGTCCCGGCACGGGCGAGCTGCGCCCGGAGGCGCTGGCGGAGCCGGCCCCGGGGGAGGTGCGGGTGCGCACGCAGTTTTCCGCGATCAGTCGCGGGACCGAGTCGCTGATCTTTCATGGCCGGGTCCCCGCGAGCCAGTATCAGGCAATGCGCGCGCCGTTCCAGGCGGGCGAGTTCCCCTGGCCGGTCAAGTACGGGTACATCAGTGTCGGTATGGTCGAGGCGGGGGGCGAAGGGGATGTGCCGCTCGGGCAGCGGGTGTTCTGTCTGTATCCGCACCAGAGCGCCTATGTCGTGCCCGCGGCCGCGGTGGTCCCGATCCCGGACGCGGTGCCGGCGGAGCGCGCGGTGCTGGCGGCCAACATGGAGACGGCGATCAACGCGGTCTGGGATGGGCAACCGGGTCCGGGGGATCGCATGGCGGTGATCGGGGCCGGGGTGGTCGGGCTGCTGGTGGCCTGGCTGCTGCGCGCGATCCCCGGCACCGAGGTGACGTTGATCGACCCCAACCCCCAGCGCGAGGCCGTGGCGGCCCGGCTGGGGTTGAGCCTTTGCACCCCGGACGCGGCGCAAGCGAATCCGGACCTGCAGGGACTGGATGGGGTCGTACATGCCAGCGGCAACCCGGCCGGGCTGGAGCAGGCGCTGGCGCTCGCCGGGGTCGAGGTCCGGGTGGTGGAGATGAGCTGGTACGGCGATCAGCCGGTACCGGCGCCGCTGGGCGAGGCCTTTCACTCGCGGCGGCTGACGTTGCGCAGCTCGCAGGTCGGACGCATCCCGCCGGAGCGCGCGGCGCGCTGGGACTATCGCCGCCGCCTGGCGCTGGCGCTATCACTGCTGGCCGATCCGGCGCTGGATGCGCTGATCAGTGGGGAGGATGCGTTCGCCGACCTGCCGACGGCGATGCAGCGTGTCTCCGGGCCCGAGGCCGCACGCACGCTGTGCCACCGGATTCGTTACTGACCCCTTTTCCGTTCAACTCGACCTGCGGGGAACTGCCCGATGTACAGCCTGAACGTCCGTGATCATTTCATGATCGCCCACAGCTTTTCCGGCGAGACCTTCGGCCCGGCCCAGAAGCTCCACGGCGCGACCTACGTGGTCGACGTGACCTTCCGCCGCAAGGCCCTGGATGCCGATGGCCTGGTGGTGGATATCGGACGCGCCAGCGAGGTGGTGAAGGCCCTCCTGGGCGATCTGAACTACCAGAATCTGGACGAGCGCGAGGATTTTCGCGGCCAGAACACCACCACCGAATTCCTCGCCCATGCGTTGCATCAGCGCGTGGCGCGCGCCATCCATGCCGGCGAGCTGGGTGAATCGGCCCGCGAGCTGGACGCGGTGTGCGTAACCCTGAACGAGTCGCACGTCGCCTGGGCCAGCTATGAGGCGGCACCCTGAGCCGAATGCGTGAGCTCGGCCTGGTGGTGCCGGGGTCGCTGGACCAGCGCACCGGCGGGTATCGCTACGATGCGCGCATGGTCGCGGGCTTGAGGGCGCGCGGCTGGACGGTGACGGTGCGCGAGCTGGAGGGGGCATTCCCCGGGCCGGACGCGGCGGCCGAGTCGGCGCTGGACGGCGCGCTCGCGGGCTTCCCCGATGGGCGGGCGGTGCTGCTGGACGGCCTGGCCGCGGGTGCCTTTTCCGAGGTGCTGGCCCGCCACACCGCGCGCCTGCATCTGATCTATCTGCTGCATCACCCGCTGGGCCTGGAGACCGGGCTGGAACCGGCGCGGGCCGATGACCTGCTGGCACGTGAACGCGCCGCCGTGGGTCAGGTAGAGGGCGTGCTGGCTACCAGTGCCTTCACCGCCGGGCAGGTGACCACTTGGGGGGTGTCTTCCAGGCGGCTCCAGGCGATACCGCCGGGGGTCGAACCGCGGCCGCAGGCGTTGGGGCCGGGTCCCGGCGAGCGGCCGCTGCTGCTCTGTGTGGGCTCGGTCGTGCCGCGCAAGGGCCAGCTGGAACTGGTGCAGGCCCTGGCGTGCATCCGGACCACGGACTGGCGGGCGGTCTTGGTGGGTTCGCGTGTGCGGGACGCGGCCTATGTGCAGCGGGTGGAGGCGGCGATCACCGAGGCCGGGCTTGGAGATCGGATCGAGTGGGCCGGCGAATGCGACGATGCGGCGCTGGAGGTCTGGTACGCGCGGGCCTCGCTGTTTGTCCTGTTCAGCGCTTACGAGGGCTTCGGCATGGCCTATACCGAGGCGATGGCGCGCGGCCTGCCGGTGATCGGTACCACCGGTGGCGCGATCCCTGCGACCGTGCCGGAGGCGGCCGGCCGGCTGGTTCCGCCAGGAGATATCGGGGCGCTTGCCGAGGCCATTGACGCCTTGTTGACCGATGCTGGAGCGCGCTACCGGATGGGACGGGTGGCACGCGAGGCGATGGCGGAACGTTCGGACTGGGGTGGTGCGGTGGCCGCGCTGGAACAGACGCTGGAGGATTGGCTGCAATGACGGAATCCTTCGACGCCGACTGGCTGGCCCTGCGCGAGGCAGCCGATCATGCGGCCCGGCCGGAGGCCCTGGTCGAATCCCTGCGCGCGCATCTGGCTGGGCGAAGTGTCGCCGCCCCCCTTGAGGTGACGGATCTGGGCAGCGGCACCGGCTCCAACCTGCGCTACCTCGCGCCGCGACTTCCGCCCCCGCAACACTGGCGGCTGGTGGATCACGATGCCGGGCTGCTGGGCCGCGCCGTCGCTCCGGGCGCCGGGATCGAGCTCGAGCGGTGCGTGAGCGACCTGGCCGACGATCCGGGTGCGGTCCTCGCGGGCGGATCGTCGCTGGTTACGGGTTCGGCGCTGTTGGATCTGGTTTCGGACGACTGGCTGGACCGGTTGCTTGCGGCCTGCGCCGAACAGGGTGCCGCGGTGTTGTTCGCACTGAGTTATGACGGGCGGATTCGCTGGTCGCAGCCGCATGCCCTGGATGCCGAGTTGGAGGACGCGGTCAATCGGCACCAGCGCTCGGACAAGGGGTTCGGCCCGGCCCTGGGGCCGACCGCCGCGCCGGCCTGTGCGGCGCGGATCGAGGGGCTGGGGTACGGGGTGCAAACCTGCGCCAGTGACTGGCGGATTGACGCGCATCAGGCGGCGCTGGGCGCGGCCCTGATCGACGGCTGGGTGGCCGCAGCCAGCGCGATCGACCCGGGCCGGGCGGCGGATTTGCGTGCCTGGGGCAAGGCGCGCGCCGTGGCACTCGCCCGCGGCGAGGTCGAGCTGACCGTCGGGCATCAGGATGTGCTCGGGTTGCGCTGAGCCATGTCGCCCGGGTGTTTTAATCAGCACCCCCTTACAAGGGAGAATTGGCGCCGATGTGCTGTCCGTTATCCTGTTCGCTCTGGAAGGCGATTCGGTGCAGGATAGAAATAGGTAATGGAATGAACGCTTGACGGAGACCCCGGAGAAGCGCTGATGAATACATTCATCCGTGTTGCCCGAGTCGCTCCGCCAATGGAAAAACCGGAAAAGGTGAGGCATGGAACAGGCAGATAACAAGCAGAGAAGTTTCGTTAATCGCTACTGGATCGTGATCGTGATCGTGCTGTGGCTGATCGCCTGGTCGGCGCGCGATGTGCTGGCCCCCAGCGCCGATGCGGTGCCGGAGGACGCGGATGTCGAGGCCGTCGCGGTGGCCGAGGATGCCCCGGCCCCAGCGGACGAGACGGCGCCGCGCGAGGGGCGTTTGTCGGAGGGTGACATGGACCCGATGACGGGCGAGGCCTACGAGCCTGAGGACGAGGGGGGCGCACAGCGCCCGATTCCGGACCCGCAGGAACAGGCGCAGCTCCGGGCCACCGGTGAGCCGATGAGCGAGGAAGAGGTCGCGCGGCAGGTGCAGGAGGCGCTGGAGGCAGGGCGCGTCGCCTACTGGCGTGGCGGACCCGAGGATGCGGTCCAGGTGCTGCGCACGGCACTGGAAGACATTCCGGCCACCTCGGCGCAGCGTGCCGACCTCTACGGCGAGCTGGGCAACGCCCTGTATGCGGCTGACGATGCCGCAGGCGCGATGCGGGCCTGGGACAGCGCCCTGGGGCTGTTGCCGACGAGCGAGCGGCGTTCGATGATCGAGCGCCTGGCGCCGGTGTATGACCGCCACCACCGCGATGGCGCCCGCCATCTGCGACAGTACCGCTAGGTCTTTTCGCGCCGCCGGAAGGCGCGGTCAGGGCAACCGAAAAGGCCCCGGGGGTGTACACCTCCGGGGCCTTTTCTTGTGGGGGCGGTCGTCTGCCAGCCGCAGGTTCAGACTAGCTGGTAGCGGTGCAGCTTGCGCCACAGGGTGCTGCGATCCATGCCCAGGGCGCGGGCGGTCTGCGAGCGATTTCCGGCATGGGCGACCAGTGCCTCGCGCAGGCGCCGGGCCTCCGGATGTTCGCTAGGCTGGCCGTCGCGGGTCGGGTGGCCCGCCCGGTCGTTCGGTTGGCCGTCGGGAGCGTGGGCCGGGTCATGGCGGTTGGTGCGCGGCGCATGGATCGTGTCCGCCGCGTCGGCATCCACCCGGATCGGCTGGGGCAGGGGGAAGTCGTCCACCTGACCGTTGCGGGCGTGCAGGGTCAGACACTCGAAGACGTTCTCCAGCTCGCGGAAGTTGCCCGGCCAGGGGTGCTCCTGCAGCCGTTCCTTCAGATGCGGCGCGATGCGGATGCCGTGGTGTACCTCATAGGCCTGCAGGGTGGCTTCCAGATCCCGGGGCCGTTCGCGCAGCGGCGGGATTTCCACCGTGGCGACCGCGAGGCGGTAGAACAGGTCGGTGCGGAACGCGCCGGCCTCGACGCGGCTGCGCAGGTTCTGATTAGACGCGGAAAGGATGCGCACATCCACTTGCCGGGTGGTGTTCTCGCCGACGCGTTCAAAGGCGCCATCCTGGACCGCGCGCAGCAGCTTGGCCTGCAGGCGCTGGCTCATCTCGCCGATCTCGTCGAGGAACAAGGTGCCGCCGTCGGCCGTTTCGAAGCGCCCGACCCGGTCGTTGACCGCCCCGGAGAAGGCCCCGCGGGCGTGGCCGAACAGTTCGGATTCCAGCAACTCCTCGGGGATCGCCGCGCAGTTGATCTCGACGAACGGGGCGCGGGTGCGGCGGCTGGACTGGTGGATGGCCCGGGCCAGGCGCGTTTTCCCGGTGCCGGATTCGCCCATGAGCATCACGCGCACGTCGCTGGCGGCCACGCGCCGTGCGAACTGCAGCGTGGGCCGGCAGTTGGCGTCGTGGGAATGGAAGTGGCTGTCGTCGAGCCCGTCCTGTTCGTCCTCGCTGATGGTTTCCACCGCGGTTGTTCGCCGGCGTTGCGGTTGCAGGGTGATGAGACGCAGTGCGCGCTGGTCATCGTTCAGGCGCAGTGGCTGGCTGATCACCTCCAGCGGGAGGGTCTCGTCGTCCAGTTCCGCCATTAGCGAGAAGTGCAGGGCGTGCGGCGTGCTGTTGGCGTCGGCATCGTGCTCGCCGGCGGCAATGGCGGCCTCTTGCAGGTGTTGTTCGAGATTCAGTGGTCCGAGGTTCGCCAGGGTGAGGCGGGCATCGGAGGGGATTTGCAGCGTCTGGTGAAAGGCCGGGTTGGCGAACAGGACACGGCCCCGGGTGTCGCTGATGAGGTGTGGGTCGCGACTGTGTCGGATGCAGATCTCGGCCAGTTCGGTTGTGGTCATCCCGCCTCCTTTTCTTGTTGGAGGGGCCGGCGGAAACGGTGCGGTGTTGCAACACCCGGGGTCACCTGCAACACCCCCGGTATGGCCCGTTTCGCCAATCCCTGTCTCGGTTATAGCGCGAAACGGGGGTGTTGCAACAGTCATTGCTTAAATATCAGTAAATCCTAATTAAGTGATTGTTTTATAAGAAGGTCGATATATTGGCATATACGTTGCTTGTAGTCGGGCATGAGTTCATCTACATACTGGGTAATGGATACCCACTGCGGTTTTCAGCTGGCTGACCCGGGTCGCCGGACGGGCCTCGCCGCCAGTTTCCCCGGCGTCCGGTCGAGTGCGGTCCATTCCCTGCCCCCGGTCCCGTGTGCGCAGGTGCGCCGGGTGCGGGGGCCTTCTTTCATCGCGACATTCGGCGCGAGGTAGGACGACCATGCTTGCTCGAGTTTCCCGACGCCTCCTGGCCCGCACCCTCCTGGGTACCGCGCTGGCTCTGCCGCTGTTCGGCATCTCGGCGGCTCACGCCGCCGGTCCCGTCCTCACGGTGGAGCCGGATCAGGCGGCCACTCAGACCGTTAGTGGCACCGTGGTCCCCTATCGTGAAGTCACCCTGACCGCGCAATCCGCGGGGCGCGTGGTGGATGTGGCGGGCGCCGAAGGCGACCGCTTCGAACAGGGGGCGGTGCTGGTGGCGATCAGCGACGACCGGCTGCGCGCCCAGCGCCAGGCGGCCGAGGCCGAGATGCGCACCGCCGAGGCCGCGATCCGCGAGGCCCAGATGCAGTACGGCCGCGAGATGGTCTCGCCACAGTCGCGCAGCATTGGCCAGATGCCGGGCATGGGCGTGCCGTCGATGTTCGACCAGATGTTCACTCAGCCGATGGGCCAGGTCATGGGCATGGGCGATCCCGCGCTGGATCGCCGCACGGACCTCTATTCCCGCTACATCGGCGTGGATCAGGCGCAGGCGCGCTGGGAGCAGGCCCGGGCCCGGGTCACCGAACTGGACGCGGCCATCCGCGACACCCGGTCCGAGGCGCCCTTCGATGGTCTGGTGATGCACAAGCACGTGGAAGAGGGCGATACCGTCCAGCCCGGTCAGCCGCTGGTGAGCTTCGGCCATGTCGAATTCCTGCGCGTCGAGGCGCAGGTGCCGGTGCGGCTGGTGAGCGGCCTGCAGGAGGACGACTACGTGCAGGTGCGGCTGGATACCGGTGACGAAGTGGAGGCCCGGGTCGCCCGGATCTTCCCCCTGGCTGACCCGCAGCGCCACACCGTCACGGTCAAGTTCGACCTGCCGCAGGGCGTGCGCGGTGGCCCGGGCATGCATGCGGCGGTGCATCTGCCGCAGAGCGAGCTTTCCAGTAACCGGGTCGTGATCCCGCGTTCGGCATTGATCCCGGGCGGTGCCTTGCCGCGCGTGGCCGTGCTTGATGGCGAGGGCCACGTCCGCGTGCGCATGGTGCGCCTGGGTGGCGGACGCGGCGACCAGGTGGTGGTCACCTCCGGGCTGGAGCCGGGCATGCAGATCCTGGCCCGACCGGGCGCGGGTGTGCGTTCCGGCCAGCCGGTGGGGCGCGGTTCCCCGGATTCGGGCGTCGGACGCCGCGACGGTGTCACGGATCCCTGGAGCCGTATGTAGGGATCCATACCCGGCTGCAGGCCGGGACTATCAGCGCCGGTTGCTGCCCCCTGGCAGGTGCACCGGTGGCGACGCGCCGGCCGAACCGGTGCTCGGGACGCCAGACTGACAACAGGACTGTTCAAGCTCGATGGCCGAAGACGACAAACAATCCGAGACCGGTTTCCGGCAGAAACACGGTGACCCCGGCATTGCCGGGCGCATGGCGGCGGCCTTTATTCATTCGCCGCTGTCGTCGCTGCTGCTGATCGCCAGTATCGCGATCGGCATCCTCGGCCTGATGGTCACCCCGCGCCAGGAGGACCCGCAGATCTCGGTGCCGATGGTGGACATCATGGTGTCCTACCCGGGTGTCCCCTCGGAGCAGGTGGCGAGCCTGGCGGCACGGCCGCTGGAGCGGCTGTTGAGCGAGCTCTCCGGGGTGGACAACGTGTACTCCGTGTCGCACCGGGGCGAGGCGATGGTGACCGTGCAGTTCGACGTTGGCGAAGATATGGAGTCCTCCATCGTCAAGGTGCACGACAAGCTCTTCGCCAATCGGGACCTGATGCCGCCCGGCGTCAGCGAACCCATGGTCAAGGCCAAGGGCGCGGACGACGTGCCGGTGGTCAACCTGACCTTCTGGTCGCATGAGGTGGACGATGCCCTGTTGCGCCAGATTGCGCTGGATGCGCAGCAGCAGCTGAACGAAACCCCCGACACCAGCCAGAGCTTCGTGGTCAGTGGGCGCGAGGAGCGCCTGCGCATCGAGGTGTTGCCGGAACGTCTTGCGGGCTATGACATCAGCCTGGATGACATCGCTCAGGCCGTGCAGTCCGCGAATGTCGAGGGCGCGGCCGGACGCATCGAGAGCGGCGGTCTGAGTACCGCGGTGTACACCGGGCGTTTCTTCACCGGCGCCGCGGATCTCGAGCAACTCCTGATCGCAGTCAGTGACGGCCAGCCGGTCTATCTGCGCGATGTGGCCGAGGTGACCTACGGCCCGGGCGATCTGGAGCGGTTCGTGCGCCACTACTCCGGTCCGGCAGCACCCGAACCGGATGCGGCACCGGAGGGCGCCGCGGCGGTCACTCTGGCCATTGCCAAGAAGTCGGGCAGCAACGGGGTGACCGTCGCCAACGACGTACTCGAACGCCTGGAGCGCCTGAAGGGCAGCGTGATCCCGGACAACGTCGAGGTGGCGGTTTCGCGCAACTACGGCAAATCCGCCAACGAGAAGGTCAACGAGCTTCTGTTCAAGCTCTTTATCGCCACCTTCGCGGTGACCATCCTGGTTGGCCTGTTCCTGGGCATTCGTGCCGCGGTCGTGGTGCTGATCGTGATCCCGGTGGTGATTCTGTTCACTGTGTTCAGCGCCTGGCTGCTGGGCTACACCATCGATCGCGTCAGCCTGTTTGCGCTGATCTTCTCCATTGGCATCCTGGTCGATGACGCCATCGTGGTGGTGGAGAATATTTACCGACGCTGGCTGATGAAGCGCGGCATCGATACCGAGACCACGGTGGATGCGGTGCGCGAGGTCGGCAACCCAACCATCCTGGCCACCTTCACGGTCATCGCGGCCCTGCTGCCGATGGGTTTCGTCTCCGGGATGATGGGCCCGTACATGCAGCCGATCCCGGTGCTGGGGTCCGTGGCCATGCTGTTCTCGTTGGTGGCGGCGTTTGTATTCACCCCGTGGCTCACCCAGCGCCTGCGCCCGAGCATGGCGTATCTGGAAAAGGCCACCGACAAGGAACACCGCCAGGCGGAAAAGCTGGGGCGGTTCTACCGCACGGTAATCCCGGGGCTGGCCGACAATCGGGTGCGCGGCTACGCCTTTCTGATCGCCGTCATCGTGATCTTCTTCCTGATGGTCAGCCTGTTCATGACCACGGATGTCCGCGTGAAGATGCTGCCCCTGGATAACAAGCCCGAGTTCCAGGTGATGGTGAACTTCCCCGAGGGCACGGCCCTGACCGAGACCGCGACGCTGAGCCACGACATGGCCAGCGTCCTGCGCGAGATGGACGAGGTAGTGGCCCTGCAGTCCTACGTCGGGACCGCCTCGCCGTTCAATTTCAACGGCCTGGTGCGGCACTACTACCTGCGCAACGAACCCTGGCAGGGGGACATCCAGGTGCAGCTGGTGGACAAGGGCGACCGCAGCCGGACCTCGCACGATATTGCCACCGAGGCGCGCGAACGCCTGACCCCGCTGGCCGAGGCGGCCGGCGCGCGCATCCAGGTGGTCGAGATGCCGCCGGGTCCGCCGGTGCTGCAGTCGCTCGTGGCCGAGGTGTACGGCCCGGACGCCGCCACCCGCCGCGGGGTGGCCCGCGATCTCGAGGGCATGTTCGCCGGTGCCGAGCATGTGGCCGATGTGGACAGCTTCCTGCAGGCGCCACACAACGTCTGGCACTTCGATGTGGATCGCGACAAGGCGTTGCGCCGCGGTGTGACCGTGGACACCATCAATCGAACCCTGGAGACCGCGATCGGCGGGCAGATCCTGGGCGATGTAAAGGCGCAGTCGCTGGTCGAGCCACATCTGATCGAGATGCGTCTGCCGATGGCAACGCGCAATGACATCCGGCAGCTGGAGATGCTGCCGATCTCCACCCGGCAGGGCGGGTCGATCCCGCTGGCCGAGCTGGGCGAATTCGTCCAGCGCCCGCAGGACGAGCCGATCTACCACAAGAACCTGCGCCCGGTGGAGTACGTGACCGGCGAGGTAGTCGGGCGTCTGGCCGCGCCGGTGTACGGCATGCTGGAGGTCCAGGAACAGCTGGAGGACTACCGTCTTCCGGATGGCAGCCAGGTGCAGCCGCACTGGCTGGGGCCGCCGCCCAATGATGGCTCGACCGCCTTCGAATGGGCCGGCGAGTGGACGGTGACGTACGTGACCTTCCGCGACATGGGGATCGCCTTCGCCATCGCGCTGATTTTGATCTACATGCTGGTGGTCTGGGAGTTCGGCAACTTCGTGTTGCCGGGCATCATCATGGCCCCGATCCCGCTGACCCTGATCGGCATTATTCCCGGCCACTGGCTGATGAACGCCGAATTCACCGCGACCTCGATGATCGGTTTCATCGCGCTTGCGGGGATTATTGTCCGCAACTCGATCCTGCTGGTGGATTTCGGTCGCCAGGCGGTGGACGAGGGCCACGACGTGCGCGACGCGATGATCCTGGCCTGCCAGGCGCGTACCCGTCCGATCATCATTACCGCTCTGGCCCTGCTGGCCGGCTCCAGCGTGATCCTGTTCGATCCGATCTTCCAGGGCATGGCGATCTCGCTGATGTTCGGCACGGTGGTGGCCACCCTGCTGACCCTGGTGGTGATCCCGCTGGGCTGTATCTCCGGCCGCCGCGCCTTCTGCCCGGCCAGCCTGGACGAGGACGGTGCGGTCACGGCGGGCTGTGGCAATGGCAATGGCAATGGCCATGCTGTGCATGCCGGTGTGACGGCCAGCCCGACCCAGGGTGCGTCTCCGGGGGCATACGGCGAGGGGAATGACCTGTTCGGCCCGCGCGAGGGCGGGCCGGTCACCCAGGTCGTGCAATACGCGGGGCTCTATCTCAAGTGCCTGGTCGTGGCTTTCATCGAGGGTCTGCGCGACCTGGCGCTCGCCCTGGGGCGCCTGATCCGGTCCTTCATTGAACGCCGTCGCAATGGCGATGGCGGCCCCCCGCCGCCCAGCGGCGGATCGGGCGGTCCCTTCGCCGGGCCTGGCGGGCCGACGGGCGGTGCCCCGGGGAGCGGTGGCGCGTCGGGCACGGGTTCCGGCGGCGGTGCGGCGACTCCGCAGTCCCGTTCGGAAAACCCGTCGGCGGACTCGAAGCCGTCAGGCCCTGTTGCGCAGGCACCTGAGCCGACCGACACCCCAGAGCGCGCGGCTTCCACGCCCGCCACCGGGAATGCCGGAGCCCAGGACGCCGGTGCCGCGCCGTCCGGCCGCGCTCAGGCTGAGAAGCCCGACGCGGGGACCGCGAAACAGGCGGACACCTCCAGGACCACGTCCCGCGCCGGGGCAGGCAAGACGACCGCATCGACTACCCCGGTCGGGTCGCGTGCCGGGAAGGCCGGCTCCACGCGGGGTGCTGGCGATTCCGCGGGGACCAAGGGTACGAAGAAGTCGCCAGCGGGCACCTCGGTAAGCGCGAAGGGCAAGTCCACCGCAGCCGCGAGCAAGACCTCCGGCGACACGTCCGTGTCCGGTGACGCCACTAAAGGACGCGCAAGCAGCACCAACAAGGGCACCGGAACCCGCGAAACGGGCAGCGCGAGCGCGAACAAGCGCGCGTCGACGGCGTCCAACAAGAAGACCGGGGGGGCGAGCAAGACCGGCACCACGAGCAGCAAGACCGGCCGCAAGGACAGCGGCAGTACCCCCAAGGGGAGCGGCAAACCGGGCACGCCCGGCAAGGGCCGCACCCGACGTGGGATTCGACTCAAGTGAACATGCAAGCAAGACCTCGAGGAGGTTCGCAATGAAGAAGCGTTTCAATTCCCGAATGATTGGTACCACGCTGGCCAGTGCCGCCGTGGCATCCGTGCTGGCCCTGGGCGTCGCCCAGGCCCAGGAACAGGGCCAGGGTCAGGGCTACGGCCAGGGTCCGGCGATGGGCCAGCAGGGCCCGGTGCCTGGCCCCTACGGCCACGGCCCGTACGGCTCCGGCATGGGCGCACATCCCGGTGGCGGGATGATGCAGCAGCGTGAAGGCTCCGGTGACTTCAGCTTCGGTATGTCCGGGCGCAGTCAGGGTCAGGGCTACGGGCGCGGCCACGGTGATGGGTACGGCCAGGGCTATGGCCGCGGCCATCAGGGCTACGGTCCGGGCTACGGCCCGGGGTATGGCCCCGGTTACGGCCCCGGTCCGCAGCAGGGTGGGTTTGGGCATCCGGGCATGATGCAGCCGGGCTATGGCATGCAGCAGCGTCAGGGCTACGGCCAGATGCAGCAGTTCGATCCGGACAACCTGCCGGAAGACATGCCGGAAGAGATGCGCGAGCGCATCCAGGCCCAGCACGCCGAGCGCCAGGAGCGCATGGAAGAGATGGAAGCCATGCGCGAAGCGCGCCAGAAGGCGATGGAAGCCGGGCGTGCGGCGTACGAGGAAGAGATGGAGCGCCAGCGTGAGCGCCGCATGGAGATGATGCAGGAGCGTCGTGAATCCATGCAGGAAGAAGGCGACTACTGATCCGCGGATCAGTAGTCGCATGCCGACGGGCGCTGGTGCCCGTCGGAGTGGAAGCCAGACGGAGGCAGTTCGCCATGCAGGGCAGGCAGTCCGGTCAAGCGAAACGCAGGCGGGTCAGAAACGCCCCGATACTCGGGGTATTGCTGGCCACGGGGTTTCTGTTGCCGGCCGTCGACCTGGCGGCGAGTGATCGCCACAACCCCTGGGCCTCCGGTACGCCGGAGGTGCAGCGATCGGCCCCGGAACGCCCGCGCGGGCGTTTTCCGGACCGCGATTACGACCCGTCACGGCGGGGTGAATCGCGGGATGCGCCAGGCCCGCCGCAGCACGCTCCGGCGTACCGCGGCTACGGGCCGCAACACCCGTATGGCACACCGGGTGCTCCGTCGTTCCACACCCCTGGCGGGATGCCGGGGGGCTATCCATACGGGTATCCGGGGCAGTCCGGTTACCCGGGCATGGGCGGGCCATCTTCGGTCTTCCCCTGGGGGATGGGCGGTTTCCCGTTCCCCTGACCAGTAAGGCGTGCATTCGGGAAGCCCTCCCCGCGTGCACGCATTCAAATTGAGGGCATGACTCCTTCAGGAGGTAGCACCATGAACAAGTTGGTCAAAGCAGCAGTTCTCGCCGTTTCCCTGGGTGGCCTGGCCGCCCCGATGATGGCCTCCGCCCAGTGGGGCGGCCCCGGCTACGGGTATGGCCCCGGCGCCTATGGCCCGGGCTACGGCTATGGTCCGAGCATGCCGTTCTTCGGTGGCCCCGGTTACGGCTCCGGTCGTAATTACGGCATGGGCGACATGATGGGCGACATGATGGGCGACGGTAACTTTGACTTCTCCGCCAGTGGTCGTGGCCGCGGCCACGGTTACGGTCAGGGCTATGGCGACGGCCGGGGTTATGGTCAGGGTTACGGCCATCCGGGTTACGGCTACGGTCCGGGCTACGGCTACGGTCCGGGTTACGGCCCGCAGGGCTACGGTCCTCAGGGCTATGGCCCGCAGGGTCAGATGCCGCAGCAGCAGGGCCAGGGCAACTAAGTCCCGCTTCTGTTCGGGCCTGCCCGGTGTCGGGCAGGCCCCTTTTTTTCGGAGCCGTGCGGATTGGTGGGTTGCGCGTAGCCGCCAATCCGCAATGCTCGAAGGAGACGCCATGCAGACCGTCGTCGCCAATCTGAAAGGTGGTACCGGCAAGAGTACCGTGGCCTTTAACCTGGCCCTGTGGTTGCTGGAGGGGCGCCGTCGCGCCCTGACCGTGGATCTGGATCCGCAGCGGACCCTCAGCGATGTGCTGGAGGTGCGCCACGAGGAAGGTTACGAACCCGCGCTGGACGGGGTCAGTGATCTCGATGCCGTCCGCGCCCGCGCGGGCGATTACGACGAGGTTCTGATCGATGTCGGTGCATCGGACATGGCCTCCCTGATGACCGCGGTGGAGGGTGCCGACCGCGTGCTGATCCCGGTTCCGCCCAGCCAGGCGGACGTCTGGTCGACTTATCGCTTCGTTCAGCGCATCCAGGATCAACGGGGGTCGCGTGATCGTCCCGAGATTCTGGCATTCATCAATCGCGCCGATACGCACCAGGCCGTGCGCGAGACCGACGAGACGCACGAGGCGCTGCAGCAGATCGAGGGGGTGCGCTTGCTGAAGCCGCGGCTGAAGCAGCGCATGGCCTTTCGCCGTTCCTTCAGCGAGGGGCTTTCGGTGCGCGAACTGGAGCCCCGCGGCAAGGCCGCTGCCGAGCTGGATGCCCTGGCTGTCGCCGTGTTCGGGCGCAGTCGCCGCAAAAAACAATAATGTGTCGCGTCCGGTGATCACCGGACGGCGGGCACCGAGCAGGAGAGCTTCATGCGCTTCATACGCAATGCTTTGGTCGTGATCGGGTTGCTGGCACTGATTGGCGTGGGATATGCCATTTTTGCCTTTGAGCCCTACCTCGGTCAGGTCCGCTCGCTGGATTCGCAGGCACCCAAGGTCTATTCGCAGATGGCCCGCACGGTGCTGGAGACCGGCGACGCCGCGGAGGCCATGGTCTACAAGCGCAAGGTGGACGCGGGCCTGGCGGTCGACGAGGTCGAGGACATTCTGCGGCTGGTGGCCAACGAACTGAATCTTCGCAACGTCGGCGAATTGCCGATGGGGGAGGAGGTACGCAGCGTTACCGGGGAGGACTTTCCGTTCCTGAAGATCTATATGTTCTGTGATGTGGCCATTGCCGCGCAGATGGTTCGCCACAGCCCGGCGATGGCTGCGTATCTGCCGTGCCGGATCGTGCTGCAGGAAGATGCCGAGGGCAATCTGTGGCTGATGACACTGGATCTGGAGCCGATGATCCACGGAGGGCGCCCGCTGCCCGAGGATCTGCGCGAGCAGGCCATTTTTGTGAAGGAATCACTGGAGGAAATCATCGACCGCGCCGCCGTCGGCGCCTTCTGACGGGGGTAGCGAACCCGATTCCATGCATCGACCAAGGGCGTTCAATGAGCGACGAGAGCAACAGTGATTTCAACGAGGTCCGCGACGAGGCGGACAAGGCGGATGCCCGCTCCCGGCGTGTGGAGCTGATTGTGTACGCCGCTTTGCTGGCCTTCGTGGTCCTGGCCATCTACGGGTTCTGGCTGATCACCAGCCTGACCCGGGATGTCAGCCAGCTGACCCAGGAGATCGCCCAGATGACCCAGGTGGTCGATCGCGACATGTCCACCATCGCCGGGCACATGGCCTCGATGGACCACCAGATGACGGACATCAACAACACCATGCGGGTAATGAACGAGGAAGTGGCGGTGATCGCGGGCAATACGCGCTCGATGGACGCCAATATCGGCTCGATGACGCGCGATACCAGCGTGATGGCGGGCGCGATCACGGGCATGCAACAGGACATGTGGAGTCTGAATCGCAATGTGGGGGCGCCCATGGGTATGATGAACATGTTCAACCCATTCACCGATCAGAGCGGTCCGGTCCGGGGTTCGCCGGGGCCGTATTACCCGCGCTGATCACGCGTTTCGACTGACGGAGTCCGCATGTTCAATCGTCCTGGCCCTCGGGTACGCAAGCAGCTCAAGCTGCTCAGCGACCGCCTTGCCGAAGAGAATCCGGTCCTGAAGGGGGTGGTCGACCCCTTCCGTGATCTGGACCGGGTCGGCTATGCGGCCGGTCTGCTGGATCCCACCGAAGACTCCTACGCCTTCACCATCTCCTGGTGGCCGATGATCGCCATGCTGGGGACGTTCTCGGCCGGCAAGTCCACCTTCATCAACGAATACGTGGGCACCACCGTGCAGCGCAGCGGTTCGCAGGCGGTAGACGACAAGTTCACCGTGATCAGCTACGGCGGAAGCGAGCACGTGCAGGAGCTGCCGGGGCTCGCGCTGGACGGCGATCCGCGTTTCCCGTTCTATCGCGTATCTGACGAGATCGAGCGCATCACCGACGGTGGCGGGCGTACGGTGGATCATTTCCTGGCGATGAAGACCGCGCGCGCGGAGCATCTGCGCGGGCGCATCATCATCGACTCTCCCGGGTTCGATGCCGACGAGCAGCGCGCGACGATCCTGCAGCTGACCGACCACATCATCGATCTGTCCGACCTGGTGCTGGTGTTCTTCGATGCCCGCCACCCGGAACCGGGCGCGATGCGCGACACCCTGGAGCACCTGGTCAATCGCGTCGCCGAACGCAATGATTTCACCAAACTGGTGTTTATCCTTAACCAGATCGACACCACCTGGCGCGAGGACAACCTGGAAGAGGTTGTTTCCGCCTGGCAGCGCGCCGTCGTGCGCCAAGGCAATGCCACCGGGCGCTTCTACTGCCTGTACAACGAGAGTGCGGCGGTCGAGATCGGCGATCCTCAGGTGCGCGAGCGCTACGAGGAAAAATCCCGGCGCGACCGCCAGGAGATTCACGCGAAGATCCAGGAGATCAGTTCCTCGCGTTCCTACCGGATCCTTGGTTCGCTGCAGGCGATCGCCGAATCCATCGAGATGGACGTCATGCCGGCGCTGCAACGTGCGCTCGCGCGCTGGCGCCGCCGTGTCGTGCAGTTCGACGCCGGGATGTTCGCGGTGGTCGCGGTGATCCTGGGTCTGATTGGCTACCGTTGGACTGGGGGTGTGGCCCCGTGGACCGATGGTAGCGTCTGGCAGTCCATGGGCGAGCGCCCGTTGCTGACTGTCTTTGGCATCGTGGTGCTGGCCATCGTGCTCGGCGGGATTCACTTCTTCAATCGCCGCTGGCTGGCCCGCCGCATCGCGCGGACGCTGCCGACCGAGACCCCCGCCGGTAACTGGCGCGCGGCCTTCGAGAAGAACACGCGTCCCTGGCGCCCGATGATGGGACGTGCACCGCTGGGTCTGGGACGGCGGATGATCGGCCGCCTGCATCAGCTGCGCGACCGTGCCGAGGCCTACATCCAGCGCCTGAACAACCAGTTTGTGGATGCTAGTCCGGTCTCGCGCCAGGGCGGGCGGGCCTCGGCCAGCGATGTCTACAATCCGAAGGAGCCGGAAGCACCGGCCCCCAACCCGACGCCGGGCACGGATGCGCCCCGCGATTACGCCGAGCCGGAGGCGCCGGAGAGGCGCTAGGGGTAGGGGCGCATGACGCCTTCTCCTGCGCCGGTTCGCAGCAAGCAGCACGACCAGCGGGTGCGATTACCGGCCGCTAATGTTGTGCAGGAGGAGAACGATGACCATACTGGCGTGGCTTATGTTCGCGCTGGCCATGATCCTGGTGCCCATCTCGGTATGGGCCAGCATGGCAGCGCTGGGGGTTTGTGCCGGGTGTGCACTGATCCGCGACTGGCGCAAGGGGCGTCAGGCGTCGGAGCAGTAGGCTGTCCCGCCCCGACACCCACGGGCTTTTGCCAACTGGGGACGGATCGTGCGCAGGGGGCTGTGGCGGATCCGATTCCTGTTACCACTGGAGGAGAAAGTAGAAATGAGTGATCAAAAGAAGATGGCCATCATTGCCACGAAGGGTAGCCTGGACTGGGGTTATCCGCCCTTCATCCTCGCCTCCACGGCGGCCGCTCTGGGCTACGACTGCGAGGTGTTCTTTACCTTCTACGGCCTGCAACTGCTGCGCAAGAAACTGGACCTGCAGGTGACCTCGCTGGGCAATCCGGGCATGCCGATGCCGATGCCGATGCCGGTGCTTCTGCAGGCCCTGCCGGGCATGCAGAAGATGATGACCGTGATGATGAAGAAAAAGATGGCGGCGAAGGGCGTCTCCGATCTGGGCGACCTGCGCGAGCTGTGCCTGGAGGCCGAGGTACGCATGATTGCCTGCCAGATGACGGTGGACCTGTTCGACATGGACACCAGCGAATTCATCGACGGCGTGGAGTACGCCGGGGCCGCCGCGTTCTTCGAGTTCGCCGGCGAGTCCGATATCTGCCTGTTCATCTGAGCCGGCAGCGCGCCTGGCGCGCCCCTCAAGGCCCCGCGGCATTGCGCTGCGGGGCCTTTTTCGTTTTTGGGTGCCTTCGTGCGCTTCGTGGCGACCGACAGAGAAAGATCAGTCGTGGCCGGCGTACATGGCCTCGATGGCTTTGGCGTAGTGCTTGGTAATGACCGGGCGCTTGAGCTTCATGGTCGGGGTCAGCATGCCGTTGTCCACTGACCAGGGTTCGTGCACCACGTGGACGTGGCGGATCCTGGCGTAGCCGGGAAAGTCGCGTAGCTGGTACTGCATGCGCTGGAGCAGGGCGCGCTCGGTAGCACGCGACAGGCGTCCGGCGGCACTGGGGTCGAGGTCGTGGTCCTCGGCGAAGGTCGCCCAGGCCTCGGGTTCGGGGACCACCAGGGCGCTCAGGAAGGAGTGGCCGTCGCCGACCACCATGACCTGATCGAACAGGGCATCCAGGGCGATGGCCATCTCCATGTCCGCCGGTGGGACCTTCTCGCCATTGGTCAGCACGAGGATGTCCTTCAGGCGTCCGGTGATGAAGATGCGGCCATCGTCGTCGATTCGGGCCTGATCCCCGCTGTGCAGCCAGTGATCCGGGTCGATCGTGGATGCGGTGGCCTCTTCGTTCTTCCAGTAGCCAAGCATGACGCTGCTGGAACGGGTAAGCAGCTCGTCCATTTCGCCGATCTTTACTTCGACCCCCGGAAGGGGCTTGCCGATGGAGGCGGGCAGGTTGTCGTCCGGGGTGTTGACGCTGACCACCGGGCTCGATTCGGTCATGCCGTAGCCATGCAGTACCGGGAGGCCGAGGCCGATGAAGAAGCGGGCAATCGGTGGCGGTAGCGGCGCGCCGCCGCACACGGCGAAGCGCAGCTTGCCGCCCAGGCGATTCAGCACCTTGAGTGCCACGATTCGCTCCAGCAGGGGCCACAGCAACAAGCCCGGGGACCAGGATGCACGGCCCTGCTGGTGTTCGAAGCGGCGCCAGCCAATGGCCACCGTGGCCTTGAACAGGCCACGGCCGATCGCGGATTTCTCCTTCAGGCCGGCCTGGATGCGGCCATGCACACGTTCGTAGATGCGCGGGACCGAGATCAGTACGGTGGGCTGCACGGACATCAGGTCCTCGCCCAGGCCCTGGATAGAGCGCGCGAAGGCGACCTCGGCGCCGATCAGCATGGGCATGTAATAGCCGCCGGTGCGTTCCAGCATGTGGGACAAGGGCAGGAAGGAGAGGAAGCGGTCGGTATCCGACAGCGGTCCGGCGGTGGAAGAGGCCTGGGCGTTGTCGAGAATATTGCGATGCGAGAGCATCACGCCTTTGGGTCGCCCCGTGGTGCCGGAGGTGAACACGATGGTCGCCAGGCCCAGGGGGTCCAGGTCCGGGCGATGCACGTGGTCGGGGTCGCCGCGCTCCAGCCAGCGGTCGAGGTCCATCACCCGCGAGTCATCGGGCTCGCCCTCGGTGTGGCCCAGGCAGACGATGCGCTTGAGCGAGGGCATGTTTTCGAAGTGTTCGGACAGGCGGCGGTTGTGCATGCTCTCGCCCAGCAAGAGCAGGCGGGCCTGAGTCTGGCCAATGATGTAGGCGACGTTGTCGGGGCGGTCGTCGGTGTACAGCGGCACGGTAATCAGCCCCAGTTCGCTGGCGGCCTGGTCGAGGGCGACCCACTCGCGCGAGTTGCCGAGCATCAGCGCAACGCGTTCCCCGGGCTTGAAACCTTCGCGCGCCAGCGCGGCCTGCCAGCGATCCACCATCGCGGCCATTTCGCCCCAGGTGGTCTGCTTCCAGGTCTGGTCGTCGGCGCTGAAGTGGCGATAGGCCGGGGCATCCCCACTCATGGAGACCCGAGTGCGGAACAGCGCCGGCAGGGTGGGGGCCTGTTCCGGGGTGATGGTGGTCGACGACATGAGGGCCTCGCGCGCTAGGGTCGGATGACCCGGACGTTAGAGGAGGCGTCCATCCGGGGCAAGCGGGACCCCGTGGACAACCTGTCGAGGGGGCAAACCTAGCGAATCCCCAGCGGGTGGGCAACGGGCTGGTAGGCGATGGCGCCGAGGACCAGGCTGAGACCGATCAGGGCGATTACGCCGCCCCCGGCCAGGCCCAGGGACGGCCCAATGTAGGTGAGCCGTCCCATGCGCGTCGGACCCAGCCAGCGACGGGTCCAGTCACGCGCGGAGACGGCGAGGGTCGCCAGCACCGAGACCGTCGCCGCCGTGCCCAGTGACATCGCCAGCACGGCGGCCACGCCAGCCCAGGCCAGGCCCAGGGCGGTGGAGACCGCCATGATCAGCACCGCGCCGGAACAGGGGCGGATGCCGACGGCCAGCACCGTGCCCCACCAGGTACCACGCTGGTTGGGGTCCACGTGGTGCGGGGTGCCGCAGCCGCAGTGCGCGTCGTGTTCGTGCGCATGATGGTGATCGTGGGCTTGAGTGCGGTGGGCGCGATGCAGCCGCCAGGCATGGCGCAGGGCACGAAGCATCAGCCACAGCCCGAGCAGCGCGACCAGGGCGAAGCTGGCGATCTCCAGGGTGCGTACCTGACCCAGGGTGTCGCGGGCCAGCCAGCCGAACAGGCCGATCAACACACCGACCAGGGCGATGGCGGTGACGCCCTGCGCCAGCGCGGAGGCGGTGGATAGCAGGATGCCGCGCCGCAGGTTCTGCGGCTGGGTCAGCAGGTAGGCGCTGATCACCGCCTTGCCGTGGCCGGGGCCGGCGGCGTGGAAGATCCCGTAGAGCAGGCTGACCAGGATCAGCGCCCCGGCGGTTTGTGTGGTCGGGCCGTCGCGCAGGGCGTGCAGGCCCTCGGTCAGGCTGCGGTGCAACTGCCGCTGGGTCTGCAGCATCCAGCCGGTCAGGCGTTCCAGGTGGCCCGGGGGCTCAACCAGTGGGGTTGGCGCCTGATTGCCGCTGGCGGGCGCGTCGCGTTCGGCGGGCGCCTCGGTGGGGGTGCCCAGCGGGTGGCCGGTCTCGGCCTGCACGAGTCCGGAGCCGCCAAACAGCAGGGCCAGCAACAGAAGTAGCAGGTTGAGGGAAGGGCGGTGGAACAGGTCTTGGTCGGTGCGCATGGCGTTACTGTATAACACTCAGGCTGCGGTGTGGTGTGCGTGGTGTCCGATCGCGCGACAGCACCAGGCTCAGTCGCATTCCAGCGTGGCGGTTTCCGCGAAGTGACGGCCCAGGTCGTTGACCGGGCTGCGGTCCGAACGTTCCAGGGTGGCGGCGTAGCGGATCAGCTGCGGGTCCGGTCGGGGCTCGGTGACGGCGACCTCGCAACCGGGTCGATTCTCCACGAAGACGATGTCGTCCGGGTCGTGCCGGATCTCGATCCAGTATTCCGGATCGAAGACGCGGTAGGTGAAGGCGTCACCGGCGGTGATGTCGTGTTCGACCAGAGGCAGCTCGAAACGCAGGTGCAGGCGCCGGTCCTCCAGAGTCAGACGCGCGTTGCGGGCCTGCGGCACGTCCAGGCGCTCGTCGCCCAGGTTCAGTTCGGTGAAGTAGTCGTAGGCAGCCAGGTTTCCGAGCATGCGTTCGGCGGCGTGTTCCAGCGCCGCATCGATGCCGGTGGCACCGTCGAGGTCCCGGGTCAGATCTTCCAGCAGCATGTGGCTGTAGGTCGGGTCGATGCGCCAGGATTGCTCCATACTCGACAGGTTGCCGGTATCGTCGAAGACCAGCCCCATGCGCAGGTCGATCCACGCATGCGGGTGGGCGAGCGCGGCGGCCGGCAGGAGCAGGCCCAGAACCAGCGTCAATCGCATGAGCCAGGGGCGCAGATCCATTGGCTTCAGGTGGCGCGCTGCCAGCGCGTGCCATCCGGCGTGTCTTCCAGCTCGATGCCGCGCGCCACGAGTTCGTCGCGGATGGCATCCGCCTTGGCGAAGTCGCGGTCCTGGCGCGCGGACTTGCGTGCGGCGATGCGCTCCTCCACCCAGGCGGCCAGGTCATCGTCCCCGGCGTCGCCCTGAAACCACGCGGCCGGGTCCTGTTGCAGCAGACCCAGCAGGGCGGCGCCCGCCAGCAGTTCACCCTTGCGGCGGGCCCGTTCGGCATCGTCGGATGCCGCCGCCAGGGCGTCGGTCATGCGGTGCAGCGCGGTGATCGCGGCGGGGGTGTTCAGGTCGTCCAGCAACGCCGTGAACACTGCCGTGTCGGAGGCAGCAATGTCGTCGGCCTTGATATCGGCCACATCGCGCAGTACGCGGTACAGGCCATTCAGGCTGTTGCGCGACTGGGTCAGGGTCTCTTCCGAGAAGTTCAGCGGGGCGCGGTAGTGGCGCGACAGCAGCGCCAGGCGCAGGACCTCGCCGGGGTAGTGCTGCAGCAGATCGTGCAGCAGCTGAAAATTGCCCAGCGACTTGGACATCTTCTCGCCGTCGATGGTCAGGTGCCCGTTGTGCACCCAGTAACGGGCGTAGTACGTGCCGTGTTCGTGGCAGCCCTCGGCCGCGCAGCCCTGGGCGATTTCGTTCTCGTGGTGCGGGAAGACCAGGTCGTGGCCGCCGCCGTGGATGTCGATCATCGGACCCAGGTGGCTGCGGATCATCGCTGTGCATTCCAGGTGCCAGCCGGGGCGGCCCATGCCCCAGGGGCTCTCCCAGCCGGGCTCGCCCGCCGCGGCCGGCTTCCACAGCACAAAGTCGCCGGGGTGGCGCTTGTAGTCGGCGACCTCGACCCGGGCGCCGGCCTGCATGTCCGCCAGCGAGCGCCCGGACAGGGCGCCGTAGTCCGGGTAGGAGGTCACGTCGAACAGCACGTGGTCGTCGGCCACGTAGGCATGGCCGCGTTCGATCAGGCGTTCGATCAGCTCGATCATCGGCTGGATGTGTTCGGTCGCGCGCGGCTCGAGGGTCGGCTTGAGCGTGCCGAGTTCGGCGATGTCCTCGTGGAAGGCCCGGGTGAAGCGTTCGGTCAGCGCGGCGATGGGTTCGCCGTTGTCGGCGGCGGCCTTGTTGATCTTGTCGTCGACGTCGGTGATGTTGCGGGCGTAGACCACGTGATCCGGGCCGTAGAGCTCGCGCAGCACGCGGAACAGCACGTCGAACACGACCACCGGCCGGCCGTTGCCGATGTGCACGCGGTTGTACACGGTGGGGCCGCAGACGTAGAGCGTCACCCGCTCGGGATCCTGCGGCACGAACGGATCGTCGCGCCCGCCCAGGGTGTTGTGCAGGGTGAGGGTCCGGGCTGCGCTCATTGACCGGTGTCCTTGCCGTACAGCGTCTCGGGGGCGATCTCGGGATCGCTGGTCACCACGACGGTGTCCTGTTCGACCTGGAGGTAGAAGCAGCTGTGCCGCCCCGTGTGGCAAGCGGGGCCGGTCTGGTCGACCTTCAGCAGCAGGGTGTCGCCGTCGCAGTCCAGGTGCAGCGAATGCAGCTGCTGCACCTGCCCGGACTGCTCGCCCTTGCGCCACAACGCCTGGCGCGAGCGCGAGTAGTAGCAGACGCGTCCGGTCGCCAGGGTCTCGTCCAGGGCCTCGCGGTTCATCCACGCCAGCATCAGGACCTCGCCGGTGTCGTGCTGCTGGGCAATGGCGGGGATCAGACCGCCGGCATTGAGCTTCAGGCGATCCAGGACCGCTGGGGTCGGGTGGCGCTCGCCACGGGGCTCGCCTTCGAGTTGCTTGAACATCGCTGCGTCCGCTTGCGGGAGCGGCGAAGAATACCATTTTCGAACCGCGCTCCGAAGCCCGCAAACCGGCGCCGCCTGCCCTGGGTTGCGCTTGGGCCACGGGTGGTCGATGCTCGAGACAGGACAGTTGGCGGGCAGGGAATGCCGGCCGCGTCTCCGTGGCGGTCGGAGGAATGGCATGGCGGGAGGCAACAAGGGCGGCTGGAGACCCAGCGCGGGGCGCACCGCGTTACTCATCGCCGTGCTGTATCTGGTTGTCGGGCTGCTCTGGATCGCCCTGTCCGACCGGGCCCTGCTGCTGATGGTCGACGATCTGGAGCTGCTGGGGCAGTTGCAGACCCTCAAGGGCTGGAGCTACGTGGTGGTTACGGCCATCCTCCTGTTCCTGCTGGTGTATTTTCCCCTGAAGGCTCGTGACCGCGCCTCGCGCGAGGCGCGCCGGCTCACCGGGATTGTTGAACGTTCCCCGGTGGTTGCCATCGAGTGGGCTACCACCCCCGGCTGGCCGGTCACCTTTGTCTCCCCGAATATCGAGCGCTGGGGCATTGCCCGCGATGCCCTGCTGCGCGGCGAGGTGCACTATGCCGACCTGATCCATCCCGACGATATCGACCGCATCGTGGCCGAGGTCACCGCGCACATCGAGCGCGGCCCGGACCGTTACACCCAGTTGTATCGCCTGCGGGACGGACCGGGCGGCTGGGTCTGGCTGGAAGACCAGACCTGGCTGACCCGTGACGAGTCCGGGCATGTGATCCGTATCAATGGCCTGCTGGTGGACGTGACCGAACGCCGGCGCGCCGAGCAGGACCTGCGTGATTCCGAGACCCGCTTCCGCGCGATCTTCGACAACGTGCAGGAGGCGATCCTGCTGCAAGACCTGGATACCGAGGCCGTGATCGGGATCAACGCGGCGGCCGAGAAGATGTACGGCTACAGCCGTGCCGAGCTGCTGGCCTGCAACGTGGACGATCTTAGCGCGGACGAGACCGGATTCGACGTTCAGCGCCAGAAGGCCCTGATGGAGCGTGCCCGGCGTGGCGAACAGCTGGTGTTCGAGTGGCGCGCCCGGCACCGTGACGGTCACGGGTTCTGGGTGGAGGCCAACCTGCAGGTCACCGAGATCGCCGGAGAGAAGCTGCTGCTGGTGACGCTGCGCAATATCGAGGCGCGCAAGCAGGCGGAGGCCGCCCTGGCACGCCAGGTGGATCGCCTGAGCCAGGCCGAGCGCCACGCCGGCCTGGGCAGCTGGGAGTACCTGCTGGAGAACCGCGAGCTGTGGTGGTCCGATCGGTTGTATGCGCTGCTGGGCTGTGATTCCCACTACGGCAAGCCGACGCTGGAGTCGTTTGCCCGCAATTTCTTCGACCTTGAGTCCGCGGACGGGGCGAGCTTCTCCGCGGCGATGGAGACCCTGATCACCGGCGGCCGGCCCGGGCCCCAGCGGTTGCTCCTGAAGGCCCGGCCCGAGGCGCGCGAGGAGGCCTGGTTCAGTCTCACCATGGAGGCGCCGATCGAGCGTGCCGACGGCCTGCATTACGTGCAGGGGACGGTGTTGGAGGTGACCGAGCTCAAGCGCAACGAGCTGGAACTGCGCAATCTGAATGTCACGCTCGAACAACGGGTGGCGGAACGCACGGCGGCCCTGCAGGCGCTCAACCAGGAACTGGAATCGTTTTCCTACGCCGTCTCCCACGACCTGAAGGCACCCCTGCGCGGAATCGAGGGCTACAGCCAGTTGCTGGAGGCGGACTACGGCGAGCAGCTGGAGGGCGAGGGTCGCACCTTCCTCAGCAATATCCGCAATGGCGTGGCGCAGATGAACGAGCTGATCTCGGATCTTCTGGCCTACTCGCGCATGGAGCGTCGGCCGCTGGAGGAGCGCACCGTCCGCGTGCGCGCGCTGGTGGAGGAGGTGCTGGAGTCGGTGGATCCGGGACTGCGTGAGCGCGCCGAGGTGAGTATCGAGATCGATCCCGATCTCTGCTTCGTCAGCGACCCGGATGGCGTCGCCCTGATCCTGCGCAACCTGCTGGAAAACGCGTTCAAATTCAGTGCCGAGCGCGAGGCCCCGCGAGTAACGGTGCAGGCCGAATCTCGCAGCGCTACACTCGGGATCACGGTGCGGGATAACGGGATTGGTTTTGACATGGCGTTTCGGGATCGCATCTTCGATATCTTCCAGCGCCTGAACCGTGCCGAGGCCTATCCCGGGACCGGTGTCGGCCTGGCCCTGGTGCGCCGTGCAGTCAAGCGCCTGCGCGGCGAGATCCGCGCCGAGGGCATGCCGGGCGAGGGGGCCACCTTCCAGGTGGAGTTCCCGCGATGAGCCAAGCCGGACGTCAGCCCTCCATCCTGGTGGTGGAGGACAACCCGGTGGATATCGATCTGATGCAGCGCGCCTTCGAGCGGAGGAACCTCTCCAACCCTTTGGAGATCGCGCGATGGGGTGGAGGCACTGGAGTTTCTCGATCGCTGGGAGCGCGGCGAACTGGCACCGCCGGCGGTGATCCTGCTGGATATCAAGCTACCCAAGGTGGACGGACTGGAGGTGTTACGGCGCATCCGCGCGCATGAGCGCTTCCGGCATATCCCCGTGGTGATGCTGACCTCCTCCAGCGAGGACCGCGACATCGCCACCGCCTATGACTGCGGCGCCAACTCCTACATCGTCAAGCCGGTGGACTTCGCCAAGTTCGTGGATGTTGCCGAACAGGTCGAACTCTACTGGTGCCTGCTCAACCACCCGCCGGTCTGAAGCCGTCCCCTGTCCTTGCAATCCGAGAACACATGCGAATCCTGCTCGTAGAAGATAATTCGGCAGATGCCGATCTGCAGCGCCGGGCCCTGGAGCTCCAGGTGCCGGGCGCCGACGTGTCCCTGGCGGGTTCCCTGGCCGAGGCGCGAGCGGCGCTGACCGGGGCAGATGCCTTCGACTGCGTGGTGGTGGATCTGCGTCTTCCGGATGGCAGCGGTCTCGACTTGCTCAGCGAGCTGCACGCCGCGCGTCGCGGCGAGGCCGTGCTGGTGCTCACCGGGCACGGCGAACAGGAAACGGTGGTGGCGGCGTTTCGCGCCGGTGCCGATGACTACCTGACCAAGGCCGATGGCTACCTGGAGCGCCTCCCGGGGCGGGTGGTGGATGCCCGTTCCCGGCGCGAGCTGCGCGTGACCGAGGCGCGCGAGCCGCTGCGGGTGCTGTATGTCGAACACAGCGAATTCGATGTCAGCCTGACCTGTCGCGAACTGGCGCACACGGCCCCGCATGTGCAGCTGGCGACGGTGCACACCGCCGAGGAGGCCCTGGCGGCCCTGCCGGAGAGTGCCGCCGGGGACCTGGACTTCGACCTGTTGCTGGTGGACTACCGGTTGCCCGGGATCGACGGTCTCGAGCTGGCGCGGCGGGTGCGCGAGGACCGCGGGCTGGACCTGCCGACCATCCTGGTGACCGGGCAGGGCACCGAGGAACTCGCTGCGCGTGCCCTGCGTATGGGCGTGGAGAATTACACGGTCAAGCACGAGGGCTATCTGAAGACCCTGCCGATGCTGCTGGACCAGGTGCATGCGCGTGCGCGGTTGCGCCGGGAACGCGCTGCGCTGGCGGCCTCCGAGAGGCGCTACCGCGAGGTGATTGAACGCGCTGGCGATATCGTCTTCGAGACCGATGCCGCCGGTTGCTGGCGCTTCCTCAATCCGGCCTGGACGGCCATCACCGGCCATTCGGTGGAATTGTCGATCGGTGAGGAGATGCTGTCGTTCATGCCGCTGGAGGACCGCGGAATGGCGGCACGGCTGTTGTGCCGCGCGGCGGAGGCCGACGATGGCCGGCTGGAGGCCGAGATCCGCCTGCGCGCGGCGGATGGCTCGCTGTGCTGGCTGGAGCTGCGCGGCCAGGCCAATCTGGATGCGACGGGCCGGGCCACAGGCCTGTCCGGGAGTCTGGTGGATGTGACCCGGCGGGTGCTGGACCAGCGCGTCCAGGAAGTGCGTGGGAATGTGCTGGCGCGGCTGGCAACCGGCGAACGTGATCCGCGCCTGCTGGAGGATGTGGTCAAGGGCCTGGAGTCGCTGGCCCCCGACCTGCACGGTTGCATTATGCTGCTGGATGCCGACAGCCAGGAACTGTACGGCGTGGCGGCTCCGCGGCTTACGGACCCGCTGCGTAGTGCGACCCGCCGGATCCGCGCTGCGCAGGGGATGGCCTCCTGCGGCGAGGCCGCGTGGAGCGGCGAGCCGATGATCATCGAGGACTGCGGGACGCACCCGAACTGGGCCGGGTTCCGCGATCTCGTGCGCGGGGCGGGCTTTGGCGCCTGCTGGTCGTTCCCCTTCCGGGATGCCGACGGTGGCGTGCTGGGCACCCTGGGTATTTATCTCGGCGCGTCACGCGGACCCTACCCCGGCGAACGGGTGCTGATCGACGAGTTCACCCAGATCGCGGGGCTCGCGGCGCAGAAGCTGCGCGTCTCGCAGGCACTCGGCGAGCGCGAGCGCGCGCTGCGGACCGCCGCCGAGCTGACCGTGGAACTGTTGCGCGAGGACAACCCCGCCAGCGTGATCCACCGACTGCTGGCCGAACTGGGGCAGGAGGCTGGCGCCGACCGTGCCTATGTGCTGGTGGCCGAGCTGGACCATGCGGTGCGCGAGGCCCTGGATATCCACCGCTACTACTGGGTGCGTTCGGATACCGAGGAGATGATCCGCCCGCCGCCGCTGCGCAACCTGAGCCTGGAATCGGTCCTGCCGCGCTGGCACGCGATCCTGCAGGGCGGCGGCGCGGTGGATGTGCTGACCCGCGAGCTGCCGGATGAGGAACGCGAGATCCTGGAGGCCTCGCAGAGCCAGGCCGTGCTGCTGGTGCCCCTGTATGTCGAGGGCGAGTACCGCGGGTTTCTCGCGCTCGACCGGGTGCAGCGCGCGCAGCGCTGGACCGACGCGGACCAGAGCCTGGCGCGCATCGTCGCCTCCAGCTTGGGGGCCGCAATGGAGCGGCGCCAGGCCTTGCTGGGCCTGCGGCGCATGGCGGCGGTATTCGAGAGTACCCGCGACGGCATCATCATCACCGACCTGACCCCGCGGATCGTCGCGGTCAACCCGGCCTTTGTCGACATCACCGGTTTTTCCGAGGCCGAGGCGATGGGTCGCAACCCGAGTTTCCTGCAGTCCGGGCGGCACGATGCCGATTTCTTCAAGCGCATGTGGGACGGACTCCAGCGAGAGGGGCACTGGCAGGGCGAGATCTGGAACCGGCGGCGCAATGGCGAGGTGGCCCCGCAGTGGCTGAGCCTCAATACCGTCTATGACGAGCAGGGCCAGGCCCTGCATTACGCTGGCGTACTGACCGACATGTCGGAGCTGCGGCGGTCGGAGGATGAACTGCAGTACCTGGCGCAACACGATGCCCTGACCGATCTGCCCAATCGCAGTCAGCTGCAGGTGATGCTGGGGCAGGCGCTGGAGCGTGCCCGCATACATGGGCACCGGATTGCCGTGCTGAATCTCGATCTGGACCGGTTCAAGAACGTGAACGATTCCATGGGGCACCCGGCGGGCGATCAGGTGCTGGTAGAGGTCGCGCGGCGTCTGCGCGGGGTGCTGGGGCCAACCCATGTGCTGGGTCGGCTGGGCGGCGATGAATTCCTGATTGTGGCGGAGAATCCGGACAGTGACGATGAGGTCGCGCGCTGCGCCCGCAGTTTGCTGGCAAGCTTCGAGCGCCCCTTTACGCTGGAGGACGGGCGTTCGGTCTATCTGAATGGCAGCATCGGCATCAGTCTCTACCCGGACCATGGCGACACCGTGACCGCGCTGATCCAGCACGCGGATGCGGCGATGTACCAGGCCAAGGCATCCGGGCGCCAGACCTGGAGTGTCTATACCCAGGCCCTGACACGCGCGGCCGACGAGCGCCTGGAACTGGAGAACCGCCTGCGCCAGGCCCTGCAGGACGACAACGGCGAGTTGCGGCTGCATTTCCAGCCACAGGTGCGGCTGGAGGACGGGCAACCCTTCGGCATGGAGGCGCTGCTGCGCTGGCAGCCGGCACAGGGCGAGATGATCCCGCCGGATCGCTTTATCCCACTTGCCGAGGACACCGGGTTGATCGTTGCGCTGGGCGAGTGGGTATTGCGCGAGGCCTGCGATGCCGGGCGCCGATTGCTGGACCGCGGCGCCGGGGATTTCGGTCTGGCGGTCAACCTGTCCCCGGTGCAGCTGCAGCGCAGCGATTTCGTCAATCGCGTGGCGGAGATCCTGGCGCTGACCGGTTTCCCGGCCGCCCAGCTGGAGCTGGAGATCACCGAGACCGCGATCATGCAGCAGGGCGATCAGGCCATTGCACGGTTGGTGGCCCTGAAGGCGCTGGGGGTGAAGCTGGCCATCGACGACTTCGGGACCGGGTATTCCTCGCTGGCGGCCTTGAGGACCTATCCGCTGGATGTCCTGAAGATCGACCGCAGTTTCGTGGATGGCGTTGCCAGCGAGAGCGCCGACCGCGAGATCGCCGCCACCATCATCGCGATGGGCCGCAACCTGAATATGCAGGTGATCGCCGAAGGCGTGGAGACGGCGGAGCAGGCGGCCTTCCTGCAGGAGCGCGGCTGTGCCCTGGGGCAGGGGTATCTCTACAGTCGGCCGCTGGAGATCGAGGCGCTGGATGCCTGGATGACGAAGCATGCCGGCCTGCCGGTACCCTGAGGGGCCCCGCTGGTCAGCGTCGTCAGGCATGCCCGCATGGCATCCCCTGGGCCGCTCCGGTAGCCTTTAGGCCCGTCTCTTGCCCGGAGCTGTCTCGATGTCCGATCCGTCCCGTCCCACTGCCTTGCGTTCGATCACCTTTCACGGCCTGGAGCCGGGGCCGCGTCTGATCGTGCTGGGGGCGGTGCACGGCAACGAGACCTGTGGCACCCAGGCCACCGAGCGCCTCCACGCGGAGCTGGAGTCGGGGCAGCGGCGCCTGCTGCGCGGACAACTGACGCTGGTGCCGCGCACCAACCCGCTGGCCTATCAGCTGGAAAGTCGCATGGGCGAGCGCAACCTGAACCGCAATCTGCGCGTGACCGACGACCCGCAGGACTTCGAGGACCGCATCGCCAACGTGCTGTGCCCGCTGCTGGCGGCGCATGACGTGTTGCTGGATCTGCACTCGTTCCACACCGGTGGGCAGCCATTCATCATGCTTGGCCCGCGCAATAATGACGGCGAGCTGGAAGGCTTCGCGCACGCGGCCGAGGAACAGGCGCTGGCGGCCTGCCTGGGGCCGCAGCGCATGGTCGAGGGCTGGCTGGATACCTACGCCCGGGGGGTCGCGCGACGGATGAAGAACCCGAACGCCAGCCAGCGCGCGCAGATGCTCAGTACCGACCCCAGCTACGGCATCGGCACCACCGAGTACATGCGCTCGCAGGGCGGCTACGGCGTGACCCTGGAATGCGGCCAGCATGACGACCCGCAGGCGCCGGAGGTGGCGTACAACGCGATCCGCAACACCCTCGCGCATCTGGACATGCTGGAGGCCCCGGCCACCGCGGGCCAGGTCAGTCCGGAGGTGCTGCGTCTGGTCGAGGTGATCGACCGCGACCACCCGGATGACCGCTTTGCGCGAGAGTGGAAGAGCTTCGATCCGCTGGCGGCCGGCGAGCTGATCGGTACGCGTGCCGACGGCACCGAGGTGCGTGCCCCGGAGCCGGGCTTCATCGTGTTTCCCAACCCCAATTCCTTGCCGGGCAACGAGTGGTTCTACCGCGCCGAGTTCAGTGACCGCAAGGTCGTCTGAGCCGGGATACCGCGCGGCATGGACTTTGCGCCCTCCGGCGTTGCGTTGCTGCTCCTCGCCGCCGGGTTCTTTGCCGGCCTGCTGAATGCCGTGGCTGGTGGCGGCAGCTTCCTGACCTTGCCGGCCCTGATGAGCGTTGGCGTGCCGCCGGTGGCCGCGAATGCCACCGGGACCGCGGCGCTGCTGCCTGGCTATCTGGCCAGCGTGCTGGCGGATCGGCGGCAGTTACGCCGGGCGTGGCAGGAGCTGGGCCAGGGGCTGGCCTGGGGCCTGCTGCTGGCGGGGGTGCTGGGCGGGGCCCTGGGGGCCTCCGTGCTGCTGCTGACCGGGGATGCCCGGTTCCGCGCGCTGATCCCCTGGCTGTTGCTGCTGGCCACGGTGCTGTTTGCCCTCGGCCCTTGGTTACAGCATCAGGCCGCGCGGGCGCATTCGGGGCCGCTGCGGGTGTTGGGGGCCGGGCTGGGCTGCGCCTACGGCGGCTATTTCAACGGTGGCGTCGGCATCTTGCTGCTGGCCATCCTGCGTGGCCAGGGGATCACGGATCTCGCGCGGGCGAATGCGGTGAAGAACCTGCTTTCCTCGGTGCTGACCCTGATGGCGGTGGGGGTCTACATCGCGGGCGGGCAGGTGGTGGCGACCGGGCTGCTGGCCGTCGGCGCCGGCGCGATCCTGGGTGCGCGGCTTGGCATCGCCCTGGTGCGCCGCGTGCCGGAGGCCGGCTATCGTCATGCCGTCACCCTGATCGGGGCGGTGATTACCCTCTTGTTTTTCCTCGATCCCGCCTGGCTCGCGTCGCCTGACTTGTAGATACCGTCTTGATCTATGAGTTGCAAGGCATGTCATTACGGGGTTGATACGGGGTTTGCGACTTGAGCACGCCGAAGGCGATGTGCAGGAGCTTGCGCATGGCCGCCCCGATCGCCGCCATCTTGGCCTTGCCCCGCCTCAGGAGGCGGTGATACTGGTGCCGCACGTCCGGGTTGTAGCGGGTGGCCACCACAGCCGCCATGTAGAGCGTCTTGCGCAGCCGGCCCGAGCCGGCCTTCGCCAGTCGCGGGGGCCGCTGGATCGAGGTCCCGGACTCCTGATGGACCGGTACCAGCCCATGGAACGCCGCCGCCTGCCGGGCGCTCGTGAACGTGCG
>NZ_KB906571.1:0-42897 GCF_000381505.1 Thioalkalivibrio sp. ALM2T
ACGATTTCTAGTCTTGATGGCCCTCCCCCCGGGGCATCGAGTTGAGGGCTCCCTTCCGGGAGCCCTTTTTTTGTTCCGCGATCCGGGCCCAGTACCGCAGTTTTCAGTGACTCTCAGTGCGCACCGGCCACCCCTCTTCCGTCACCGCCGGCAACCATCCGGCGACCGCGCAGTTTCGGGTCCGCGCCAGCCCGGACCGATGCTCGACCGCCTTCGGATGTCGACCGAGCCTACTGACTGATACACCCTCTCGAGCTTGAGGCCCTTTTGCTCGCTGACAAGGCGCGGTGAGCGATGCGAAGCCAAGCTTCATCCCGCGAACCGCAACGCCCTCAGCAAGCAAAGCCGACTCAAGCCCCGTCGCTCGATGGCGTGTGGGGATGGCGCCCCCATCCCCCACCTTTCCGAGCCCCGCTGCGCCCCGAAGAAGACAAAAAGGGACTGGCAACACCGCGACCGGACTGCGCGCCGAGCCGAGCCGGGCCGGGCCGGGCCGGGCCGGAATACACAGTGCATCAACGCGATGCCGGCACATTCATGAACCTCTTCCAGGCACCTACGGAGGCTCCATGGGTATGGCAACGGGCCGTTGGTCGAAGGGACGGATAACCCGACCCCGAAATAGAGGCATGGGCTCATCCCCACCGACATCCGGTAGCGGGCCCAGCCGACCGCCGCGAGCAAGGCCCCCGCCCGGGCGCAGCCATCAGAAACCAGACAACGAAGCAATGTCCGAGCCGGCCCTGGATTACAGGGCAGGCCGGACGGATGGATATGCGGCGGCCAGGCTGACGCACACAAAAAAGGGGCTGCTCTCGGCAGCCCCCTTGATCGACCGGTTCCGCAGGGCCTACAGGCGACCGAGCAGCGCCTCGGCATCTGCCCGCTGGTGGAACTGGTCGTGCACCTCCAGCAGGCGACGCAGGCGTTCAGCGGCGGCTTCGCGCTCGCCCTGTTCGCTTTCCGCCCAGGCCAGGTGGTACTGAATGCCCGGATCATCCGGGGCAAGCTCGCTGGCACGGCCCAGGATGTCTGCGGCCTCTGCAGGCTCACCGGCGTGGATCAGCACCACACCCAGGGTGTCCAGCACCGGAGCCGCCTCCGGTGCCAGCTCGGCGGCCCGGCGCGCATGCTCCAGCGCCTGCCGGGTGTCACTCTCGCGCAACGACCATGCGAGGTTGTTGAGCGCAATCACATCGTCGCCATCCTGCTCGACGATCCGACGGTACGAATCCACCGCTCCGGACCGGTCGTCCGCCGCCATCTGCTGCGCCGCGTGGATATGCCATGTCGCCAGGTCCTGCGGATTTTGGTCCAGCCAGGCGGCCAGCGTGGCCCGTCCGGCATCGCCATCCCCGGCTTCGCGCTGCGCCTCCGCCAGTGCATGCACCCAGTCCCGACGCTGCGAACCCGGGTCCGCCAGGGCGGCCCGGTAATGCTGCACGGCGGCGGCTGGGTCGTCCCGCTGCATGGCCGCGCGGCCCAGCAAGGCCTGGACCTCGCTGCGGTCCTCGTAACGCTCCTCCAGGCGCGCCAGATGCGGCTCGGCGTCACTCATGCGGTCCTGATTGAGCAGGCCCCGGGCCAGCAGCAGGCGGGCCCGGTAGTGGTCCGGCTGCTGCTCCAGGAGCTCGCGAAGCGTGCTCTCGGTCGCGGCCTCGTCGCCGGCCTGTGCATGTGCGCGGGCCAGGGCGAGACGCAGGTTCACGTTGTCCGGCGCCTGTTCGACGGCCTCCGCGAGACTTGTCACCGCGGCATCCGGACGATTGAGACTCTGCTGGACGTCCGCCAGCGCATACAGCAGGTCCGGATTCCCGGGGTGATGCTCGCGCGCGGCCAGGAGCGTCTGCAGGGCCTGCTCTGGTTGGCCGCCCTGAAGCTGGATCTGGGCCAGGGTGAGATGCGGCGGCAGCAACTCGGGCTGCGAGTCGATGGCCGTTTGCAGCCAGCGCGCCGCCCCCTGGCGGTCGCCATCCTGCAGGCTCATGTTGGCCAGGCGCTGGGCCGAACGGGCATGCCCCGGGTCGCGCTCCTGGATCGCTTCCAGCACCTCGCGCGCCGCCCCGCGATTGCCGACCTGGAGTTCCAGGCCAGCGAGGTTCATCGCCACGGATATATCGTCCGGGTCCAGCGCGACGCCCTCGCGGAAGGCCGCCCGGGCCTCGTCGGTTCGCCCCAGCCCCATCAGGGCGGCGCCCTGCAGGCTCAACGGACCGGCCGCTTCCGGCTGGAGCTCCTGCAGACGCTGTGCCCGCTCGAGTGCCTCGTCGTAGCGTCCTGTCTGCAACAGGTACAGCACCAGCGTGGTATCCACCTGCTGGGCCGAGGCCTCGCCGCCTCCGGCGGCGCGCAGCGCATCCAGACCTTCTTCCGTCTCCCCGCCCCGGAGCAGCGCCACCGCCAGCAATTCCTGGAGACCCTGCGAACCCGGGCTCGACGCCGCCGCGTCGCGCAACGCATCGATGCCGGCTTCGGAATCGCCGGCAACCAGCAGCAGTCGCCCGCGCAGCTCGGCCATGTCGGCCGGCTCGCCGGTGTAGTCACGGCTCGCCCGCGCCACGAACTGCAGGGCATCCTCCACGCGATCCTGTTCCAGATAGACCGCGGTCAGCGTACGAATCCCCTGCAGCGATCCGGGGCTCTCCTGAACATGACGATTGAGGTTGTGTTCGGCCTGCTCCATGTTGCCGAGACTGCGATGAGCCAGGCCGAGGCCCAGAAGCGCCGGGCTGTAGGAGCGATTGCCGGCCAGGGCCTGCTCGAAACTCGCCCGCGCTTCGCTATGCCGCTCCTGCTCCATCAGGAGCATCCCGTCCAGATAATGCACGCCCGGATGCGATGAGCCGCCTTGCTTCAGGCCGTCGACATCCGCCCGCGCACCCTCGTAATCACCGGCATTCAGACGCACCATCGCCCGCGCCATGTGATCGCGCCCCGAGGCCGGGCGGACTTCGATGGCCCGGCTGAAGGCCTCTTCCGCACCCTCGGGGTCGCCGATGATGCGCCGATACTCGCCCAGGAGACTCCAGGCCTGTCCCAGCTCGGGCTGCAGGTCAAGGGCCTGCTCCAGGGATGCGATCGCGTGTTCGGCATCGCCCTGGGCCATCGACAGGTGGGCATGCGCCAGGGCCTGTAGCGGCTCCTGCTCGCGCTCTCCAATCTGCGCCAGCTCGACTTCCGCCGCCTCGCGCTCGCCGACGGCCGCGAAGGCGACGGCCCGCAAGGCGTGCAGCCGCGGCCGTTCCTCCGCCGCCAGGTCCTCTGGAACCTCCTGCTCACGGATGCGCCCAAAACGATCGGTCGCGAACCACGCCTCGGCCAGCGGCAACGCCACCTGAGCGTCCGGGATCCCGAGCGACTGCGCCCGCTCCAGCTGACGCAACGCCTCCTCGGGGTTGTTCAACTGCAGGTACACCACCCCGAGCCTTTGCCGAGTGGCGGGGGCATCGGTATTCAGCTGCAGGGCATTGCGGTACTCGATGCGCGCGCCCTGGTAGTCGCCCTTCTCCTGCAGGGCCTGGGCGCGTTCGAGGTAGTCCTGTTCGCTGCCCGCCCCAATCTGGTCGCAGCCGGCCAGACCCACACCGGTGGCCAGCACCACGGCCAGGGCCAGGGGCTTCAGCCGCCCGTTCGGTATCCGGATGGGGCGGGGCCGGGCGAGCCCGGCGTCTTCTTGCATGTATCGGGTAGTCACTATGGTGCTCCTCATCTGAGCCCGTACTTGTCGAGCAGGCCGTAGAGCGTTGGACGGGTAATGCCGAGGGTGTCGGCTGCCTGGGCGATGTTGCCGTTCGTGCGCCCCATCGCCTTGATTACGGATTGATATTCGGCCCGGTCACGGGCCTCGCGCAGGCGCTCCGGCGGCGGATCCTGATCCCGGTCCTGCAAGCCGAGGTCCTCCGCAGTCACCAGATTGCCGTCGGCCATGATTACGGCGCGCCGGATCAGGTTCTCCATCTCGCGCACGTTACCGGGCCAGCTGTGGCCCTCGATCGCCCGCAGCGCATCGGCAGTGAAGCCGCGGCGGGGTTTGCCCTGCTCGCGGGCGAAGCGTTCCAGAAGCGCATGCGCCAACAGGGTTGCGTCACCCTGACGTTCGCGTACCGGGGGGATGTCGATGGCGATCTCGCTAATGCGATAGAAAAGGTCCTCGCGAAAATCGCCCGAGCGGATCAGCGCCTGGAGGTCCTGATTGGTCGCACCGATGATGCGCACATCCACCGGGATCTCGTTGCGCCCGCCCAGGCGCTCGACCGTGCGCTCCTGCAGAAAGCGCAGGAGCTTGGCCTGCAGGCTCTGCGGAAGATCGCCGATCTCGTCCAGAAACAGCGTGCCCTTGTCGGCGTGTTCGATCTTGCCGATAGTCTGGCGGGTAGCCCCGGTGAAGGCGCCCTTCTCGTAGCCGAACAGCTCGCTTTCCAGGAGGTTCTCGGGGATCGCGGCGCAGTTGATCGCAACGAAGCGCTCCTTGGCGCGGTTGCTCAGGTCATGGACGGCGCGCGCCAGGACCTCTTTGCCGGTGCCGCTGTCACCCAGCAACAGCACCGTCGCGTCGGAGGGCGCTACGCGTTCCACCATGCGGCAGACCTGAAGCATGCGCGGATCCGCGGTGATGAGCCCGGACAGCGAAGAGACGCCGCCACGGGCCAGGCGCCGATTCTCCTCCTCGAGCTCGTACAGCCGCGCGGCGCGGTCCACGATCAGACGCAGGAGTTCGGCGTCCACGGGCTTGATATAGAAATCGTAGGCCCCCAGGGCAACGGCCTTCAGGGCGTTCTCGCGATCATCATTGCCGGTGACCACGATCACCTTGACCCCGGGATTGAACGCCAGGATCTCCTCCAGGAGTGCCAGGCCCTCGGTGGCGTTTGCGGGGTCCGGGGGCAGACCCAGGTCCAGCGTGACCAGCTCGGGCTCGTGGCGACGCATGTGGGACATCGCGCTGGCACGATCCTGGGCCTGGAGGATCTCGTAGCCGTCCAGACACCAGCGCAACTGGCTTTGCAGGCCGGTGTCATCCTCGACAATCAGAAGCTTGAGCATCGACTCCATTACATTGCACCCGGCCCGGGGAGGACGTGATGGTGGACGGCGGGGAGGGTTGTCATGCGCCGTACTGCGGCAGGCGCAACGTGAAGGTGGTCCCCTCGCCGACGCGGCTGGAAACATCGATCCGCCCGCCCATCCGGACCACCAGGTCGCGGGCCTCGTACAGCCCAATACCCATGCCGGCGTTTCCCTTGGTGGTCTGAAACGGACGGAAGAGCCGCCGACGAACGAAGTCCTCGTCCATGCCGGACCCGTTATCCTCGATTCCGATAATGACCCATTGATCCCGGGTTTTCAGGGTCAAGGTTATATCGCCGTTATCCGGTGTGGCCTCCTGCGCATTCCGCACCAGGTGCAGCAGTACATTCCGCAGGGCGTCACGGTTTCCGAGGACCTCCGCGGACGTGTCGATCGCCACTCGGGGCAGCGGATGGATCTCGCGGCTATCGCCCGCAACCTCGCGCAGCAGGGCGTCCATGTCGATCGCCTGACGCGGGCTGTCGGCACCCGGTTGCGCCTTGCGCAACTGGGCGAGGGTGCGTTCCAGACGCTCGCGTGCGTTGCCGACGGTGCGGAAGGCGTCCGCCACAAACTCGGGGTTATCGCGGTGACGCTCGGCGTTGGAGCTGATCAGGGACAGCTGGGCCGATACGTTCTTGAGGTCGTGGACCAGAAACGCCGCCAGCCGGTGGAAGGTCTCGAACTGACGCGCCTCCAGCAGCGCCTCGTCGGTCTGCACCAGGGCCACGTAGACCGCCAGCTGACGGCCCGCGGTCTTCAGGAGGTCGCGCTCCTCCCAGTCGATACGGTGCCGTGCCCGCGGCTGGGCGAGCACGACAAAGCCCTCCAGACCATCGCTTTTCAGGAGCGGCACCACGGCCCAGTGGCGCGGGTTGTCGACCAGCCACTGCGGCAGATCGAGCCCGTGATAGAACGCCGGATCGCGGCGGAACTCGTCAATATCGATCACCCACCCGGAGTGCGTCAGAAACGCCACCAGCGGGTCGTCCGGTTCCATTGACGGATAATCCGGCTGGCCCAGATTCAGGACCCCGTCGAGGGCGAAGGTGCTGTCGTCCCGACGAACCCACAACAATCCGCCCGGACTCTCGACCAGCTCGCCAATGGCCTGGATGGCGCGCTGGCGAAACGGGGTCTCGTGGTCGGTCTGCGCCAGGGTGCCGGTAAACCGCAGCCACTCCTGGCGGTAATCGTAGCGATAGTTGAAGAAGTGCTTGGCCAGCCAGACGCGCAACTGGGCGCGGACGCTGCCGGAAAAGAGCACGATCGCCAGGAGCAGCACGGCCCCGAACAGCAGGGTGACCTGCAGCAGCGCGCCCAGATCGCCCCCGTGGTGGCGCAGGTAATACCCCGCGCCCCCGACCGCCAGCAGATACAGCCCGGCCCCGAACAGCGACGCGGTGTGAAACAGCAGATGGCGGGACACCGTGGGCCCCTCGCGGTGCGGCAGGCGCCGGCTCATCGCGACCGCGAGCAACGGAACCACCAGCGCGTTGACGAACCCGCGGGCCTGCCAGGACGGGCTGTCGATCGTCTGGAACAGCACCAGATCCGCAAACAGGAACAGGTCGAACGCGAACAGGCCACCCAGGCCCAGGCAGAGGAACTTGATCTCCCAGCGATTCTGCGGCGGCGTGTTGCGGTAGACCTGCTCCACCAGCACCAGTCCGGCAATCGCCATCAACAGGGTTGCCAGCCCCGGCCAGATGGCACCCAGCAACTGTGGCCACAGCATCGGCACCAGGATGAACAGCAGGAACGCCGTGGTGGCCGCCCCCCACCAGCGCAACGCACGCGGCTCGACCCCGGGGCGGCTGCCACTGCCGGCAAGCAGCGCCAGCAACACCGCAAACCAACCGGCATTGCGCGCCACCTCCATCACCCCACCGGAGATCGCAGCACTGGTCCCGTAGTGCCAGGCCAGAAAGCCCAGATATCCCGCCCATCCCACCGACAGCAGCGAGGCCAGCACCATCCACAGGGCCGATGGGCGATTGCGCCAGCGCACCACGGTCACAACGGCCAGGACCAGGAACGCAAGTGCCGCCGTCAGATAGCTCGTCGCGGCCAGGGGCATCAGCATCGCGGATTCAGCGGGCCCCGCGGCCGAACAGCACAACCTTGACGGTCTCGAACAGGATCAGGATGTCCAGAAACAGGGTGTGGTTCTTCACGTAATACAGGTCGTACTGCAGCTTCTGCCGCGCATCCTCGACCGAGGCCCCGTAGGGATACCGCACCTGAGCCCAGCCGGTGATCCCCGGACGGATGGTGTGGCGCGCGGGGAAATAGGGGATCTGCTCGGTGAGCTGTCCGACGAACACCGGTCGCTCCGGGCGCGGTCCGACAAACGACATGCTGCCCTGGAAGACATTGATGACCTGCGGCAGTTCGTCGATGCGCAGCTTGCGGATAATGCGCCCAACACGGGTGATGCGGTCATCGTCATGCACCGCCCAGCGCGCGACGCCATCGACCTCGGCGTCCTCGCGCATGCTGCGGAACTTGCAGACCTCGAACGGGACGTTCCCCTGACCCACACGAGTCTGCCAGTAGAACACCGGGCCGCGACTCTCCAGCTTGATCGCCAGGGCGGTGGCCAGCATCACCGGCAGGGTCGCTGCCAGCAATGTGGCGCTGGCCAGCACATCGAACGTCCGTTTCACCGCGTTGCGCGTCCAGTGCTGCCGGAAGCCTTCGCCGAAGATCAACCAGCTGGCGTTCAGCGAGTCCAGCTGGACCTTCTGCAGTTCGCGCTCGAAGAAGCTCGAGACGTCGGTAACGGCAACCCCGTTGAGCTTGCACTCAAGCAGCTGCCCGATCGGCAGGTTGTGGCGTCGATTGCGGATCGCGACCACGATCTCGTGTACTCGGTGCTCGCGGGCCATGTCCAGCAGGCTGGCATCGCTCCCGAGCAAGAAATGGCGTCCCGGATCGCGCGCACAATCCTTCTCGCCCTCGGTTGCGATGTACCCGATAACCCGGTACGGCAACTCTTCCGAATACTTGTCCGGATGGATCGTGTCGATCGCGCAGGCCCGGCTGCCGGTGCCCAGCACCAGGACCCGGCGCTTGAAGGCATCCGCCTCGGAAAAGTTGCGCCAGAGGGTCCTTTCGGCGACCAGACCGGTCAGCAGGAGCAGCACGCCGCCGCCGACTGCGATCGGCGAAAACAGCGCGGCCGGGACCATGGCGCCATAGGCCAGCAGCAACCCACCCACAACCAGGATGGCCGGAACCAGGCGCAGCAGCGACCGCAGCGTGCTGTGGGTCGCGAGGTAGTCGGATTCGTACAGGCCGGCGAGAGTCAGGACGACCAGGACGACCAGCGTCGCCACCATCAGCTGGGGGTCCAACAGGCTGAGAGCCTCCGGCTGGAAGGGCGGCAGGGTCAGCACCGCATACAGGCACAGATACGCCACGAGCAGCTCCGCGCCCGCGAGCATCAGGACGCGGCGGCGGATGTAGTGGCCGAAGATGCGCACGACTAGCCCCCTCGCCGAGGCGCGTACACAGAAGAGTTGTTCGTCCTTTTCAGGGGATCCATGGGTACCGTCCCCGAGCCCGATCAATGGGGGCGGTCGTTCCCGGGTGGCGCCTCAAAGGCCCACCCACCCGGAAACCGGCCCCCCGTTCCGGGTTCGTCAGAAGCGTCGTTCAGGAATGATCAGCGTGTCACCGGGCAGCATGTCCACGTTGGCCGAGATATCGCCACCGTTGACCAGGTCGTCCAGGCGCACCCCATATTGCTTGCGCTCGCCATTCTCGTTACGCACGATCACTGCGCGATTTCCGGCAGCAAATTCGGTGATGCCGCCCACCGCGATCATCACATCCATCACGCTCATCTCCTCGCGATATTGCAGCGCCTGCGGCGCGGCGGCCTGCCCGATCACGCGAATCTGGCGACTATAGGGCCCGGCAAAACCGGTCACCATCACCGTGACGATCGGATCGCGCAGGTAGCGGGACAGCTCCTCCTCCATCACACGAGCCAGCTCCGTGGGCGTCTGCCCGCTCGCCTGGACATCCTCGACCAGCGGGGTCGTAATTTGCCCGTCGGGGCGTACTGACACGCCAGTGGAAAGGTCCGGGTTGCCGCGCACGGATACCTGCAGGGAATCGCCGGGACCGATGATGTACTGCTCGATCACCGTGCGCTCGATGGAGGTCGGGGCCTCCGGGTAATCCGTCGTGGCACAGCCTGCCAGCAACAAGGCCGGCAGCAGGATGACGAAGCCGAACCTTGGCCCGGACTTCGACCCGGCCTTTGGAGCATTGATCAGGGACATCACGACTCCCCCTTGGAGATTCTGGCGGTTGTTAGAGGCTTCACCCGACCGGGAACGGGGCCCGCACCGCACCCCAAAAGGTCGCGGAAACTGGCTACGCTTACCGGGAATACCGGATTCCACAAGCAACTTGATGTTAGGCCTCGGGTATGAACAGAGTCCACGTAAGGTCTTCATTCCCGGCGCTCCAGGACTAACGTTCGTGTTACGGAGACGTCGGGCCATCTACCTCCACCGAACAGGAGTGTCCCGTGGAGTTTCTGTCTCTCCGTTTCCTTGCCGACTGGTTTCTGCTCCCGCCCAGCGGGCCGCTCCTGCTGGCCCTGGCGGGCCTGCTCCTGTACCGGACCCTGGCGGGCAAGGCCCTGCTGACCGGCGGGCTGCTCCTGACCTACGCATTCAGCATCCCGCCCGTCAGTCACGCCCTCATGGCCCCGCTGCAGGCCGCCTACTCGCCGCCCGACACAGCCGCGCTGGAACACGCCGAGGCCATCGTCGTGCTCGGCGCCGGGTATCGCAGTGGTGCGGTGGAATTCTCCGGCGAAACGGTCAACGACCTGGCCCTGGTGCGACTGCGCTACGCCGCCGCCCTGCACCGGCAAACCGGACTCCCCGTGGTCGCCACCGGTGGCGGCCCGGAGGACCGGGAACCGGAAGCCCGCTGGATGGCCGAGGTCCTGGAGGAGTTCGGCGTCAGTCCGGTGTGGCAGGAAACCCGTGCGCGGGACACGGAAGGCAATGCCCGGCACTCGGCCGCGCTGTTGCACGAACGCGGCATGCAACGCGTCCTGCTCGTCACCCATGCGCACCACCTGCCGCGCGCCACTGCGGCATTCGAGCGCGCCGGGCTGGAGGCCATCCCGGCCCCGACCGGCGCCTTCGTCGCCCACGACACGAGGCTCTCGTTAGGCGCCTTCAAACCCCAGGCTAACGCCATGCGCACCAGCTGGCTCGCCATGCACGAGTACCTCGGTATTCTGTGGTATCGCTGGCAATACGGCCGTCGCCCGGCACCGCCGGACCCCTGACGCGCCCCGCCAGCCCCAACCCATCACAACCGAGGGGCGACGGATGAATCTGCTGGTAACAGGCGGCGCCGGATACATCGGCAGCCATGTCCTGCAGCATCTGCGCAGGGGCGGGCACGACGTCACCGTGTACGACAACCTCAGTACCGGGCACGCATGGGCCGTGGGGGATGCCGAGCTGGTCGTCGGCGACTTGGCGGATACCCGGCGCCTGCAAGAAACGCTCGAACGCGGCTTCGACGGCGTGCTGCACTTCGCCGCGCACATCATCGTGCCGGAATCGGTCACCGACCCGCTCAAGTACTACGGCAACAACACCCGCAACACCTTCAACCTGCTGGAGGCCTGCGCCGCCACCGGCGTGCGCTACTTCGTGTTCTCCTCCACCGCCGCCGTCTACGGCATCCCCGACACCGTCTCGGTCGCGGAGGATGCCCCCCTACAGCCGATCAACCCCTACGGCGCCTCCAAGATGATGTCCGAGCGCATGCTGATGGACCTGGGCGCCGCCTCCGACCTGCGCTACGTCAGCCTGCGCTACTTCAACGTGGCCGGCGCCGACCCCGAAGGCCGCCGGGGCCAGGCCACCCCCGACGCCACCCACCTGATCAAGGTCGCCTGCCAGGCCGCCACCGGCCAGCGCGACGGCATCACCGTATTCGGCACCGACTACGCCACCCGCGACGGCACCTGCGAACGCGACTACATCCACGTCGAGGACCTCGCCGCCGCCCACGTCCGCGCCCTGGAACACCTCGACGGCAGCGGTGCCTCGCAGGTGCTCAACTGCGGTTATGGCCACGCCTACAGCGTGCTTGAGGTCATCGACGCCGTGAAACGCGCCAGCGGCGTGAACTTCCCCGTCACCCTCGGCCCGCGCCGCGAAGGCGACCCGCCCGCCCTGATGGCCGACGCGCGCCGCATCCGCCAGACCCTCGCCTGGGAACCGCAATACGCCGACCTCGACCTCATCGTCCGCCACGCCCTCGCCTGGGAACAGAAGACTGCACTAGAGACCGCCTGATCCGTATCTCCCAGGCATTGAGGGCCGAATGCTATAGTCGAGCCAAAGCCCAAGGCGGTCCGAAACATGGCATCGACCCTCCACGCCAACACCGGAAACACGGCAGAGGCACTCCCGCCCCGCGAACGCGTGAACCACCTCGCCCATGCGGCTGCGGAACTCGTGCGCGAAGAGTTCGGAAAAGACGCACAGGTGTTCTGGTTCGGGTCCTGGCCGCGCGGCACCGCACGGTGGAACTCGGACATCGACCTCGCCGTACTCCCGGCCAGGGAGGTTTCCATCAGCGACTGGGGCCGGCTCCGCGGGCACATCGAGGATCTGCGCACCCTCTACACCTTCGACCTGGTTGACATGACCGAGGTCAGTGATGAATTGCGCAAGGAAATCGAAAGCGAGTGCAATCATCGCAGGGGTCAGACCTTGCCTTTTGCCGCCGTATAACGTCATCGCAGGGGTCAGACCTTGCCTTTTGCCGCCGTATAACGGGAGGGGCAAAAGGCAAGGTCTGACCCCATGATCCTTAACAAAGGCAAGCGACGCTTGCCTCCCCGCGAGCACCAGCCACTCGCCGAGACCGACGCCCCGAACGCGTGCTGGTCAGCGGACTTCATGTCCGATGCTCTCTGGGATGGTCGTCGCTTCCGCACCTTCAACGTCGTCGACGACTTCAACCGCGAGGCCCTCGCCGTGGAGATCGATCTCAATCTACCGGCCCCGCGCGTCATCCGGGTGCTCGAACGTATCGCGGCCTGGCGGGGCTATCCGCAGCAGCTCCGGCTCGATAATGGCCCCGAGTTCGTCTCGGCGGCCATCGCCGACTGGGCTGAGCAACGCGGTGTGGAACTGAGCTTCATCCAGCCGAGAAAACCGATGCAGAACGGGTTCATCGAGCGGTTCAATGGCAGCTACCGCCGTGGAGTGCTCGACCTGTATGTCTTCCGCACGCTGACGGAGGTCCGCGAGCACACGGAGCGCTGGCTGCAGGACTACAACGAAACCGTCCCTCACGACGCGCTGGGGGACCTGACGCCTGTCGAGTATCGACAGCTACACCACCCGGAAACCTCTAGAGTGGCATCGCAGGGGTCAGACCTTGCCTTTTGCCGCCGTATAAGGGGCAAAAGGCAAGGTCTGACCCCAGGATCCTTATTCGTCACCCTCGGCCCGCGCCGCGATGGCGACCCGCCCGCCCTGATGGCCAACGCGCGCCGCATCCGCCAGACCCTCGCCTGGGAACCGCAATACGCCGACCTCGACCTCATCGTCCGCCACGCCCTCGCCTGGGAACAGAAGACCGCGCCACAGCCAGCCTGATCCGCATCGCCCTCGCAGTACTCCCCGGAAGGGAGGTTTCCATCAGCGACTGGGGCCGACTCCGCGAGCACATCGAGGACCTGCGCACCCTCTACACCTTCGACCTGGTTGACATGACCGAGGTCAGCGACGAGTTGCGCAAGGAAATCGAAAGCGAGGGAATCCCGCTTTGAATGCGGTCCAGCGAAACCGCGTTACAGGACCATCCGACGGGCGAGGTGCAGGAGCCGGGCGGGCAGTTCGTAATCCAGCTCCCAGCCGATGCTCATCGGCTTGCTACCTTCGTGGTTCTGGTAGCGAACCGGGCCACAGAAGGTGAGTGGCTCGCTGAGGCCAGTCACATCACGTTTAGCGCGCCGAATGAACAGCATGGGGGTGTAGCCGAGCTCTTCGTGGTGGATGTAGCGCTGCCCGGTCTGAGAGGTGGGTGAAGTGCCGGACTGCGACTGTCAGTGGGACCGCCGCTCGTTGAGGGCGTAGTCCTCGTACATGATGGTAGGCGAGAACTCCTGCTCGGATTTTTCCAGGGTGACGAACAGCGCATCCACGCGCCGTTCCGGTACGTGCCGGACACCCTCCTGCTGGGTGATGGGATTTTCTAGGCTGCCGAGCCCCAGGGCCAGCCGGATCTGCTCGCGGGTGTAGGAGGCGTGCACCTCCAGGGGACCGGTCTCCTTTGGGAAGGTGATGCCGCTGGCCAGGACCAGCGCTCGCGCCGCCAAGCGGCAACTTCCTGGAGATCCCGGTAAAGGGGGCGTTGTTCGCGGATGCAATCGTCCATTCATCGCAGGGGTCAGACCTTGCCTTTTGCCGCCGTATAAGGGGCAAAAGGCAAGGTCTGACCCCATGATCCTTAACCGATGGCCTGCTCGGCCTGGCTGCCCACCCGCTGCTGGACGCGCTGGGGGCGGCGGTAGTGCGCAACGCCTGGCCGTACCTCCACCGGGCGTGAGGCCTACGCTTCGGCGTGGAATTCGCGGTATTCGTCGAGGAAGGCGAGCCGCGTGGTGTCGGTGACGCGGTCGATGTAGAGCTTGCCGTCGAGGTGGTCGATCTCGTGCTGGAAGACGGTGGCGAGAAAGCCTTCGGTCTCCAGATGGCGCGGCGTTCCGTCCGGCTCGCGGTAGTCCACGGCAATGTGCCGCGGTCGCGCGACTTCGCCACGCAGGCCGGGTACGGAGAGGCAGCCTTCCCAGTAGCGCTGCGGCGTCGGGTCGAGCACGGTCACGGCCGGGTTGACGAGAACCAGGCGACCGGTGGGCACGGCATCGGGGTAGCGGCTGTTGCCGGGCTCGATCTCGATCACGGCAACGCGTTGAGGCACACCGATCTGGGCGGCGGCCAGGCCGAGCCCTTCGTTGGCGTGCATGGTGTCGACGAGGTCGTCCACCAGGGCGTGCAGCCGGGGGCTGTCAAAATCGGATTCGGGTACCGGGTCGCAGGTGCGACGCAGGTCGGGGTGTCCCATGCGCAGGATAGGGCGAAGACTCATGGGGAGATGGTGCCACAGGGGGAATAATGGTGGCCGGGGACAGAATTGGACCGCCCTCAGAAGAAGAGGAAACGCACCTTCCTAGCTGCCACCTTGCCGTATTCGTAACCCGCGTCGGGATATCGAACTTGACATACCATATTTAGCATACATACTCTATTTAGTATGTGGGATGTCTATGAGCACAAGCGGGTGGAGAAGAGCCTTGCAGCGGCACCTGCTGAAGTTCAGAAGCGGTATGAGAAGTGGAAGGACATTGTCACCATCTCCGGTCCGCAGGGGTTGCGGCAGATTCGAGGCTTCAACGACGAAGCTTTAGCGGGCAAGTGGAAGGGCTTCCGGTCGTCTCGTCTGAACCTCCAGTACCGTGTCATTTACCGGGTGGAGAAGAACAAGGTTCTTATACAGGTCGAGAAGGTGACTCCCCACGATTACGGGAGGACGTGACATGAGTGATTATCGCAAGGTAAAGAAAAGGGTCGAAGTTTCGGTTGGCGAGTCGGTTCGGATCCTGCGTGAGCTTCAGGAAATGAGCCAGAACGACCTCGCGAATGCTTCCGGCATCCCGCAGTCCACCATTTCGGCCATCGAGAATGACCGTGTACGTCTCGGTGTTGATCGCGCCAAGGTCCTGGCAAGGGCTCTGCGCTGCCACCCCGCCGTACTCGTATTCCCGGGCTGGGATGTCGAGCATGAATCGGCCGCATAGCCATCAGGCGGTTCAGAGACATTCAACGTCGGATCAAGTACCCGATCACATGCAGACGCGACGCAGGTCGGGCGGCCCATACACAGACACGGCCAACGCTTATTGATGGGGCGGATGGTGCTACGGGAAAAATAATGGTGGCCGGGGACGGAATCGAACCGCCGACACGGGGATTTTCAATCCCCTGCTCTACCGACTGAGCTACCCGGCCATACTTCGGGGGAATCGTCCTGCGGACGAAGGGCGGTATTAAAGCCGTCCGGCGGCCCCACGTCAAGCGCGCGGGGCCGCCGGATCGATACGAGCCGCGGAAAACTGCGACTCAGGAGGCGTTCGGGTCGACGAAACCTTCCGGCTTTTCCGAACCGTCGCCGAACAGGAACTTCTCCATTTCCTCTTCGAGAAACTTCCGCGCCTTGGGGTCGACCGGGGTCAGGCGGTATTCGTTGATCAGCATGGTCTGGTGGCTCAGCCAGGCCTGCCAGGCCTCCTTGGACACGTTCAGGTAGATCTTCTTGCCCATCTCGCCGGGATAAGGCGGGAAGTCGAGCCCGTCCGCCTCTTTGCCGAGTTTCACGCAGTTAACGGTTCGTGCCATTGCCGGGATCCTTGTCGTCGTGCAGATAACGCTGGATGGGGGCCGGGATGCCGACCGCCCGTGATGTGCCGGGTTTATACCAAATCACCCTGTTGCCTTCCATGATCCCACACGCGCCAGCCGGGAGGTCGAAGGGCCGAATGCGCAGATCCAGGCGGTAGTGGCTGAAGCTGTGCTGGAGCCCGTGATCGGCACCGGACGGGGCGGCACCGGGCCACTGAACGAGCACCCAGTCTTCCAGGGCCTCGGCGGTTTCGGCCTCGGGCAGGCTGTAGAGCCCGCCCCAGATGCCGTCCTGTTCGCGCTGGATCAACGCGATACCCTCCGGCGCCTGCAGACAGGCGGCCCAACGCGTGCGTGTGGGCAGATCGCGGCGCGGCCGGGGCGAAGGCAGCGTGCCGGTCAGGCCCTGCTGCGCGGCTCCGCAGTCCGCGTGCACCGGGCACGCTTCACAGGCGGGGCGGCTGCGAGAACAGAGCAGGGCGCCCAGGTCCATGATCGCCTGGGTGTAATCTGCGCAGCGTGTGGCAGGGGTACGCGCCTCGGCCTCGGCCCACAGTTCGCGCTGGACGGCGGTACTGCCCGGCCAGCCGTGGATCGCTGCGTGACGGGCGAGTACGCGCTTGGCATTGCCGTCCAGGATGGCCTCGGGCACGTCGTGCGCCTGGGCGACGATGGCGGCGGCGGTGGAGCGGCCGATGCCCGGCAGTTGTTCCAGGCCCTCGCGCTCGACGGGAAAGACGCCCCCGTGTTCCTCGACCACCACCTGTGCGGCGCGGTGCAGGTTGCGCGCACGGGCGTAATAGCCAAGCCCCGACCACTGGTGCAGCACGGCGTCCTGCGGGGCCGCGGCAAGGCTTTGCACGTCGGGGAACTGCTCCATGAAGCGCAGGAAGTAGGGGACGACGGTCTCCACCCGGGTCTGTTGCAGCATGATCTCGGAGACCCACACCCGATAGGGCGTGCGCGGATGCTGCCACGGCAGGTCCTGGCGACCGTGGCGATCGAACCAGGCGAGCAGCCGCTCGGCGAAGGCGTTCATGGGCGAATCGAACATGGCGGCACCCGCACCGGGGGCGGGCGCCGCGGGTGATCAGCGACTGCGGAAGCGATCCAGGAGGCGGTCGGACTCCTGCTCGATGCGCTCGCGGGCGCGCTCTTCTTCCTCGTCCAGGCGTTCGCGGACACGATCCTCTTCCTCTTGCACGCGTTCGCGGACCTCGTCCTCGTAGCGGTCCCGCAGGGCGTCCTCCAGGTCGAGACGGAAGCTCGGGTCGGTGAACGTGCCGCTGATGCGGATCGGCAGCCTTACGCCCCGCAGATCGTCGAGTTCCCGGCCGCCCTGGCCCTCTAGCGTGCCGACCACGGTGCTATTCACGCGGTAGTCGAGGGTGTCGTCGTTCAGGTCGGCCTGGCCTTCGCCGCTCACCCGCAGCAGGGGCGAGCTGGCCGCCAGGTCCTCGTTGCGCACTATGCCGTCGCGAATGGTGAAGCTGCCGGTCAGTTCGCTGAAATCGGTCTGGTTGGGCTCGTCTTCTTCCAGCTGCTCGCCGCGCAGACGCGCCTCGGCCCGGCGGATGATCTGGGCGACGTTGATGCCGCGAACCGCGCCATCCTCGAAGCGCATGTTGCCGGAGCCGTTCAGGGCACCCTTCAGCTCGCTCAGGAGCTCGCCCCGGGTGGCGATGTCCAGCTCCAGGTTGCCGGTACCCATCAGGCGCGCATCGTCTCCCTGAAAGTCTTCCAGCAGGGCCCCGATATCCAGGGCCTGCAGGTCGGCCGCCAGCTCGTAGCGCGGGGCATCGTGGCGCGCGTCCAGGCGCAGGCGGCTGCTCAGCTCGCCGTCGTAGGCCTCGGCATTCAGGGGCTGGATATTCCAGTCACCGGCCTCGGCGCGGATCTGCAGCTCGATGTTGCGCAGGACCATGCCCATCACGTCGAGGCGGCCCAGCGCCGCGCTGCCATCCACGTCGACGCTGCGCAGGGCCTCCAGCGGCAATTCGATAGCGATATCCTCGTCGGCATCACGCTCGCCGTTACCGTTCTCCGTGCGCGCCTCTTCCACTTCCGGCGGCAGATAACGGTCGAGATTCAGGCGCTCGCCGGACACATCGAAGGTAATCAGCGGGCGTTCCCCGCGACCATCCCAGCCCGCGGAACCGCTCAGCATGGCGTCATCGACGGTGATCAGGAACGGGTCCATGTTCAACGCCTGGAAGCTGCCGTGGGCGGACAGGTCCAGGGCAACCCGGGCCAGGGCATCCGGATCGCTGGTTTCGGGGGCGTCCATTCCCAGGTCCGTCAACACGTCCTTGAGGTTGAAGGTGTTGGTGCGCATCTCGCTACGGATCTGAGGCTGCTCGCCATCCAGCTCGGACAGCTCGGCAAACCCGGTCATGCGCACGCCAGCGACACCCAGCGTCAGACGCTCCAGGCGCAGGGACATCGCGTCGGCCATTTCCAGGGCCACATCGGTTTCCAGGGTCATGCCCACGGCGCGCGGCAAGCCACCACCGTCGAGGCCCAGGGTGGCGTTCAGACGACGCACGGAGTAGCGCTCGTTGAGCAGGTCGACGTTCATCAGCCCGCCGAGGTCAAGCGCGAGCTCCACGGGTTCGGCCAGATCGCCGCCCTCGACGCGCACGACCGCTTCCAGATCCAGCCGCGTCTCGACGCCCGGGCGGAAGCGCCCAATCTGCAGCTCGAACGGGTCCAGGGTGGCCTGCATGCCGGTCTCGCGATCATCCCAGTGCACCCGGGTATTGGTCAGGGAGATCCCGGCCACGTCGATGCGCTGCAGGGCCAGCCGGGTCTCGGTCGTGGTGCGTTCATCGTCATCCGCACCCACGGCGTCGTCGCGGGCAGCACCCGCGTGATCCAGCAGGTCGTCCCAGTTGTTGCGGCCCTGTTCGTCGCGCGCCAGGTTCAGGCGCACGCCGTCGGCCTGCACGCGCTGGACCTCCAGTTCGCGGCGCAGCAGCGGCATCACCGCCACCGCGACATCCACCACGTCGACCTCGGCGAACGGCTCGTCGCCAAAGCCCTCGGCATTGCCGAAGCGCACCTCTTCCAGACGCAGCCCAAGGCTGGGGAACAGGGTCAGGCCGATCGGCCCGGAGAGGGTCAGTTCGCGACCGGTCGCCTCCTGCACCTCCGCTTCGATGCGCTCCTTGTAGTCATTCGCATCGAAGGTGATCAGCAGGTAGGCGGCCACGATGATGGCCAGCAGGATCAGTACGGCGATCAGGCCCAGCAGGCGCTTGATCCATTTCATTCGGAATCTCCTTTCGGTTCGGCCCGCCAGGTGCCACTGCGGCCCCCGCGTTTCTCGAGCAGGCGAACACCATCAATTTGCATGCCGCGATCCACGGCCTTGCACATGTCATAAACCGTCAGCAGCGCAGTGGATACGGCGGTCAGCGCCTCCATCTCCACCCCGGTCTGGGCGTGCACCTCGCAGGTGGCCTGCACGCGCACGGCGGTGTCTTCCGTCTCCAGATCCAGGGCCACCCGGGTCAGTCCGATCGGGTGACAAAGCGGGATCAGGTCGCCGGTCTTCTTGGCCCCCATGATGCCAGCCACGCGGGCAATACCCAGGACGTCCCCTTTCGCATGGCGGCCTTCGCGGATGCGCTGCAGGGTATCCGCCTGCATGTGGATCCGGCCCTCGGCGATCGCCACGCGATGGGTGACGGACTTTTCGCCGACGTCGACCATGTGCGCATGGCCTTCGGCATCGAAGTGAGTGAATTCGTTCATGCCGGCTATAATGCTTGACTCGCAGTTATCTTTACAGGGGCCGGAATGACCGTAAGCGTTCACTATTTCGCGCGATTGCGCGAGGAACTGGGCCGCCAGGGCGACGATGTGGCGCTGCCCGGAGACAGCCTGACCGTCGGCGAGCTGTGGCGGCACCTGCACCAGGATGCCCCCCCCGAACGCCTGATGGCCGCGGTCAACCAGGAACAGGCGAGCCTGGAGACCCCGGTGCGCGATGGCGACGAGGTCGCCTACTTCCCGCCGGTGACCGGGGGCTAGGGTGGCGGTCGAGATCCACACCAACGATTTCGACCCCTGGGAGGTCGTCCGCCAAGCCGAGCTGGCCATCCCGGCGAACGCCCGCGGCGCGGCCAGCGTTTTCGTCGGCCGCATGCGCGACTTCAACGAAGACGAGGATGTGACCGGCCTGTTCCTGGAGCACTATCCGGGGATGACCGAGCGCGAGCTGGAGCGCATCGTCGCCGAGGCCGAGGCGCGCTGGCCGCTGCTGGGCTGCCATGTGGCCCACCGCGTCGGCGATGTGCGTCCCGGCGATGCCCTGGTGCTGGTGGCCACCTGGTCCGCCCACCGCATCGCCGCCCGCGACGCCTGCAGCGACATCCTCGAACGCCTGAAGCACGAGGCCCCGTTCTGGAAACGCGAGACCCTGGCCGACGGCACCGACCGCTGGGTGGAGAAAAACACCCCGGGTTTCTGAACGCCACCCGCTGTTCGCCCCCCTTGTAGGAGCCTGCTTGCAGGCGAATGCCCCTGCCAAAGTCGGACGCGGGCAGGGGCATTCGCCTGCAAGCAGGCTCCTACGGGGCCCAGCTCAGGACATGAGGCATCCCGGCCGCCTCCCCCACATCGTCATCCCGGAAACCGCACAGCGGTTATCCGGGATCTGGCTCCGCGGGTGCATCCAGGTAGATCCCGGCTCTCCGCTTCGCTGCGGCCGGGATGACAGCACAAGGGAAGGTTGCAGCCGGCACTGCGAGAACAGCGCGGGCCCTTTAACGCAGGGTGAGGAAGAGGGTCTGGTTGCCGCGACGCAGTTGGAGCTCCAGGGTCTGGTGTGCGGCCAGTTGTTGCGGCAGGTCGGACAGGCGCTGGATGCGCTGGCGGTTGATGGCCAGCAACACGTCGCCCGCGCGCAGGCCGGCGCGCGCCCCCGGGGTGCCGGGCTCCACCGCGATCACCGCCACGCGACTGCCCCCGTCACGCCCGGTGGCCTCGGACAAGCGAACACCCTCCAGCCGCGGGTGCACGGCCGCGCCCTCGATGCGCCGCTCTTCGGGGCGATCCAGGCGGGCGACGATCCGCTGTTCGGCCCCGTCGCGCAGGACATCCAGGCGCACATCGGAACCGGCGCGCAGCAGGCCGAGCCGGTTGCGCAGGTCGCCGGCGCTGCGCACCGGCTGGTCGTCCGCCCGCAGCACGATATCTCCGCTCTGGAGGCCGGCGCGTTCGGCGGCGGATCCACGCACCACGCGCGTGATCACGGCGCCCTGGGAAATATCCAACTCAAAGGCCTGGGCCAGCGCCGGGGTCAGATCCTGCATCTCCACGCCCAGCGCGCCGCGTTCGACACGACCCTCCGCCAGCAAATGGTCGCGAATCTGGCTGGCCATGTTGGCCGGGATCGCGAAGCCGATACCAATGTTGCCCCCGCCGCGCGCGAGAATGGCGGTATTGATTCCGACCAGCTCGCCACGCAGGTTGACCAGCGCCCCGCCGGAGTTGCCGGGGTTGATGGAGGCATCGGTCTGGATGAAGTCCTCGAAGCCGTCACCACCCAGTCCGCTGCGGCCCAGGGCACTGACGATGCCGCTGGTCACCGTCTGGCCGAGGCCGAAGGGGTTACCGATGGCGACCACGAAGTCGCCCACGCGCAGGGCGTCGGAGTCCGCCAGCGGGATCGCCTGCAGGCCCTCCGCGTCGATGCGGATCACGGCGACGTCGGTGGCCGGGTCAGTGCCCACCACCTCGGCCTCGTACTGGCGGCCATCGAAGAGCGTGACCAGGATCGCGTCGGCGCGCGCGATCACGTGGCTGTTGGTCAGGATGGTGCCGGCCTCGGCGTCCACGACCACGCCGGAGCCCAGACCCTGGCGTTCCCGTTCACGCGAACGCTCGGGGACATCGAAAAACCGGCGGAAGAAGGGGTCGTCGAAGAGCGGGCTGACCGACTCCACCACCCGCGCACGGGTGGCAATGTTCACCACCCCGGGGATGGTGCGCTCAAGCATGGGCGCCAGGGAGGGCAGGGGCTGACCGTCCACCGCGGCCGGGAGCTGGGCGGCGGCCGGTGCGGCCCCGAGCAGGGCCAGGGCCAGGATCAGAAGGGGAACCAGCCGACGCATGGGCAATCCTCGATCAGGGCGCCAGGTTGGCGCGCGGGGCGAAGGACGACTCCTTGGCCATCTTGCGGTACCAGTCACCAGCCTCGTCCTCCGGCGGGACCTGCACGAGCAGCTTCAGGTAGAGATCACCCGGTGGCTTGCCCGGGAGTCCCTTGCCCTTCAGACGCATCTGCTTGCCCGACTGGGTACCGGCCGGGACCTTCAGGTTGACCCAGCCATGCGGCGTGGGCACCTCGATCGTCGCGCCCAGCGCGGCCTCCCAAGGGGTGATCGGGATGTCGCGGTAGAGGTTGCGACCGTCCAGCGTGTAGCGATTATCCGGCTTGACCCGGATCTCCAGCAGCAGGTCGCCGGCGCCACCACTACCAACGCCCGGGTCGCCCTGGCCGCGCACCCGCAGGCGCGAGCCATCCTTGGCCCCGGCGGGGATGCGCACGCGCTGCACCCGACCCTCGGCATCCTGAACCGAGACCTCGGTGCCCTTGAGCGCCTGATCCAGGCTGATGTCCACGCGCCCCTCGCGGTCGGCGCCGCGCATGTTGAAGCCGGCCCCACCACCGCGACGCCCCCCACCCATACCGCCACCGCCGAAGATCGAGTCGAAGAAGTCCGAGAAGCCACCGGCATCGGCGCCCCCGCGGGCACCGCCGTATTGCGCCCGGCCGTCCCAGCCGGGCGGCGGACGAAAGTCCTGTCCCTGGCGCCAGTTAGAGCCCAGCTGGTCGTAGGCCTTGCGCTTTTCCGCGTCGCCCAGGGCCTCGTAGGCCTCGTTGACCTCCTTGATGCGGGTCTCGGCGTCCGGGTCCTTGCTGACATCCGGGTGGTACTTGCGCGCCAGCTTGCGGTAGGCCTTCTTGATCTCGTCCTGGCTCGCGTCGCGGCTCACACCGAGGACCTTGTAGTAGTCCTTGTATTCCATTGCTTTCCTCGAGCGGTTGCGGCTGCGTCCTCGGGTGACACCCGGATCTCGCCTAGGGAAACACTGATCAATGTACACGCTCGCGCTCGAGTCGCTTTTGCGTGCGAACAAGGCGCGGCGACCGCCGTGCAGTCATTCTGCACAAAGGAGCCGCAACGCCGTGCGTGCGCAAAAGAGGCCGAGCCCCTTCGGGGTTGGCACCCCAGGTTCCCCGATCCTGCGTTGCGCCGCTTGCGCGGTAGAACCACTACCCGCTGCACGACGCGCCTTGTCTCGGAAAACCTGGGGTACCAACGCGAGTGTGTACATTGATCAGTGTTTCCCTTGCCCATGATAGCCGGGATGCGGCTGTCACCCCGGGAGACACGAGCCGCAGAAAAAGATCCGTGCCTCCCAAGGTTCAAAAAAACGGGCGCCACCGCGGGTGGAACCCGGGGCAGCGCCCGTGTCTCGCCCGGTGGGCGAGCATCCCCACCGGGCACGTGAAGCCGGATCAGTTCTCGATCTGGATCCGGCGCGGCTGCACGCGGGCCTGCTTCGGGATACGCACCTCCAGCACGCCGTTCTCGCTGCGCGCGGAGATATTTTCGGCATCCGCCGTATCCGGCAACGAGAAGCGGCGGAAGAACGAGCCACGCACGCGCTCGATGCGCTTGTAGCCATCCTTCTCTTCCTCGCTTTCGTGCTTGCGCTCGCCGCGCAGGGTCAGCACGCCATTCTCCATGTGCAGTTCGATGTCCTTCGGGTCTACCCCGGGGATATCGGCATGCAGCACGTAGGCATCGGTCTCTTCGCGGATGTCCACTGCGGGGGCCCAGTCGGAGGTCGCGGCGGAGTCCTCGGTGCCGGGCATGTCCGGCATGCGCCCAAGTTCGCGCGACAGTTGACCGAGCAGGCTGAACGGTTCGTAGCGGGTCATGGTCATGGCATTCCCTCCTGTGTGGGTGTCATCTGACTCACCCTTACAGTTAGGGGACACTTCCCGCGTTTTCAAGGGCCTGAGGGAGACGGCGCTCACTGTACTGGCCCGCACTCGCGCCGATTGTGCAGGCTGATGAACGCCTCACTTACACACGGCGAAACTCCCTCAGCTTGTAGTCGTCGTCGGTGATTAGTTCGAACACGCCATGCACGCCGCGCTGATCCAGATGACTGCGCAGCAGCCGCGCCGGAAATTGCACGCTCTCGCCACTATCCGCCTGCGCAAAGACCACCGCGGCACGCCCGGTGTAGTAGTCCTCCATCTCCTGGCGCGAGATCGCCAGGCGCAAGCGAAACCGGCGCATCGGCTATTCCAGGTTTTGCACCTGCTCGCGCAGCTGCTCGATCAGGACCTTCATTTCCACTGTGGCACGAGTGATCTCCAGATCGTGCGACTTGGAGGAGATGGTGTTGGCCTCGCGGTTGAACTCCTGCATCAGGAAGTCGAGCCGCCGACCGCTGGGCCCGCCCTGGTCCAGGATCTCGCGCACGGCCGCCACGTGACCGTCGATGCGATCCAGCTCCTCGGCGATATCCATGCGCTGGGCCAGCAACGCGACCTCCTGCTCCAGGCGTTTCGGGTCCAGGTGCAGGTCCAGTTCGCGGATACGCGCCAGGATGCGTTCGCGCTGCTCGTCGAGCATCGGCTGACGCCGCGAGTGGACCGTCCGGGCATGCTCCGCCAGGGCCTCCAGGCGCGTGCGCATGCCATCGGCCAGGGCTGCCCCCTCCGTCGTACGCATCGCGACCAGGGCCTCCAGCGCGGTGTCGAAGCCGGCCAGTAGCGGCTCCGCCAGGACCTCGCCGGCATCCGAGGCGCCCTGCAGGACGCCGGGCCAGCTCAGCACGTCCAGCGGCGAGACCGGGGCCGGATTGCGCATCCTTCGCTCGATCGCCGCGCAGGCATCGATCAGCGCCTGCGCGCGCTCCTGATCGAAGGCCTCCGGGGCGTTGTCCGCCTGGCCCCGGTCGCGCAGCACCACGTCCACCTTGCCGCGTGCCAAGTGGCCCTTGAGGCGTTTACGCACCTCGGCCTCCAGCGAGCGCAGGTGATCCGGCAGGTGGATCCGCAGCTCCAGGTAGCGGTGATTGACGCTCTTGAGCTCCCAGTCGAATACGCCCCCATCCAGGGTGATGGCGTGCCGGGAAAATCCGGTCATGCTGGTAATCATTATTCCCCCGTTGCGATCCCTGCCGCGCAAGGCATGAGTGTAGTGCGTCACCCCACTGGGCGACGCACTACACTCATGGCCCGTATACTGCGCCCCTCTCAAATCTAGCAAGGATCACAGCATGCGACCCAGTGGCCGAGCAGCCGACGCGATGCGCCCCGTGCGTTTTACCCGCCATTTCACCCGTCACGCGGAGGGTTCCGTACTGGTGGAATTCGGGGACACGCGCGTGCTGTGCAACGCCACGGTAGAGTCGCGCGTGCCGCCGTGGTTGAAGAACAAGGGCCGCGGCTGGGTCACCGCCGAATACAGCATGCTGCCGCGCTCCACCCACGAGCGCATGGTGCGCGAGGCCGCCCGGGGCAAGCTGGGCGGTCGCACCATGGAGATCCAGCGCCTGATCGGCCGCTCACTGCGTGCCGCGGTTGATCTCGAGGCCCTCGGCGAACGCCAGATCATCGTCGACTGCGACGTGATCCAGGCCGATGGCGGCACCCGCACAGCCGCGATTAGTGGGGCCTACGTCGCGCTGCGCGATGCCATCCGCAAGGCACGCGAACAGGGCCTGATCCGCAAGGACCCGCTGCACGGGCACCTGGCAGCGGTCTCCGTGGGCATCTTCAATGGCACGCCGGTGCTGGACCTCGATTACGACGAGGACTCCCAGGCCGAGACCGACCTGAACCTGGTGATGAACGAGGCCGGCGGGGTGATCGAGATCCAGGGCACGGCCGAGGGCCACGCCTTCCGCCGCGACGAGCTGGACCAGATGCTGGATCTGGGCGAGAAGGGCATCCGCGAGATCTGCGACGCCCAGCGCGCCGTTCTGGCCGAAGGCTGATCCGGGCATGACCGGCGAACCGCGGCGCGTGGTGCTGGCCACCGGCAACCCCGGCAAGCTGCGCGAGATCCGCACCCTGCTGGAGCCGCTGGGCCTCGCGGTCGAGTCGCAATCGGAGCATGGCGTGCCGGAGGCCGAAGAGACCGGCCTGACATTCGTGGAGAACGCCATCCTGAAGGCGCGCAACGCCGCCCGACACACCGGACTGCCGGCGATCGCCGACGACTCCGGGCTGGAGGTGGAGGCCCTGCACGGCCAGCCGGGGATCTACTCCTCGCGCTACGCCGGAACGGACGCCGACGATGCCGCCAACAACGCGCGGCTGATGGAGGCATTGCAAGGCGTGCCACCGGAACAGCGGGGTGCGCGTTTCCGCGCCGTGGTGGTGTACCTGGAACACGCCGAGGACCCGGCCCCGATCATCGCCGAGGGCGTGTGGCCCGGCCGCATCGCCGAGCAGGCCAGCGGCGCCGAGGGCTTCGGCTACGACCCGTTGTTCCTCGTTCCGGAGGAAGGCTGCACCTCGGCCGAACTGGACCCGGCGACCAAGAACCGCCTGAGCCACCGCGGCCAGGCCCTGCAACAGCTCGTGGCCAGCCTGCGCAACTGTATGGGCAACCCGACGGCCTGACACCCGGTCCTGCCTGGCTCCGGGGCGCATCCAGGGAGATCGCCACGGCGCTGCGCCCCTCGCGATGACGGTGTCTCTTTGTGCCCGTCGTTGCGAGGCCCCTTAGCAACCGCCCGACGACACCCCGGCGCATGTTCGGGCCCGCGTCGGGGCCAGGCCCAGGAGATCGCCACGCGCCTGCGGCGATCGGCGCGAAAGCCCCGACGTCGGAGGCTGCAATGGCGGGACTGGGTGCTTTCGACGCCACCCGGAGCCTCGCCTATGCTCCGCACATGAACCCCGCGATGACCCATCCGCCACCCCTGGCGCTGTACGTGCACCTGCCCTGGTGCGTGCGCAAGTGCCCGTACTGCGACTTCAACTCCCACGAGCCACGCGGCGAGGCACCGTTCGACGACTACGTGGCGGCGCTGCTGCGGGATCTGGAGGGCCAGCTCCCGGATGTCTGGGGGCGACGGCTGGAGAGTGTGTTCATCGGTGGCGGGACCCCGAGCCTGTTCCCGCCGGAGGCACTGGACGCTCTCATGTCCGGTCTGCGTGCCCGGCTGCCGCTGCGCCCGGACTGCGAGGTTACCCTGGAGGCCAACCCTGGCACCGCCGATCGCGCCTACTTTCGCGGCTACCGCGAGGCCGGGGTCAATCGGCTGTCGCTGGGTGTCCAGAGCTTCGACGACGCGATGCTCGCCCGGCTGGGTCGCATCCACGGCGCCACCGAGGCCCGCGACGCGGTGGAGCACGCCCGCGCCGCCGGCTTCGAGGCGATCAATCTGGATCTGATGTTCGGCCTGCCCGGTCAGTCGGTGGCGGCCGGGCTGGCGGACCTGCAGGCGGCCATCGACCAGGACCCGGGACACATCTCCTGGTATCAGCTGACCCTCGAGCCGAACACCCTGTTCGCGGCGCGCCCACCCGAACTGCCGGAGGACGTCACAATCGAGGAATTGTTCACCCGCGGCCAGTCCCATCTGGCGGCGGCTGGCTATACTCGATACGAGGTATCTGCCTATGCGCGCCCGGGGCAGGAATGTCGCCACAACCGCAATTACTGGACCTTCGGCGACTATCTCGGCATTGGCGCCGGGGCCCACGGCAAGCTGACGCAGGTGCACGATGGCACGATCCTGCGGCGGATGAAGCCGCGCCAGCCGGAGGCCTATCTCGCCGGGCCGCAGCAGCACAACGATCAGACCGTGCCCACGGCGGAGCGCCCCTTCGAGTTCATGCTGAACGCGCTGCGACTGGTGGAAGGTGTTCCGGCCGCGAGCTTCGAGGCACATTGCGGCCTGCCGCTGGCGGCGCTCGAGCCGGCGCTTTCCGAACTGCGCGCGGATGGGCTGCTGGGGGCGAATACGGAGCGCCTGCAGGCCACGGAACGGGGCCTGGCGTTTCTCAATGACGTGCTGGAACGGTTTCTTCCGGAAGGGACTCCGCAGGACTCGATCGCCACGCCGATAGCCTGGCCCGCGGGCCGGGAGGAGGGTCGATAATGCGTCCCGTCGAGTTTGTTGGTTTCGCCTGCCCCTGGTGCGGCGAGCCCGGCGAGATCACGGTGGACATGGTCAGCAATGACCGCGAATGGGTCGAGGACTGCGCGGTGTGCTGTGCCCCCATCGTGTTCCGCCGCGAGGATGCCGGCGACGAGGAGATTCCGCGCGTCGCTGCCCAACGGGAGGGCGAGTGAGCGCGGCGCCACCGTATACCCCGATCGACTGCGAGCGCTATTCCGAGCTGGAGCTGGCCATCCTGCGCGGTCAGTCCCTGCGCACGCACTGGCGCCGCGGGGAGATGGACCGCATCGCGATCGTACGGCCGCTGGACTTGCGCACCCGGCGCAGCGCGGAGTACCTGATCCTGCGTGACGCCGAGGGCCGGCGGCAATGGTGGCGCCTGGACCGGCTGATCAGCTTCGAGCCGGTCTCAGGCTGAACGCCACGCTACCGAAGTCGGCTCGCGGCGGCTGATTGATTCACCACAGTAGGTAGGATGTGATGAGCGCAGCGAATCGCATCGTGTCGCGGCCTGAGGTTTCCCGGCTCCCGGATGGATGCGTTTCGCTACGCTCAACCGCATCCTACTCCCTGCAAAAGAGCTATCACAGGAAGACCAGAAGGCCGGATCAAAATGGGCCTGTAACAGCCTCCGGCGATGAGCTGACCCACAAGGCCTCACAAGGCCTCGGCCCTATCCGGATAACCCTGAAACCTTCCGGTCTTCCAACCTCCCTGTAAACCGCCCTTGCCTTTCGAGGCAGAAGCGGACGCCGGACGCGGCGGGTCTCAGCTGCGCTTCATCTGGTCGAAGAACTCGGAATTGGTCTTGGACGACTGCATGCGGCCGAGCAGGAATTCCATGGCCTCGATGTCGTCCATGCCGTGCAGGAACTTGCGCAGGATCCAGAGCTTTTGCAGCTCGTCGGGTGCGGTCAGCAGTTCCTCGCGGCGGGTACCGGAACGGTTCACGTTGATCGCAGGATAAATGCGCTTCTCCGCGATGCGGCGCTCCAGCTGGAGCTCCATGTTGCCGGTGCCCTTGAACTCCTCGTAGATCACCTCGTCCATCTTCGACCCGGTCTCGACCAGTGCGGTGGCGATGATGGTCAGGCTGCCGCCCTCTTCCACGTTGCGCGCGGCACCGAAGAAGCGCTTCGGGCGATGCAGGGCGTTGGCATCCACACCACCGGTGAGCACCTTGCCGGAGCTGGGCGAGACGGTGTTGTAGGCGCGCGCCAGGCGGGTGATGGAATCCAGCAGGATCACCACGTCGCGCTTGTGCTCGACCAGGCGCTTGGCCTTCTCGATCACCATCTCGGCGACCTGCACGTGGCGCTGGGCCGGCTCGTCGAAGGTGGAGGAGACGACCTCGCCCTGGACCATGCGGTCCATCTCGGTGACCTCTTCCGGGCGCTCGTCGATCAACAGGACGATCAGATAGCACTCGGGGTAGTTGCCGGCGATGCTCTGGGCAATGTTCTGCAGCATCAGCGTCTTGCCCGCCTTGGGCGGGGAGACGATCAGGCCGCGCTGGCCCTTGCCGAACGGTGAGACGATGTCGATGATCCGCGCGGTGATGTCCTCGGTGGAGCCATTGCCGCGCTCCATGCGCATGCGCTTGTTGGCATGCAGCGGGGTGAGGTTCTCGAACAGCACCTTGTGCTTGGCGTTCTCCGGCGGCTCGAAGTTGATCTCCGAGACCTTCAACAACGCGAAGTAGCGCTCGTTGTCCTTGGGCGGGCGGATCTTGCCGGAGATGGTGTCGCCGGTGCGCAGTCCGAAGCGTCGGATCTGGCTGGGCGAGACATAGACGTCGTCCGGCCCGGCCTGATAGGAGCTGTCGGCACTGCGGAGAAAGCCGAAGCCGTCGGAGAGGATCTCGAGGACACCGTCGCCAAAGATGGCTTCGCCGCTCTTCGCGTGAGCCTTGAGCAGGGCGAAGATGATCTCCTGCTTGCGGGCACGGGACATGTTCTCGATGCCTTTTTCTTCGGCAAAGGCCACGAGATCGGCAGCGGACATCCGCTTCAATTCGGTCAGATTCATGCGTGGGATGCTGTGTTCAACGTGGATGATCGGCGACCGGGGATGGTCACTCGGATTGACTGGAAGGAGGCAGGGAATGGCCTGGCGGCCACTCGAACTGGTTCGATGGTAAGCGAGGCGGCGGCGCGGGGCAACCCCGGTGAAACCGGACGCCTGCGAGGCCTGGCGGTTAACCGCCAGGCCCAAGCATCAAAGGTGCTGATCCAGGAACGCAGTCAGCTGCGACTTGGACAGGGCACCGACCTTGGTGGCCTCGACATCGCCGTTCTTGAACAGCATCAGCGTCGGGATCCCGCGGATGCCGTATTTCGGCGGCGTGGACGGGTTCTCGTCGATGTTCAGCTTGGCGACCTTGACCTTGCCGGCGTATTCTTCGGCGATTTCGTCCAGAATGGGGGCGATCATCTTGCAGGGCCCGCACCACTCGGCCCAGTAGTCCACCAGGACCGGCTGATCCGCCTTCAGGACGTCCTCGTCGAAACCGGCGTCCGATGTGTACACAATTTTGTCGCTCACTCCGAGCCCTCATGACTTGGGTTGGGGGAGCAGCCCGCACCGCCGGCTGCACGGCCCTTACTATCGACGATCAACGCCGGACAGTTCAAGTAATACGCAGGAACCGAGGAACCCCATGACCGAAACCGTGCAGGACACCACCCCCCGCTTCGACCAGCTCGATCTGCCCGAACCCGTCCAGGCGGGCATCCGCGCCACCGGTTTCGAAACCTGCACCCCGATCCAGGCACAGACCCTGCCGATCGCGCTGGCCGGCCACGACGTCGCCGGCCAGGCCCAGACCGGGACCGGCAAGACGGCCGCCTTCCTGATCGCGACCTTCAACCGCCTGCTACGCCAGCAGCCGTCGCCCAACCGGCGGCCGACGGACGTGCGCGCCCTGATCCTGGCCCCGACCCGCGAACTGGCGATCCAGATCCACAAGGATGCCGAATCGCTGGGCGCCGAGACCGGGCTGAAGCTCGCGCTGGCCTACGGCGGCACCGGCTACGACAGCCAGCGCGAACAGCTGGAGGCCGGCGCCGACATCTTGATCGGCACGCCCGGACGCATCATCGACTACTTCAAGCAGAAGGTCTTCGGCCTCAAGCATACGGAGGTGGTGGTGCTGGACGAGGCGGATCGCATGTTCGATCTCGGCTTCATCAAGGATGTGCGCTTTCTGATGCGTGGCTGCGCGCCGGCCAGCGAACGCCTGTCGATGCTGTTCTCCGCCACGCTGTCCTTCCGCGTGATGGAGCTGGCGTACGAGCACATGAACAATCCGGAAAAGGTCCAGGTCGAGGCCGAGACCCTGACTGCCGACCGCGTGCGCCAGGTGATTTACTACCCGGCCAACGACGAAAAGATCCCGCTGCTCCTCGGGCTCGCACGCGACCTCGAGCCGGAGCGCGCCATCGTGTTCGTGAACACCAAGCACGGCGCCGAGAAGGTCTGCGACTGGCTGAACGTGAACGACCAGAAGGCCGCGCTGCTGTCCGGCGACGTACCGCAGAACAAGCGCTCGCAGCTGCTGGAACACTTCGCCGCTGGCGAATACACCTACCTGGTGGCGACCGACGTGGCCGCCCGCGGGCTGCACATCCCGGCGGTCACGCATGTCTTCAACTTCGATCTGCCGCAGTCCGGCGAGGACTACGTGCACCGTATCGGGCGCACCGCACGTGCGGGCGCCGAAGGTGACGCGATCAGCTTCGGCTGCGAGGACTCGGCCTTCTACCTGCCGGATATCGAGAGCTACCTGGGCGAGCGCATCCCCACCGCGAGCGTGGACCCGGCACGCCTGTTCCAGGATGCCGTCAAGCCGAAGCCACGCCCGCGCAAGCCGCGCGACGATCGCCGCGGTGGCCCACGCTCCGGCGGAGGCGGCCGCCCCGGAGGCAGCCGCCCGCAGCGCAGCGGCAACCGGGGCTGAGCGGACGCGGGAAAACCACAGAAAAAGATGGTGCCGGCGAGAGGAGTCGAACCTCCGACCTATCGATTACGAATCGATTGCTCTACCAACTGAGCTACACCGGCGAAGCGCGACATGATAGCGAGGGCCGGTGCCGACCACAATCCGGCGAGCCCGGACAATCGACCGATCACCGGCTCAGGAGCGGCGGCGGCCCACGCGGAAGACGACGTCCACACCCTCGAGCTCCTTGCCTTCCGGCAGGGCGGGCAGATCGGAGATGTCGATCCGCGCCGGATCCACGTCTTCCAGTTGCCCGGTATCGGTATGGAACAGGTGGTGATGCGGATTCAGGTTGGAGTCGTAGAACAGCTTGGCCGGATCAATCACGACCTCGCGCACCAGCCCCTTCTCGGCGAACAGGTTCAGGGTGTTGTACACCGTGGCCTTGGACACCCGCGAGGCATGCCGCATTAGCTGCCCGAGGATTTGCTCGGCGCTGAGGTGCTGATGGCGGGCGAACATCACGCGGGCAATCTCGACGCGCTGCTCGGTCGGGGAGATCGCGTGCTCGCGCAGCATTTCGCGCGCGGCGTGGACCGAAAGCAGATCCGGGTTGTTGGAGTCGATGTTCATGATTCCGACGATATAACAGGGATCTGGAGCAAGTCCATATCCCGCTTTCCGGGGACCGGTGAGGCCGGGAAGCCTGATAGAATGGAGCGGGTGATGGGAATCGAACCCACATTAAGAGCTTGGGAAGCTCCCGTTCTACCATTGAACTACACCCGCTTGCGCCGCCGATTGTAGGCCTTGTCGGCCTCCGGCTCAACGGTAAACTGAGCAGTCGAAGAACCATGCAGATTCAGCTGAACGGCGAACCCTTTGAACTCCCCGATGATCGCGAGGCCACCCTGGCCGCGCTGATCGAGGCCCGCGGCCTTGGCGGCCGCCGTCTGGCGGTGGAGGTGAACGAAGAGCTGGTCCCGCGCAGCGAGCACGCGGCCCATCCCTTGAAACCCGGGGATCGCGTGGAGATCGTGCAGGCGATCGGGGGCGGCTAGATTGCCCAGCCGCCCGGCCTGCGACCACTTTTCAACGAAGGAATGACCATGACCGAATCGGCCGCGTCCGCCGACGACCTGTTCCGCGTAGGCACGCGCGAGTTCACCTCCCGCCTGCTCGTGGGGACCGGCAAGTACTGCGATCTCGACCAGACCCGCGACGCCATCGAGGCGAGCGGCGCGGAGATCGTGACCGTCGCCATCCGCCGCACCAACATCGGCCAGAACCCGGACGAACCCAACCTGCTGGACGTGATCTCGCCGGAGCGCTACACGCTGCTGCCGAATACTGCCGGCTGCTTCAATGCCGAGGATGCGATCCGCACCTGCCGCCTGGCACGCGAGTTGCTCGACGGCCACAACCTGGTGAAGCTGGAGGTCCTGGGCGACGAGAAGACCCTGTACCCGGACGTCTTCGAAACCGTGAAGGCCGCCGAGACGCTGGTGGCCGAGGGGTTCGACGTGATGGTCTACACCACCGACGACCCACTGCTGGCGAAGCGCCTGGAAGACATCGGCTGCCTGGCGATCATGCCGCTGGCCGCGCCGATCGGCTCGGGCCTGGGCATCCAGAATCGCTACAACATCCGCGAGATCGTGGAGAACGCCTCGGTTCCGGTGCTAGTGGATGCCGGGGTCGGCACCGCCTCGGACGCCGCGATCGCAATGGAGCTGGGCTGCGACGGCGTGCTGATGAACACCGCCATCGCCGCCGCCGACGACCCGGTGCTGATGGCCTCGGCGATGCGCCACGCGATCATCGGCGGGCGCCAGGCCTTTCGCGCCGGGCGCATGGCGCCACGGCGCTACGCCTCGGCCTCTTCGCCGCAGACCGGCCTGTTCTTCAACTAAGCATGAACGACCAGACCAACACCGGGGCCGACGACGACAAACCGTTCTACCGCCGTATCCGCAGCTTCGTGCGCCGCGAGGGCCGGCTAACCCCCGGCCAGCAGCGGGCGCTGGACGACCTGTCCCCACGCTTTGGCCTGCAGCTGCCGGCGCCTGCCGCGCCGCTGGATCTGGCCGCGGTCTTCGGGCGCACGGCACCCGTGACCCTGGAGATCGGCTTCGGGGACGGCGAGAGCCTGGCTGAGCAGGCCGCGAACCAGCCGGAACGCGACTTCATCGGTACCGAGGTCCATCGACCGGGGGTCGGGCATCTGCTGCGCGAGGTGGAACAGCGCAACTTGTCCAACGTACGTGTCAGCGATGTCGATGCGGTGGAACTGCTGGAGCACTACCTGACGCCCGCCAGCCTGGACTGCGTGCAGGTGTTCTTCCCCGACCCTTGGCACAAGAAGCGCCACCACAAGCGGCGCCTGATCCAGCCGGCCTTCGTACGCCACCTGGCGACGCGCATCCGGCCGGGCGGGCGGCTGCATCTGGCAACCGACTGGGCCGAATACGCCGAACACATGATGGTGGTGCTGCAGGAATGCCGGCCATGGTTCGTGCCGGACGGCCCGATCCCGGCTCCCGGCCGGCCACCGGAGCGCCCGGTGACCAAGTTCGAACGGCGCGGGGAGCAACGCGGCCACAAGGTCGCCGATCTGCTCTACCGGCGCACCGACGAACCCGCCTGATGATACCCGGCGCGATGCCGGGTCGGATCAGACGTTCTTGACCACCAGGACCGGGCAGTCAGCCCCGCCAATCACGCGCTCGGACACGCTGCCCATCAGCAGGCGCTTGAGCCCGGTACGCCCGTGGCTGCCGACCACCACCAGATCGCGATGGTCGCGCGCAGCCACCTCCAGCAGGGTAACCTCGGGGCGCCCCTCCTCGAAGGTCGCATCGGCCTCCAGCCCCTTCTCGCGGGCCTCGCCCTGCAGACGCTGGATGGCCTGGACGCCCTCCTGACGCCGCTCCTCGTTCTGCCCCGGGACCGCCACCGACACGATGGTGATCGGAAGCTTGCAATAGCCGGCCAGCTCGATTGCGGCGCGCGCGGCCTGGTCCCCAAGGTCGGAGCCGTCGGTCCCCACCAGAAGCCCACGATGCGGCGCCTGGGCGCCACGCGGGACAATCATCACGTTGCAGGGTGCGAGCCCCACGACCTTGCGCGTGGCGTCGCCCACCATCAGGCGCGAGAGGTCACCGCGATCGCGCCGGCCGATGACGATCAGCCCGGCCTTGAACTCCTCGGCAATGGCGACGATCTCCTGGTGCCGGTCGACCCCGTGGCGCAGGATCATGGAGGCATCGATGCCCACCTCGCGGGCGCGCTTTTCCAGTGCGTCCAGATCGGTCTGGCCGGCAACGCTCGCCTCGTGGCTGCGCGGCGGAGACAACGCATCGTGCTGGGTATCGGTGCGGATAATCCGTGCGACGATCAGGCGCGCACCACAGCGCTGCGCCAGATCCAGCGCCACATTCTCGGCGGATTCGCTGAATTCGGAGCCATCCGTCGCCAGGACGATGGTCTCGAAACGGCACAGCGGGGCATCGGATTCGGACATGCTGGGGTCTCCACCTGGACTTTTTTCCAAGCATAACCGACATGCCGGCAAACGCCAGCACTCGGGGCCGCACCGACCGAACCGCCAACCCGACGCCGGCGCATTTTTTGCGTCCGTGCCCGCGGGATGAAATAATCCCGCGCTTTCAAGGGAAAGGCGGAATCTGTTTCCTCCGACCCGCCTCGGCGCCTGCGCCCGGCGCGAGTCCCCTTTTTCGGCTTCTGGCCACGCGCCGTCCGGCGCGGGTCCTCAGGACACGACTGGAACATGGAAAACCTTACGCTGACCACCGAGATGATCGTGGTGCTTGCGCTGCTCGCGTTCACGATCTTCCTGTTTGTCTCCGAGATCATCCGGGTCGACCTGGCGGCGATCTCGGTGATGGTCCTGCTCGGCCTGCTGACGCTGGTGCCCGGACTCGGGATGCTGGTCGGCCAGGAAGAGCTGTTCAGCGGCTTCGCCTCCAATGCGGTGATCTCGATCATCGCGGTGATGATTATCGGCGCGGGCCTGGACAAGACCGGCGTGATGCACAAGGTGGCGGCGTTCATCATGCGCGTGGGTGGCACCACCGAAAAAAGCATCATCCCGACCGTCTCCGGAACCGTCGGCGTAATCTCCAGCTTCATGCAGAACATCGGCGCAGCCGCGCTGTTCATGCCGGTGATGAGCCGCATCTCCAATCGCCTGAACATCCCGCTGTCGCGCCTGCTGATGCCGATGGGCTTCGCCGCGATCGTCGGCGGCACCATCACCCTGGTCGGGTCCAGCCCGCTGATCCTGCTGAACGACCTGCTGCCGTCGGACATGGAACCGTTCCAGCTGTTCGACGTGACCCCGATCGGGCTGGCCCTGCTGGCGACCGCCATCGTCTACTTCGTGCTGCTGGGCCGTTTTGTACTGCCGTCGGTAAAGACCAAGTCGGCCCAGCGCGAGAGCGCACAGGACTATTTCCAGCGCGTGTACGGCCTGTCCTACGAGATCCATGAGCTGTTCGTCCCGGAGAACGACCCGATGGTTGGGCGCACGGTGGCCGAGATTGAGCGTGAGACCGGGATCGCGATCGTCGGCACCTACATGCGTGACGAGCTGCGCATGGCACCGTGGACCGGCTACGAGATCCAGGCCAACTCGCACCTGGCCGTGCTGGCCAGCCCGTCACGCATGGAAAAGCTGTGCGAGGGCACGCGCAAGCGTCCCAGCACCCATCTCGACGTGTTCGCCAACGCCCTGGACAGTGGGCGTTCCGGCGTCGCCGAGGTCGCCATCGCCCCGGGCTCGAACCTCGCCGGCAAGACGGTCACCGAACTGGCGATGCGCCAGACCTACGGCCTGTCGGTGATGCGCATCCAGCGCGGCAACGAGACCTACGGCGAGGGGCTGCGCGACATCCCCCTGGAGCCGGGCGATATCCTGGTGGTGCACTGCACCTGGGAATCGCTGGCCCGGCTGGAGCAGGACCGCGATTTCGTGGTGATCACGTCGGACTATCCGCGCGAGGAACTGGTACCGTCCAAGGTGCCGCATGCGCTGTTCTTCCTGGCGCTGACCGTGGGCCTGATCGTGTTCACCGACCTGATGCTCTCGGTCGCACTGCTGACCGGCGCACTGGGCATGATCCTGACCGGCGTCATCAGCCTCGACAACGCCTATCGCGCCGTCAGCTGGAAGACCGTCTTCCTGCTGGCGTCACTGATCCCGCTGGGCATGGCGGTGGAGAACACCGGAACCGCCGCCTGGATCGCGCAGAACACGCTCGACATGCTGGGCACCGTACCGCCCTGGGTCCTGCAGGCGACGATCTTCGCCCTGGCCACGTTCTTTACCCTGGTCATGTCCAACGTCGGCGCGACCGTGCTGCTGGTGCCGCTGGCGATCAATTTCGCGATCGCCGCGCAGGCCGCGGGCATGGATGCCGACCCGCGCGTGTTCGCGCTGACCGTGGCGATCGCCACCTCGAATTCCTTCCTGATCCCGACCCACCAGGTGAACGCCCTGATCATGGGCCCCGGCGGCTATCGGGTGAAGGACTTCATGAAAGCGGGCGGCATCATGACCATCCTGTTCGCCGTGGTCGCCATGTTCATGCTCAACCTGATTTTCTAGTCTGTTAAACGCAACCTTTAGCAACCCGTTTGCAAGGAGAAATCCCATGTCCCAGAAGCATCCCGTGATTGCGGTGACCGGTTCCTCGGGTGCCGGCACCTCCACCGTCAAGCGCTCCTTCGAGTCCATCTTCCGTCGCGAGCAGATCAGCCCGGTTGTGATCGAGGGCGACAGCTTCCATCGCTATGACCGCAAGGCAATGAAGGAGGCGATGCAGAAGGCCGCCGCCGACGGCAACGATCACTTCTCGCACTTCGGCCCCGAAGCCAACCTGTTCGATCGCATCGAGGGGCTGTTCAAGACCTACGGCGAGACCGGCCAGGGCGAGAAGCGCTACTACCTGCACTCCGACGAAGAGGCCGCCGAGCACAACGAGCGCCTGGGCACCAACCTCGGACCGGGCGAATTCACCCCCTGGGAAGAGATCCAGCCGGGCACCGATCTGATGTTCTACGAAGGCCTGCACGGCCTGGTCGTGAACGGCGAAGTGGACGCCGCGCAGCACGTGGACCTGGGTATCGGCGTGGTGCCGATCGTGAACCTCGAGTGGATCCAGAAGATCTTCCGCGACAATGCCGAGCGCGGCTATTCCGCCGAGGCGATCGTCGACACGATCCTGCGCCGCATGCCGGACTACGTGAACTACATCACCCCGCAGTTCGGCTACACCGACATCAACTTCCAGCGCGTGCCGACGGTGGACACCTCCAACCCGTTCATCGCCCGCGCGGTGCCGACCCCGGACGAGTCGATGGTGGTGATCAGCTTCAAGGATCCGACGAAGCTCGGCATCGACTTCCCGTACCTGCAGAACATGATCCCGGACTCCTTCATGTCCGATCCCAAGACCCTGGTGGTCCCGGGCGGCAAGATGAGCTTCGCGATGGAGGTCATCCTGGCCCCGATCATCCACGAGATGCTGTCGCGTCGCGGCTGATCCGCAAGCCCAAGAGAAGTTCCCAAGCCCCGCTCCGGCGGGGCTTTTTTCGTTCAAGGCCGGGCATTCCGCTAGGATTCGGGCTTTAACCAACAGGACGGAGTTGGCGTGTTCGGACTCTTCGGGCCACGGCCGGCCCAACAGATGGAGCGCTTTCGCAGCCGTTACGACGGACGCTCGCTGATCGTGCACCAGGGTTTCAACGGAGACTGGCTGGAGGAGCTCATCAAGCAGCCGGGCGGCGGGGGCCACTTCCGCATGGACAGCCGACCGCTGCCGCGGCGGCGCCCCACCCCGGTGGAATGGCTGGTGCAGACCTACATCCTGCCGCTGGAGCTCCCTCAGCCGCTGTTTCTGGACGTACGCGAGGACGCCATCCTCGTACGCCACCTGACGCGCGGGCAGCATGCCGTGCACCCCTCCGAGATCGCCTGGTTTCTGGAGGAACTGGACACTCGCCACCACGCCCGCCTGGTCTTCGCCGAAGATGGCGGCCTGCACGTGCACACCGGCCTGCCGGTCGACGACAACGAGGCCCTCAGCATGCTGGAGCATCTCGGTTTATGACCACACCCTTTCGCAGCGCCACCGCCCGCGGCGACGAGCCCGGGGCCCTGGCCACCACCCTGATCGCCGAGCTCGGCGAACAGCCGGTGCGTGGCGATGATCAGGTACGCGTCGGCTTCATCTATCTCTCCGACCCCCTGAGCCGCCACGCCCGCAGCCTGCTGAAACACCTGCGCGAAGGCCTCGGGATCGATCACTTCGTCGGCGGCATGGCCATGGCGATCATCGGCCCGCACGACGAGCTCTACGAGCAGCCCGGTGTGACCCTTATGATTGGCGAGTTCCCGGCATCCAGTGTTCGGGTCATCTACCATCCGGTGCGTCGTTTCGAGGATCTGGTAAAGGAACTGGACGGCTTCCTCGACCCGCAGACCCCGGGGCGTCTGATCCTGAATGCCGACCCCCAAACGGAGGGCCTGGAAGGCATACTGACCGAAATCGGCGAGCAGACCGCCTGGTTCGCCACCGGGGGGGTCAACTCCGGCGAGCCGGGCGTGGTACAGATCGCCGACGGGGTCTCCGCCTCGGGCATCACCGGCCTGGCGCTGCGCGACGATGTCGCCATCGCCGCGCGCCACAGCCAGGGCTGCACACCGCTGCCCGGCCAGCACGAGCTGACCGAGACCTGGCGCAACATCATCGTGCGCCTGGACGGGCAGCAGGCGCTGCCGGCATTCAAGGGCATCATCGGCGATGTCCTGTCGCGCGATCTGGAACGCGCGCTGGGCTACATCCTGGTCGGCTTTCCCATCGCCGGCTCGGATACCGGCGACTATCGCGTGCGCAACATCATCGGGGTAGACCTGGATCAGGAGGTCCTCGCGATCGGCGAGATGCTGGAACCGGGGTCGCAGATCCTGTTCGTGCGCCGCGACGGCCAGGCCGCCCGCGACGACCTCGAACGCATGCTGGAACAGGTGCGCGCCCAGGCACCCAACGGTATTCGCGGGGCGCTCTACGTCTCCTGTGTCGGGCGCGGACGCCACCAGTTCGGGCAGGAAGGCGCGGAGTTGGCTATCGTGCAAAAGGGGCTGGGGGACGTACCCCTGGTCGGCTTCTTCGCCAATGGCGAGATCTTCGCCAACCGCCTGTACGGCTACACTGGGGTCCTGACCCTGTTCACCTGAAACGCACTCCACCACACCCCGGGAGAAGGCATGCAGTACCGCAAGCTGGGACGTACCGATATCGAAGTCAGCCTGATCGGCCTGGGCACCATGACCTGGGGCGAGCAGAACACCGAGCGCGAGGCGCACGAGCAGCTGGACTACGCGCTGGGGCAGGGCGTGAACTTCATCGACGCCGCCGAAATGTACCCGGTGCCGCCGCGCGAAGACACCCAGGGCCTGACCGAGACCTACATTGGCAACTGGCTGGCGCAGCGCCAGAATCGCGACCAGGTCGTGCTGGCCAGCAAGGTCGCCGGCCCCGGCATGATCGACTACCTGCGCGGCGGCCCCCAGCTGAACCGCGAGCACATCGAGCAGGCCCTGAGCGACAGCCTCAAGCGGCTGCAGACCGACTATCTGGACCTCTACCAGGTCCATTGGCCGGCGCGCGCGACCAACTTCTTCGGCCAGCTCGGTTACAGCCACAAGCCCGACGATAACGCCACGCCGATCGAGGAGACCGCCGCCGCCCTGAAGGCCATGGTCGACAGCGGCCGGGTGCGGACCATCGGCATCTCCAACGAGACCCCGTGGGGCTTCATGGAATGGATCCGCGCACATGACCGCGGCCTGTCCGAGCGCATTGTCTCCATCCAGAACCCCTACAACCTGCTCAACCGCAGTTTCGAGGCGGGCCTGGCCGAGATGGCCATCCGCGAGGACGCCGGCCTCCTGGCCTATTCGCCGCTGGCCTTCGGCATGCTCTCCGGCAAGTACCTGGATGGCGCCAAGCCGGCAGGTGCCCGCCTGACCCTGTTCGAGCGCTTCCAGCGCTACAGCAACGAATCCGGCCTGGCCGCCACCGCCGAGTACGCCAGGCTCGCCGCCGAACACGGGCTGACGCCAACCCAGCTGGCACTGGTCTTCGTCAACCAGCAACCGTTCGTGACCAGCAACCTGGTCGGCGCGACCACCATGGAACAGCTGCGCGAGAACATCGCCACCGTCGACATCACCCTGTCCGACGCCGTGCTGGAGGCCATCGAGGCGATCCACGCCCGCTATACCTACCCTTGTCCTTAGGTCGGATCCGTTGCACCTGATCGATACGCACGTCCACCTGGACCTCGACGCGTTCGATCCGGACCGCCCGGCGGTGCTGGACCGGGCCCGCGCCGCCGGCGTGCAGGAACTGGTCCTGCCCGGCGTCACGCGTGCCCGCTGGCCGGATCTGGACGCCCTGCACCGGCACTACGATGGTCTGCATGTCGCCTACGGTCTGCACCCAATCTTCCTGCAGGACCATGCGGATGACGACCTCGACGCGCTGGAGCCCTGGCTGGACGCGCACCCGGAGACCGTCGCCGTCGGCGAGATCGGACTGGACGGCTACCACCAGGAGCTCGACTGGGATCGCCAGTGGCGGTTCTATACGCGGCAACTGGCCATCGCCCGGGAACGCGAGCTGCCGGTGATCATCCACAGCCGACGCGCGCTCGACGAGGTCCTGAAGGGCCTGCGCCAGCACCCCGGCATCAGCGGCATCCTGCATGCCTTCATCGGGAGTCCGCAGCAGGCTCGGCAGGCGGCGGATCTCGGCTTTGCACTCGGGATCGGCGGACCCGTGACCTACGAGCGCGCGAAGAAACTGCACCGCGTGGTGCGCGAGGCACCGCTGGAGGCACTGGTGGTGGAGACGGACGCCCCGGACCAACCGCTGGCCGGACACCAGGGCGAGCGCAACGAACCGGCCATGACTGCCGAGGTCAACCGCCAGCTCGCGGCCCTGCGAGACATGGATCCGGCCGAGATGGCTATAATCACGTCACAAAACGCACGCCGGGTCCTCCGGCTCCCGACCGGTTCCGCTGCATGAGCTCGCCCGCCGACGCCCCGCACAATCCCTATACCGAACGCACGGATCTGCTGCTGGGGCATGACGTCACCGCGCGCCTGCGCGATCGGCATGTCTTCATCGCCGGACTGGGCGGTGTGGGCAGCTACGCGGCCGAGGCGATCGCGCGGGCCGGGGTCGGACGCATGACCCTGGCCGATCACGACGTGGTCGGGGCCTCCAACCTGAACCGCCAGCTCGTCGCGCTGCGCTCCACCGTGGACCGACCCAAGACCGAGATCATGGCGAACCGCATCCACGACATCGATCCCGGCATCGAGGTCATCATTCGCCAGGACTTCCTCCAGCCCGACACCATCGGCGACCTGGTCCCCGAGGATGCCGACTTCGTGCTGGACGCGATCGACTCCATTGTCTGCAAGGCTGCGCTGGTCGCGACCGCCCAGGCCCGTGGGCAGGCCGTGATCTCGAGCATGGGCGCAGGTGGGCGCATCGACCCGACGGCCGTGCGCGTAGGGCCGCTGAACGAGACCCGCGTGTGCCCGCTCGCGCGGCAGATGCGCAAACGGCTGCGGCGCCTAGGCGCACATCTCGACTACCCCGTGGTGTTCTCCATCGAGCAGCCGCGCAAGGGCACGGAGCACCGGCCGGTCGGCGACGGCGGGCGCCCGCGCTCGGTCAACGGCACCATCTCCTACCTGCCCGCGATCTTCGGCCTGACCGCCGCCGGGCACGTAATCCAGCAGCTGATCGCCCGCGCCTGACCGCCGCGCACGACACGCAACGCCCCCGTATTCACGTAGGATGCGTAGAGCGTAGCGAAACGCATCGTTCACCCGTTGCCAAGGCCATGCATGATGCGTTTCGCTGCGCTCTACGCATCCTTGTGTCTTGCGGTTCACGGATCGCTACCATGAACCGTACCGGGCTCGGGGTAACCCGAACGCATCCTGAGGTCACGAACCTGTTTCGTAGATGGGCCCCCGAGTCCTTTTTCATCTCGAAGTTTGAACGGTATCCAATGCCCCCCGTGAGGGACGGGTGAGGCTGTACGGACAAGGCGAGAGGACGAGATGGCGCATATTGGCATTGATGTGAGCAAGAACAAGCTCGACTGCATGTGGGTCCGGGATCTGGAGGCGGGCAAGGTCAAGCCCAA
>NZ_KB906572.1:0-37854 GCF_000381505.1 Thioalkalivibrio sp. ALM2T
GTGTCGCGAATGCCGACGATCTCGATCTCTTCGCCCACCTTCACCACGCCGCGTTCGATACGGCCGGTCACCACGGTGCCGCGACCGGAGATCGAGAACACGTCTTCCACCGGCATCAGGTACGCGCCGTCCACGGCACGTTCCGGCTCCGGAATCCAGGTGTCCATCGCCTCAACCAGCTTGTAGATCGCCGGGGCGCCTACTTCGCTCTCGTCACCTTCCAGCGCCTTCAGCGCGGAACCGGTAATGACCGGGGTGTCGTCACCCGGGAAGTCGTACGAGGACAGCAGGTCGCGCACTTCCATCTCGACCAGCTCCAGCAGCTCCGGATCATCGACCATGTCGGCCTTGTTCAGGAACACCACGATGTACGGAACACCGACCTGACGCGCCAGCAGGATGTGCTCGCGGGTCTGCGGCATCGGGCCATCGGCCGCCGACACCACCAGGATCGCACCATCCATCTGCGCCGCACCCGTGATCATGTTCTTCACGTAGTCCGCGTGACCGGGGCAATCGACGTGCGCATAGTGACGAAGGTCGGATTCGTACTCGACGTGCGCGGTCGCAATCGTAATACCGCGGGCCTTCTCTTCCGGCGCGTTGTCGATCTGGTCAAATGCACGGGCTTCACTACCGTACTTCTTGCCCAGCACCGCCGTCATCGCCGCCGTCAGCGTCGTTTTCCCATGGTCCACATGACCAATCGTACCCACATTCACATGCGGCTTCTTACGCTCGAACTTTTCCTTGGACATCTCTCGCTTCCCCGGATCGTGACGCTAAAACTCAACAGCGACGCAGGTTGTACGCTGACATTAATATGGAGCTCATGACCGGATTCGAACCGGTGACCTCTTCCTTACCAAGGAAGTGCTCTACCGACTGAGCTACATGAGCCGAACTACCGCCAGGGCCTCGCCCGACATCGTGCGGGCCAAATCTGGAGCGGGTGATGGGGATCGAACCCACATCATCAGCTTGGAAGGCTGAGGTTCTACCATTGAACTACACCCGCAGAACCCTGGCTTGCCGCACCACCGTCCGCTTCTGGCCGCTGGCTTGAAAAACCCGATGGTGGAGGGAGGAGGATTCGAACCTCCGAAGGCTGAGCCAGCAGATTTACAGTCTGCCCCCGTTGACCGCTTGGGTATCCCTCCTCGATCAAGCCGCGTATTCTGAACCAGCGCGAAGCACAGCGTCAAGCACCCGCTGAATTACCCCTCGAGGGGGCGAACCACAGCCTTGTCATTTGCAGGGTTGATTCCTATGATCGGAGCTCAGCAAGGGGCTCTCGGCTGCCTGGCAGCGCGTTTCCCTTCCGCCGCGGACGCACGTACAGTGTGGCCCATCACTAGGTTTGTATACGCAGAGGCCCATGGCGAATACCACTACGGCACCGCGGCTACCCGGGCTGGCGAAGCGCCTGGTCGAGGCCGGCCTGATCGCGGAGGACATCGCCTCCCAGCTGGTCGAGGAAGCCCAGTCCCAGCAGACGCCGCTGATGACCCTGCTTGCCAGCAAGGGACAGGTGGCGGAAGCTCGCCTGGTCGAGGCTGCCGCCGAGGAGTTCGGACTCCCGGTATTCGACCTGGGGAGCTTCGATGCGGAACTGCTGCCCAAGGATCACCTCAACGAGAAGCTGATCCAGAAGCACCATGCCCTGCCACTGATGGCACGCGGCAATCGCCTCTACATTGGCGTGTCCGACCCGACCAACCTCGGCGCCACCGACGAGTTCAAGTTCGCCACCGGCATGCCCGTCGAGGCCGTCCTGGTCGAGCCACACAAGCTCGACCGCCTGATCGACACGGCCCTGAGTGCCACCTCGTCGCTGATGGACGACCTTGGCGACGACGGCCTCGACGGGCTGGCCATCGAATCCGGCGGGGAGGATGACAAGGAGTCCTCCGACACCGCCGAGGGCGCGGATGACGCCCCGGTGGTGCGTTTCGTCAACAAGGTCCTGATGGACGCCATCAATCGCAAGGCGTCGGATATCCACCTCGAGCCCTTCGAGAAGGACTTCCGCGTGCGCTTCCGCATTGACGGCGTGCTGCACGAGGTCGCCCACCCACCCAATTCCCTGGCGCCGCGCATCACTGCGCGCGTCAAGGTGATGTCGCGCATGGACATCGCCGAACGCCGCGTGCCGCAGGACGGGCGCATCAAGCTGAAGCTGTCGCGCACACGCGCGATCGATTTCCGTGTCTCGTCCCTGCCGACGCTTTACGGCGAGAAGATCGTGATGCGTATCCTCGATCCCAGCAGCGCGGCGATGGGCATCGATCAGCTGGGGTACGAGGAACATCAGAAAGAAGCCTACCTCAAGGCGCTCAGTCGCCCCTACGGCATGATCCTGGTCACCGGCCCCACCGGGTCGGGGAAGACCGTGTCGCTGTACACCGGGCTCGGCATCCTGAACACCGCCGACCGCAACATCTCCACTGCGGAAGACCCGTCGGAAATCAACATGCCCGGGGTCAACCAGGTCAACATCAACCCGAAGGTGGGTCTAACCTTTGCCAGCGCGCTGCGCGCGTTCCTGCGCCAGGACCCGGACGTGATCATGGTCGGGGAAATCCGCGACCTGGAAACCGCCGAGATCTCCATCAAGGCGGCCCAGACCGGTCACCTTGTGCTTTCCACGCTGCATACCAACGACGCCCCGCAGACGCTCACACGGCTGGCCAACATGGGCGTGCCACCGTACAACATCGCCTCCTCGATCCTGCTGATCATTGCCCAGCGGCTGGCGCGGCGGTTGTGCCCGAATTGCAAGGAACCGGAAAAGCTCCCGGAAGAGGCGCTGCGCAAGGAAGGCTTTAGCGACGCCGACATCCAGGCCGGGGTCACCTCCTACCGTGCGGTGGGCTGCGACCAGTGCACCAACGGCTACAAGGGCCGGCTGGGGATCTACCAGGTCATGCCCATCAGCGACGACATGCAGCGCGGCATCCTGGAGGGCTACAACTCCATGCAGCTCGCGGAACAAGCGGAAAAGGAAGGCATCGAGGACCTGCGACGCGCCGGCCTCGTGAAAGTAATGGCGGGGCTGACCAGCCTCGAGGAAGTCAATCGCGTGACCAAGGACTAGTGCCGCAACCGGCACGGGTCACCAGCTACAGGGGGACAGGGGGATGGCCGACTCCGGGACGATCTACACCTGGGAAGGACTGAACAAGAACGGCGCCCGGATCAAGGGCGAGACTCCGGCCGACAACGAGGCCACGGCCCGTGCCGAGCTGCGCAAGAACGGCATCAACGTCATCAAGATCCGCAAGAAGCCAAAGTCGCTTCTCTCCGGCGGAAAAAAGAAGGTCGTCCCTGCGGACATCGCCTACTTCCTGCGCCAGATGACCACGATGCTGGAGTCCGGCGTGCCCCTCGTGCAGGCCTTCGAGATCGTCGGCCGCGGGAACGAAAAGCCCGCGATGCGCGACCTGGTCCTGAAGCTGAAGGCAGACGTCGAGGGCGGCGAGACGTTTGCCCAGGCCCTGTCCAAGCACCCGAGACATTTCGACGACCTGGTCACCAATCTGGTCGAGGCCGGCGAGCAGGCGGGGACACTCGAGACCCTGCTGGACAAGGTCGCCACCTACAAGGAAAAGACCGAGGCCCTGAAGGGCAAGATCAAGAAGGCCCTGTTTTATCCGGCCGCGGTGGTCGTGGTCGCCATCGTGGTGACCGCGATCCTGCTGATCTACGTGGTCCCGCAGTTCGAGGCCCTGTTTACCGGCTTCGGTGCCGACCTCCCGGTATTCACCCGCATGGTGGTCGACCTCTCGGAGTTCACCCAGAGCTGGTGGTGGGCCATCCTCGGGGTCATGGTCGCCATCGGGTTCGTCTTCGTTCAGGCCCGGCGGCGGCTGCCACGCTTCGCCCGTTTCCTCGATATCATGGTCCTCAAGGCTCCGGCTTTCGGCCCGATCCTGCGCAAGGCCGCCATCGCCCGCTTTGCGCGAACGCTGTCGACCATGTTCTCCGCCGGGGTCCCGCTGGTGGATGCCCTGACCTCGGTCTCCGGCGCCACCGGCAACGCCGTCTACCGAGAAGCCACCCTGCGCATGCGCGACGAGACCGAGGCCGGCGGCCAATTGCAGTGGTCCATGCGCAATACCGCCGTGTTCCCCAACATGGTGGTGCAGATGGTCGCGATTGGCGAGGAATCCGGCTCGCTGGATTCGATGCTGTCGAAAGTCGCGGATTTCTACGAGGAAGAGGTCGACAACGCCGTGGACAGCCTGTCCAGCCTGCTGGAACCGCTGATCATGGTGGTCCTCGGCGTGCTGGTCGGCGGCCTGGTCATCGCCATGTACCTGCCCATCTTCCAGATGGGTCAGGTGATCTAGGGGATGCTGGCCGAGATCGGAGCCCAACTGGGCGGCTGGGCACTGCCGGTTGCCGGGGTGTTCGGGCTGCTGATCGGCAGCTTCCTGAACGTGGTGATCGCGCGCCTCCCGGTGATGCTGGAACGCGAGTGGGAGACCGAGGCCCGCGCGATCCTCGAGCACGCGCCGAACGACGAGCGCGAGCACTTCGACCTGATCCGCCCGCGCTCGCGCTGCCCGCAATGCCAGCGCCCGATCCGGGCGCTGGAAAACGTGCCCATTCTCAGCTTCCTGTTCCTGCGCGGTCGCTGCCCCGGATGTGGCACCCGCATCAGCTGGCAATATCCCGCAGTGGAGGCACTCACCGCGCTGCTCTTCGTGGTAACGGTCTGGCACCTGGGCCCCGGTAGCGCCGGGCTGCTGGCGCTGGTCTTCACGGCCGTACTGATCGCCGCCTCCGGGATCGATGCCCGTACGACGCTACTCCCCGATCAGCTCACCCTGCCGCTTTTGTGGCTCGGGCTGCTGGTCAACATCCCCGGTACCTTCACCGACCTGCAATCCGCCGTGATCGGTGCTGCGGCCGGTTACCTGACCTTGTGGCTGATCTTCCACGGCTTCCGCCTGCTGACCGGCAAGGAGGGCATGGGCTTCGGTGACTTCAAACTGCTGGCGGCCCTGGGCGCGTGGCTCGGCTGGCAGGCGCTGCCGGTCATCCTGCTTCTGGCCTCACTGGTCGGCGCGGTGGTCGGGATCGCCCTGATCCTGCTGCGCGGGCGCGATCGCAACATCCCGATCCCGTTCGGACCCTATCTCGCCGCCGCCGGATGGCTCGCGCTGATCTGGGGCGACGAGCTGCTGGCCCTCTACTTCCCGCAAGGGTTTTAGGCGAACGTCATGCTGCGAGTCGGACTCACCGGGGGGATCGGCTGCGGCAAGAGTCGCGTTGCAGGGCTCTTCGCCAGCCTCGGGGCACCGGTACTGGATGCCGACACCCTGAACCGCGAACTCCAGACACCGGGACACGATCTCTACGCGGCCATCGTGGACCGCTTTGGCCCCGGCATACTCGATGCCCGCGGCCACCTGGACCGCGGCGCCTTGCGCAGCCGGATCTTTGCCGACCCGGCCGAACGCCAGGCCCTGGAGGCACTGGTTCACCCGGCGGTGGAGGCCGCTATCGAACAACGCCTCGCCGCGCTACCAGAGACCACACCCTATGCCGTGATCGTGGTGCCCCTGCTGTTCGAGGCCGGCTGGGAGGCGCGTTTCGATCACGTCATCGTGGTCCATTGCGAGCCCGGCGAACAGATCGCACGTGTAACCCAGCGGGATGGCCGCAGCAGTGCCGAGGTAGAGGCCATCCTCGAGGTCCAGATGAACCCGGACGAGCGCCGCCGACGGGGGGACAGCGAGATCCTCAATACCGAACAGACGTCGGATGCCGAACTGGCGAACCAGGTAGCAGAACGCGACACTGCCCTGCGCGAGCTGGCCACCACCATCCGCTCGCGGGTGGAAAACCGCCCCCCGAATAGCTGATACTGCGGAAGTTCCTGGACCAGCATGCGCCTCCAGTCCTCCTGCCCAACGGGTCCGTCGTGAGCCAATCCCTGACCTTTGAACAACCGCTGCATGAACGTGTACGCCTCCTGCTGCGGCTGGAGGCCCTGAACGCACGCTTCGGGGATGCACTGGAGTCCGGGCGGGCCTTCGATCATCACGAGGCCCTGGTCTCGCTGGTGGACATCTATGCCCTGGTCACCCGGGTAGACATCAAGCGCGAACTGATGGGCGAGATCGAGCGCCAGACGGTCAACCTGACCCGATTGGCCAACCAGCCGGGTATCGATGCCGATCGCTTTCGCGAGACCATGGATGCACAGAAGCGGTTGCACGATGCCCTGGAGGAACAGGCCGGCGCGCTCGATCACCGCGTGCGGGGCAGCGAGTTTTTCTCCAGCGTGCGCCAGCGCATGGCCCTGCCCGGCGGGGCCTTCGACTTCGACCTGCCGATCTACCACTACTGGCTGGCCCAGCCGAATCAGGCGCGCACCGAGCTTCTGCTGGAATGGTTCCAACCGCTGAACACCGTGGCCGAGGCGACCGCCCAGGTACTGCGCTACATGCGCCACTCGGGCAACGCGGAGCCGGTGACGGCCGAGGACGGGTACTTCGAGCGCAATCTCGATACCGCCCACGCGTGGCAACTGATCCGGGTGACGGTAGACCCCACTCTGGGGGTCTACCCGGAAATCAGCGGCGGGCGCCAACGCTTCACTGTGCGTTTCTTCGCCCCCGGCGATTTCCGCGAACGCCCCGCACCGGCCCATGTCGACGTGCCGTTCCGGCTCTGCTGCTGCGCGATCTGAACCAGCGCCTGGGAGGCCCGGATTCAGCCCAGCAAGCCCCGAATGGCCGCAATACCCTGCGCCCCGGCCGCCCGCGCCCGGGGCAGGCTGACGGCAGACATCCCGCCGAGCGCATAGACCGGCAGCGCCGCACCCCGCACCCAGTCCGCGAAATGCCCCCAGCCCAGCGCCTCGGCACCGGGATGCGTCGCGGTCGCCTGCACCGGCCCCAGCACCACGAAGTCCAACCCCAGGGCCGCCGCCCGCTCGAGACCGGCGCGGTCGTGTACCGAGGCGGCCACCCAGCCACCGGACGCCGGACGCGCATCCAGCTCGCGCCAACGCCGCTCGGGCAGATGCAGCCCCACCCGCGCAAAATCCGCCAGCCAATCCGGTGGCGCATTCGCCAGGACCGGGATGCCCAGGGCATCGGCGGGCCCTGTGATCGCCGCGAGAAAGTCGCAATAGTCGACCCGGCCCAGGGCCGGCGCACGCACCTGAACCATGTCAGCCTGGCCCGCACGCAGAGCCTGGGTTACTCGGCCGGCGATGGCAGCGGCCTGCGTGGCGTCGTCCGGTGACGGTGTGATCAGATAACGCTCGGGCAGGCGCAAGACGTTGAGCATCGCGCGATTCGCCGCCGGGAAATCCGCGGGGTCCAGGTCCACCGGGGCACGCCACTCCATAGGCTGGGCCTCGCGGCCACGGGGCGCACCCGACCAGGCCGTGACGCGGAACACATGCAGACGAACCGCGCGCTCCCCATAGTCGTGCTCGATCGTCAGACACTGCACCGCCGAATCGACGCCGACGCCAAGCTCCTCGTCGAGTTCACGCTGCAGAGCCACCGCGGGGGATTCACCGCTCTCGACCTTGCCCCCGGGAAACTCCCACAGCCCGGCCAGGTGTTGCGCGTCCCTGCGACGCGTAACCAGCACGCGACCCTGGTTGTCGCGGATCAGTCCGATCGCGACCTCGACCGGAGGGGAAAGCGCCGGCTCAGGACCGGTATTCGGCATTGATGCGCACGTACTCGTGGGAGAAGTCGCAGGTGTACTTGCGCGTCCGTGCGTCACCCCGGCCGAGGTCGATCCGGATGTGGATCTCCTCGGCGTCGAAGGCACGCTGGCCGTCGGCCTCGGCGTATTCCGGGGCACGCCCGCCGTCACGGACAATCTGGACGTCATTCACACGGATCGCCACGCGCTCGATCTCCAGATCCGGCACTCCGGCGCGCCCCACGGCGGCGAGGATGCGGCCCCAATTGGGATCAGAGGCGAACAGCGCAGTCTTGACCAGCGGGGACAGCGCGACGGTCTCGGCGACCTGCGCCGCCTCCTCACGCGACCGCGCACCCACCACCTCGACGGTCACGAACTTGGTGGCACCCTCGCCATCCCGGACGATCGCCTGGGCCAGCTCCAGGCAGACCGCGTCCAGAGCCGCGGCAAAGGCGACCCGGTCGTCCGCTGTGACGAGCCCCGCCCCACTCGCGCCACTGGCCATCACCACCACGGCGTCGTTTGTGGAGGTATCCCCGTCCACGGTGATCGCGTTGAAGCTGTCGCGATTGGCCTCGCGCAGCAGACCGTCCAGCGCCTGCGCCTCGATGGCAAGGTCGGTCCCGATAAACGCCAGCATGGTCGCCATGTCGGGGTGGATCATCCCCGAACCCTTGGCGATACCGGTCAGTGTCACCTCGCCCTGCGACAGTGCGACCCGACGGCTGACACCCTTGAGCACGGTATCAGTGGTCATGATCGCGCGTCCCGCCTGCATCCAGGCATTGGGCGCCAGGCCTGCGTGCAGCACGGGCAGCGCCGCGATGATACGTTCCACCGGCAGCGGCTCGCCAATCACCCCGGTGGAAAATGGCAAGACTGCCTCCGCCGGGCCGCCCGTAACCGCGGCCAAGGCCCCGCAGCAGGCGCGCGCGGCGGCGAGCCCGGGCTCGCCGGTCCCGGCATTGGCATTACCGGCGTTGATCAGCAGCCAGCGTGCCCCGCCCGCCGCCTGGTGCTCCGCGGCAACCACGACCGGCGCGGCGCGAAAGGCATTGTTGGTATAAAGCGCCGCAACGGTCGCATCGGGGCCGGCATCGATCAACACGAGATCGTCGCGCCCGGGATAGCGAATCCCCGCCGCGACCGCGGCCACGCGAATCCCCGGTACCGGCTGCAGCGCCTCCGGGGCGGTCAGTCCTACGGCCATGGGCTCAGTGTCTCCCTACAGCTTGCCGTGGCAGTGCTTGAACTTCTTGCCCGAGCCACACCAGCAGGGCTCGTTGCGGCCCAGCTTGGGCTCGTCGCGTCGGTAGGGGGCCTCGCCGCTCGCAACCGGTTCGCGCGGCTCGGCGTCGCCTTCGGCCCCAGCCTTCAGGGGGCTGTCGGGGTTCTGGTGCTGGAACTGCAGATCATCCTCGGCGGGGGCCGCCTTCTTCGGCTGCAATGCCTCGACCTCCTCCGGTGAACGCAATTGCATGCGCAGCAGGAACTTCACCACGTCGTGCTTGATGCGTTCCAGCAGGGACTGGAACATCGCGAAGGCTTCCTTCTTGTACTCCTGCTTCGGGTTGCGCTGGGCGTAGCCACGCAGCCCAATACCCTGGCGCAGATAGTCCATCGCCGCCAGATGTTCCTTCCACTGGCTGTCGAGGACCTGCAGCATCACGTCGCGCTGCAGGCGGTTCATGGTCTCGTCACCCAGCTGCTCGCGCTTCCGGGTCAGCAGCGCGCGGGCATGCCCGATGATCCGCTCGCGCAGCGGCTCCTCGTGCAGGTCGTCCTCGTCGTCCAGCCACTGCTGGACCGGGAGGTCGAGCCCGAACTCGCCGTTCAGGGCCTGCTGCAGGCCCTGGATGTCCCATTCGTCCTCGATCGATCCCGGCGGCATGTACGGGTTGATCAGGGCGTTGACCACATCCTCCACCAAGGTGTCGATGGTTTCGCTGATGTCCTCGGTGGTCAACAATTCGGCACGCTGGTCGTAGATCACCCGGCGCTGATCATTGGCGACGTCGTCGTATTCCAGCAGCTGCTTGCGGATATCGAAGTTATGCGCCTCGACCTTGCGCTGCGCGTTCTCGATGGCGCGCGAGACCCAGGCGTTCTCGATCGCCTCGCCCTCCTTCATGCCCAGGCGTTGCATCAGGCTGCGCACACGCTCGGATGCAAACACCCGCATGAGGTTGTCTTCCAGCGACAGGAAGAAGCGGCTGGAGCCCGCGTCACCCTGGCGGCCGGAGCGCCCGCGCAACTGGTTGTCGATCCGTCGCGACTCATGGCGCTCGGAGCCAATGATGTGCAGACCACCAGCCTCGATCACCGCGTCATGACGGGCCTGCCAGTCGGCCCGGATTGCCTCCTGCTGGGCGCTTTCGTCCGGGTCGACTTCGGCCAGTTCGGCATCCAGCGCCCCCCCCAGCACGATATCGGTACCACGGCCGGCCATGTTGGTTGCCAGCGTCACCGCCTTCGGGCGACCCGCCTGGGCGATGATCGCGGCCTCGCGCTCGTGCTGCTTTGCGTTCAGCACCTCGAACGAGATCCCGGTCTTCTTCAGCGCTTCAGCCAGCCGCTCGGAACTCTCCACCGAGGCCGTCCCCACCAGGACCGGTTGACCGCGATCCACGCACCACTGGATTTCCTTGATGATGGCGGTGTACTTCTCCTCCTGGGTCAGGAAGACCAGGTCCTGCATATCGTCGCGCACCAGCGGCTTGTTGCCGGGGATCACGACCACTTCCAGGCCATAGATGGTCTGGAACTCGTAGGCCTCGGTATCGGCCGTACCGGTCATGCCTGCAAGCTTCTCGTACAGGCGGAAATAGTTCTGGAAGGTGATCGATGCCAGCGTCTGATTCTCGCGCTGGATCGGAACCCCTTCCTTGGCCTCGATCGCCTGGTGCAGCCCCTCCGACCAGCGCCGACCACCCATGATGCGGCCGGTAAACTCGTCGATGATCTGGACCTTGTTGTCGCGCACCAGGTAGTCGACGTCGCGGTGGAAGAGCGCGTGCGCACGCAGGGCCGCATTCAGGTGATGCAGTACCGCGATGCTCGCAGAGTCGTACAGGGTCTGGTACTCCTCCAGCAAGCCGGCCTGGCGCAGGAGTTCCTCGGCCTTCTCGTGACCCTCCTCGCTGAGGAAGACCTGCTTGGCCTTCTCGTCGACGAAGTAGTCACCCTCGCTCTCCTCGTCTTCCTGACGGGTCAGCTGGGCCGGGATGGTGTTCAGCCGCTCGTAGAGCTCGGAGCTGTCGCCGCTGGGGCCGGAGATGATCAGCGGGGTCCGCGCCTCGTCGATGAGGATGGAGTCGACCTCGTCGACCACCGCAAAGTTGAGTGCGCGCTGCACGCGCTGATCGGCCGAGAAGGCCATGTTGTCGCGCAGATAGTCGAAGCCGAACTCGTTGTTCGTGCCGTAGGTAATATCGGCGGCATAGGCCTCGCGCCGGGTCGCCGGACGCATCTGATCGAACCCGCCTTCTTCTGCGTGGTACTCCGGGTCAAAGAGATAGGAGGCGGAATCCACCCCCAGACCACCGGAGCTATTCACCACGCCGACCGTCAGACCCAATGCGTGGTAGAGCCGCCCCATCCAGGCCGCATCGCGGCGGGCCAGGTAGTCGTTCACCGTCACCACATGCACGCCGTCGCCGGTCAATGCATTGAGATAGGCAGGCAGGGTCGCGACCAGGGTCTTGCCCTCACCCGTGCGCATCTCGGCGATGCGACCGTCGTTGAGAACCATACCGCCGATCAACTGGACGTCGAAGTGGCGCAGCCCAAGGACCTGGGCACTCATCGCACGACAGACCGCGAAGGCCTCCGGCAGGAGCTTCTCCAGATTCTCGCCCTCGCCCAGGCGGCGCTGGAATTCCTGTGTCTTGTGACGCAGCTCGTCCTGCGACAACGCCTCGGTGGAGTCGGCCAGGGCATTGATGCGCTCGACCGCGCGGGTGTAGCGCTTGAGGATGCGATCGTTGCGACTACCGAAAATCTTCTGTACGAGCTGCTTGACCATGGGGATCCGAAAGGGTTGGCTGAAACCCGGCTAGGATAAACGATCCGTCAGGGAAACGCTGTGGCCAAGAGACGCGCAGCCGGTCATGCCCCAGCGGGGCCGGGAAGGACCGCGGACGGTCAGTCCCGATCCTGGAGAAAATGATAGGGATTCAGGGCCTGCCCGGCGTCGACCACTTCGTAGTGCAGGTGGGTATCGGTCGCGCGACCGGTGCGCCCCATCTTCGCGATCACCTCGCCAGCCTCCACGCGCTGCCCGGGCTCAACCAGGATTTCCGCGTTGTGGGCGTAGCGCGTATTCAAACCGCCGCCGTGCGCGATCTCGACGAGCTTGCCGTAGCTGCTCCGGCGGCCCGCGAATACGACCAGGCCGCCGCCCGCGGCGCGGATGTCCGAGCCGGGCCGCCCGGCGAAATCCATCCCCGAGTGGAAGCGGCGGTTCCCGGTGAACGGGTCTTCGCGATAACCAAACGCCGAGCTAATCCAGGCGTCATCCTCCACCGGACGAAACTGCGGGGACAGGGCTTCGCGAGCAGCCTCCTGGCGTAGCTCGGAACCTACCGTCTCCACGGCGGCGCTGCGACGACCCAGCAGGTGCTCCAGCGCCAGCAAGCGGTCATGGATCTCCAGCGGAGAACCCGGTCCGTCCAGCAGCGGGCCGCCCTGGCCGCCAACTTCCGGCTCCAGCGCGGCCACGTCCAGCCCCAGGGAGTCGCCAACCGAGCGGAGGCGCAGATCCACCCGCGTCAGCTGGCGTTCCAGCGCGACCACACGGTCCACCAGGTAGCTCAAACCTTCACGTGCTGCCTCGCGTTCGGCCGTCTCCACCACGATTGGATCCAGCGTGTTGGCGACCGGGATCCTGACCACCTCGCGCTGGCTTTGCCCCGCCAGGTAGGCGGTCACAACCGCCGCCATCACCAGCAGCGCGAGCAGGGTGCCCGCCAGCGCCACGCCCCACAACGGAAGACGTGCACAAAGACCATCCGGACGTAGTACGATCAGCTGCATGCGATTCCTCTCGTTCCTTCCGCCGCGGACTGCCGGAGTCCCTCGATGACGCCGCAGCGGATTACCCGCTTCATCGCCCGCGACTTTTCCGCGCACTCCAGCCGCGACCGCGGCGTGGAACGCGCCCTCGAGGGACTCGTCGGCAACCCCCTGCAGGCTGGCCGACTGGCGTTCACCCTGCGCGAGGACACCCTGGTCGCAATCTGCGCGAACCGCGGGCTGGCCACCGAACTGCGCTTCCAGCAGCGCGAACTGCTCAAGACCCTGCGTGCCGCGGGCTTCGAGGGCATCGAACAGATACGTATCCGACTGACCAACACCCCACGCCCCCCCCAGCCCACCACGCGACTGGAGCGCCGCGAGATCCCGGATGCGGCCCGCCGCATCCTGGCCGATACCGCCAGCAGCATCCAGGACCCCGGGCTGGCCGGCGCCCTCGAACGCCTCGCCCGGGCGGCCAGGCCGTCACCGAAGCCCGACTGACCTCACCCTGGAACACGGTTCCAGGGTGAGGTCAGCCCGCTGGAGTGGGCGCCAGCTGACCGAAGGAGATCGGCAGGCGTTCGCTCGGGTCCTCGAAGGTCACCTTCTCCCAGGCGGTCTCGTCGGCCAGGAGCTGACGGATCAGCTGGTTGTTCAGCGCATGCCCGGACTTGTGGCCGGTGAACGCGCCGATCAGGCTGTGACCGAGCAGGTACAGGTCCCCGACCACGTCGAGGATCTTGTGCTTGACCAACTCGTTGTCGTAGCGCAGCCCGTTTTCGTTGAGGATCTTGTAGTCATCGAGGACCACCGCGTTGTCCAGGCTGCCGCCCAGCGCCAGCTGGTTCGCCCGCAGGGCCTCGATGTCGCGCATGAACCCGAAGGTCCGGGCACGCGAGACCTCCTTCACGAAGGAGGTGGACGAGAAGTCCAGCTCTGCGCGCTGGCTTCCGTCGGTAAACATCGGGTGTTCGAAATCGATACAGAAACCGACCTTGAACCCCTCGTAAGGATCAAAGCGCACCCACTTGTCGTCCTCGCGGACTTCCACGCTGCGCTTGACCCGAATGAATTCCTTGGGCGCATCCTGCTCCTTCAGCCCGGCGGACTGCAGCAGAAACACGAAGGGACCGGCACTGCCGTCCATGATGGGCACCTCGGCGGCGCTCACATCGACATGCAGGTTGTCGATTCCCAATCCGGCAATGGCCGAGAGCAAATGCTCCACGGTCGAAACCCGGACGTCTCCATTGACCAGCGTGGTGGACAGTCGCGTGTCGCCGACATTGTCGGCACAGGCGCGAATCTCCACGGACGGATCAAGATCGCAGCGATGGAACACAATCCCGGTATTCACCGGAGCCGGACGCAGGGTCAGCACCACCTTTTCTCCGGTATGCAGTCCCACTCCGGTCGCCCGAATGCTGTTCTTGAGCGTTCTTTGCCTGATCAACGAATTGAGCCTCTCTCTTCCAGGAGAGCGCATAAGGGGAGCCCGGGCCCTCCCGGGCTCCCTATGCACACAACGATTACCGCATTATTGCAGGATTCCGCTCGCCCTGCATGTACGGCCGCTCTCAGTCGGCTTGTTTACGCAGGAAGGCCGGAATATCCAGCACATCAATGCCTTGCTGCTGATTGTAGTCGACCGCCAGGTTGTCACCGCCGCGTCGCTTGACGGTCGGCTGGTCGAGGTCGACTTCGACATCGGAGCCGACGGCCCTCTTCGGCTGGGCATCGACCACTCGTACCTGCGGCCGTTCGGACTGCGTCGCGGGCGCGCCAAGCCCCGTAGCCACCAGGGTCACCCGCAGCTCGTCGGTCATCTCGGGGTCGATGACCGTCCCGACAACGACATTGGCATCCTCCGAGGCCAGGGCCTTCACCGCCTCGCCGACCTCCTCGAACTCGCCGATCCCGACATCCATGCCACCGGTCACGTTCACCAGGATGCCACGGGCACCGGAGATGTCGATGTCCTCCAGCAACGGGCTGGCGATCGCCGCCTCGGCGGCCTCGCGCGCACGATCCTCGCCGGTGCCGGTGCCGGTGCCCATCATCGCCATGCCCATCTCGCGCATCACGTTGCGCACGTCGGCAAAGTCGACGTTGATCAGACCCGGACGGGTGATCAGCTCGGCGATGCCCTGCACCGCGCCGAACAGCACGTCGTTGGCAGCCTTGAAGGCATCCAGCAGCGTGGTGTTCTTGCCCAGCACCGTCAGCAGCTTCTCGTTGGGGATGGTAATCAGGGAATCGACCTGTTCGGTCAGCGCCTTGATCCCGGACATCGCAACCTGCATGCGGCGCTTGCCCTCGAACGGGAACGGCTTGGTGACCACCGCGACCGTCAGGATGTTCATCTCCTTGGCGATCTGCGCGACCACCGGCGCGGCGCCGGTACCCGTACCACCGCCCATGCCGGCGGTAATGAAGACCATGTCGGCCCCCTGCAACAGATCCTGGATGCGCTCACGGTCCTCCAGTGCAGCCTCGCGACCGACCGACGGATCCGCCCCGGCCCCCAGGCCCTTGGTGATGTCGCCGCCCAGTTGCAGCAGCGTCTTGGCGTCCAGGCTCTTCAGGGCCTGGGCATCGGTGTTGGCACAGATGAAATCGACGCCTTCCAGCTGCGAGTTGACCATGTGCTGCACGGCGTTGCCGCCGCCACCACCAACGCCGACGACCTTGATCGTCGCGTTCTGGCTATAGGTGTCCATCAGTTCGAACGTCATGATTGCGTCCTCTCGTTGCGTGTGTAGTACATAAACTTCTGTTTACCTGCGTCATGGCCGGAGAGCGGTCCGGCCTCCTAAACTTCCGGGGCCCCGATCATCAGAACTGTCCGGAAAACCAGCGCTTCATGCGCGCCCATACGCCCTGGAACCCGCTGCTCACGGGCCGGGCCTCCTGCTCCGCACGCGACTCGCGGGCGTAGAGCAACAGCCCCACCCCCGTCGCGTGGATCGGATTCTTAACAACATCCAGGAGCCCGGTGACGCGTTGCGGCACCCCCAGGCGTACGGGCATGTGAAAGACCTCTTCGGCGAGGTCCACCACACCTTCCATTCGAGACGAACCGCCAGTGAGCACCACCCCGGCGGCAATCATTTCTTCGGTGCCGCTGCGGCGCAGTTCCGCCTGCACCAGCTGCAACAATTCTTCGTAGCGCGGCTCGACCACGGAGGCGAGCGTCTGGCGCGACAGTCGGCGCGCGGCGCGATCGCCCACACCGGGCACCTCGATGCTCTCGCTCGGATCGGCCAGCGAGCGCAGAGCGCAGGCGTACTTGATCTTGAGTTCTTCGGCGTACTGGGTCGGGGTGCGTAGCGCGACCGCGATATCGTTGGTGACCTGATCGCCGGCGATCGGGATCACCGCGGTGTGCATGATCGCGCCGTGGGCGAACACCGCGATGTCCGTGGTGCCACCGCCGACATCCACCAGACACACGCCGAGGTCCTTCTCGTCCTCGCTGAGGACCGAGTAGCTCGAGGCGAGCTGCTCGAGGATGATGTCGTCCACCCGCAGTCCGCAGCGCTCCACGCACTTGACGATGTTCTGCGCAGCCGAGACTGCGCCGGTGACCAGGTGCACCTTGGCCTCAAGGCGCACCCCGGACATGCCGATCGGCTCGCGGATGCCCTCCTGCTCGTCGATGATGTATTCCTGCGGCAGGACGTGGAGGATGCGCTGATCGGCCGGGATGGCGATGGCGCGCGCGGCATCGATCACCCGGTCCACGTCGCCGGCGACCACCTCGCCGTCCTTGATCGCGACCACCCCGGTGGAGTTGTAGCTCTTGATGTGCGAGCCGGCGATCCCGGTATACACCGAGTGGATCTCGCAGCCGGCCATTAGCTCGGCCTCCTCCACCGCGCGCTGGATCGACTGGACGGTGGACTCGATGTTCACGACCACGCCCTTCTTCAACCCGCGCGAGGGCGAGGAGCCGATGCCGATGATTTCGATCTCGCCTTCCTCGGTCAGCTCCCCGACCACCGCCTCGATCTTCGAGGTGCCGACGTCCAGGCCGACGATCAGACCGGGTTCCGACTTCTTTGCCATCATCTTTCTGCGTCCTGTCGTTCGTGTCATCGGGCGTTCCCCGCACCGTCATCCGCCGCATCCGCCCAGGCCACAGCCAGCCCGTGGGGGTAACGCAGGTCGATCCGTTCCACCGGGGCCTCGCGATAGTCGCGAATCGCCGGGGCCGCGCGGACCAGTTGCCCCAGTCGTGCCAGATCGGCATCGCGCCCCATCAGCACGCGTACACCGTCCGCCAGGTGGATGGTCCAGTCGTGGCGTTCGCCCTCTTCGAGACCGGCGACCTCCAGCCCGGCATCGGCCAGACGTGCGGAGACCTCCAGGTAGCGATGCATCAGCACCACCTGGCGCCCGTCGGTCCCGGCGAGTGCCGGCAGGCCTTCCCAGTCATCCAGCGCCACCGGGCCAAACAGGCGCCCGTGGCGATCGACCAGATGGTCCTCGCCCCACTGCGCGACCGGCACCGGCTCGTGAATCTCCACCACCAGGGTGTCCGGCCACTGACGCCGCAGGCGCACCGCGTCCACCCACGGCTTGCCCTCAAGCGCAACGCGCAGGCGCTCGAGCTCGACACCGATAAAGCCCGGCGCATGGGTCCGGACCATCTCGTGCACCGCCGCGACATCCGCATGCTGCGGGTTGCCGGTCACCTCGACATGCTCGATCGGCAACCAGGCATCCGGATCGAACTGCAACCAGGCCAGCGCGCCCAGCACCAGCACCGCGGCCAGTCCCATGCCCGACATCAGGCGCAGCCCTGGGCCGGCCATCCGGCGCAGCGGCGACGGTCCCCGCGCCTGCGGGCGGCGCACGGGTCGCATTGTGCGGCGTGCGTTCAACGCAGTCCTCCACACTCGAAACTGGAATCGAGGATGCGCAGGCACAGCTCGTCGAAGTCGATGCCCGCCTGCGCGGCGGCCTTGGGCACCAGCGAGTGGTCGGTCATGCCCGGGATCGTGTTCACCTCGATCAGGAAATTCTCGCCATGTTCATCCTGCAGGATGTCCACGCGTCCCCAGCCGCAACCCTCCAGCGTCGCGAAGGCGGCGATGGCCATGGACTGCAACTCCAGCAACGCGCTGGAATCCAGCGGCGGCGGGCAGATGTAGCCGGTATCGTCGGCCTCGTACTTGGCGTGGTAATCGTAGAAACCGCCCGGGGTGCGAATCTCCACCACCGGCAACGGCTCGTTGCCGAGGATCGCGACGGTGTACTCGCGTCCGCTGATCCACTGCTCCGCGAACACCTGCCCCGGCTGCAGCCGCGCGGCCTCGAAGGCGGCCGGCAGATCGGCCACCCGGTCCACTTGGGTGATCCCCAGGCTGGAGCCGCCGCGCGCGGGCTTCACGATCAATGGCAGGCCCAGTGCATCGGCCACCGCGTCGGGGTCGAACCCCGGCGTGAGCAGACGATAGGGGGCGCTCGGCAAATTGCTACCCGCCCACAGCCGCTTGCAGGCCAGCTTGTCCATGCCCAGCGCGGAACCGAGCACGCCGGTCCCGGTGTAGGGCATGCCCGCCATGTCCAGACAGCCCTGCAGGGTCCCGTCCTCGCCGCATTCCCCGTGGAGCACGATGAAGACCCGGTCGAAGTTCTCCAGGGCCAGGCAGCGAGCCGTCTCGCGGGTCAGGTCCAGGGGATGCGCATCGACGCCCTTGCGCTGCAACGCCGCCAGCACCGCCTGTCCACTGTGCAGCGATACCTCGCGCTCGCCGGACCAGCCACCCATCAGGACCGCGACACGGCCATAATCTTGTGCACTTCGCTTGCTCATGCCGTTCCCTCGCTTGCCTCGTGCGTAGCCTCTGGCCGACCCAGGACCCGGACCTCGGGCTCCAGGTGCACCCCGAACTGCCGCTGCACCTCGTCCTGGGCATGACGCAGCAACCATTCGATATCGGCGGCGCGCGCGCTGCCGTCGTGGGTGATGAAATTTGCGTGCTTGGGGGAGATCTCCGCCGCCCCGTGGCGCAGCCCCTTCAGACCGGCGGCCTCGACCAGGCGCGCGGCGTGATCGCCCTCCGGGTTGCGGAACACCGACCCGCAGGACGGCAACCCCAGCGGCTGCTTCGCGGATCGTTCGCGCAGCAATTCGCGGATGCGCCGGGTCCCGACGTCAGGGTCACCCGCGGCCAGCTGCAACACGCAGCCGGTGAACCACTCCGCCTCGGGGCCGTGAACACTGCGGTAGCCGATCGTGTAGTCCGCGGGAGTGCGGGTATGCAGTTCGCCGCGCGCATCCACCGTGGAGACCACCTCCACCAGCGGCCAGATCTCGCCACCCCAGGCGCCGGCGTTCATCCGCAGTGCGCCGCCCACGGTCCCGGGGATGCCGGCCAGGAACTCGGCCCCGACCAGCCCCTCGCGGGCCCCGAAACGCGCGGCCTGAGCGCAGGCCAGACCGGCCCCAAGCAGCAGGCGATCGCCGTCCAGGCGCCGGCGTTCGTTCAGCACTCCGGAAAGATGCACGACCAGGCCGTCCAGCCCGCCGTCACGAATCAGGACGTTGCTGCCCAGGCCGAGGAAGGTCACCGGCATCTGCGGCGCGTGCGTCGCGTGGTCGCGCAGGGCAGCGACCAGGTCGTCAAGGTCCGCCGGCTGGAACAGCCAGTCGGCCGGGCCGCCTACGCGCCAGGAGGTCAGCCCGGCCAGCGGAACCTGCGCCTGCAACCGGCCACGCGTTGCCTGCGCGAACGGGGTCATCGGCGAGTCCACAGCGCGGGCAGCCATCATGACTCCCCCTCGCCGGCGGTTCCCAGCTGCTGCGGGAGCAGCCCGGCCAGACGGCCAATATCGCCGGCACCCTGGGCGAGCACGACATCGTCCGGCCGCAGCATCCCGGCGAGCACACCGATCACATCCTCTGCGCGCTCGACAAACACCGGCTCCACCCGCCCGCGCAGACGAATGGCGCGCGCCAGGCTGCGGCCATCGGCGCTGGGGATCGGGTCCTCCCCGGCGGCATACACCTCGAGCAGGATCAGGACATCGGTCTCGGACAGGGCCTCGGCGAAGTCCTCGAACAGATCACGCGTGCGGGTATAACGATGCGGCTGGAAGATGGTGATCCGGCGGCGGCCCGGCCAGGCATCGCGCGCGGCCGCCTGAGTGGCAGCAATCTCGCGCGGGTGATGGCCATAGTCGTCGACCAAGGTCAGGGCCCCCTGTGCGGTCCGCAGCGCCTGCACCTGGAAGCGCCGGCCAATACCCTGGAAGCGCGCCAGCGCGGCCTGGATCGCCTCGGGGGCGACCTCCAGCTCGTGCGCGACTGCCGCCGCCGCCAGGGCATTGAGCACGTTGTGGCGCCCGGGCAGGTTCAGCGTCACCGGGAACGCAGCCTGACCGGGCAACGCGAGGTCGAAGTACATGCGCACGCCTTCCTGGCGCACATTCAGGGCGCGCACGTCGGCTTCCTGCTCGATGCCGTAGGTCAGGCGCGGGCGCTCCAGTTCCGGGTACAGATCGCGCACCTGCGGGTCGTCGGCGCACAGCACGGCAATGCCGTAGAACGGCAGGTGGTGCAGGAATTCTAGGAAGGTCGCCCGCAGCTGGCCGAAGTCGTTGCCATAGGTCCCCAGGTGATCGGCATCGATATTGGTCACGATGCTGATCATCGGCTGCAGATGCAGGAAGGACGCGTCACTCTCGTCGGCCTCGGCCACCAGATAGTCCCCGGCGCCCAGGTTCGAGTGGCTCGCCGTGCTGTTCAGGCGTCCGCCAATCACAAACGTCGGGTCCATCCCGGCCTCCGCCAGCACACTGGCGACCAGGCTGGTGGTCGTGGTCTTGCCATGGGTCCCGGCGACCGCGATGCCATAGCGAAAGCGCATCAGCTCGGCGAGCATCTCGGCGCGGCGCACGATCGGGATGCCGCGCCGACGCGCTTCCTGGACCTCGGGGTTGTCCGGATTGATCGCACTGGAAACCACCAGCACGTCGGCATCGGCCACGTTCGATTCGGTATGGGCCGCCACCACCGGGATGCCCATACCCTTCAGGCGTTCGACCATCGCCGACTGCCCGAGATCGGATCCCGAGACCTGATATCCCAGTTGATGCAGGACCTCGGCGATCCCGCTCATGCCGGATCCCCCGATCCCCACACAATGGATCCGGCGGATACGACGCATCGCATGGCGTGGCAGGCGCGGGGCATTCATGTCGATCCCTCCCGGCGGGCGCCCGCCATTTCCATGCAGGCATCGGCCAGGCGCCGTGCGGTGTCGGGGCGGGCCTGTGCGCGGGCCAGCAGGGCACGCGAACGCAGGGCCTCGCGGTCCAGCGGCGCGACCAGCTCGTAGACCCGTTGAGCGTCCAGCTCGGCATCCGCGACCCGCCAGGCGGCACCGGATTGCACCAGGGCCTCGGCATTCGCGGTCTGATGATCGTCCACCGCATGTGGATAGGGCACGAAGATCGCCGGCACGCCGGCCGCGGCCACCTCGGCCACGGTGAGCGCGCCGGCGCGGCAGATCACCAGGTCCGCCCAGGCATAGGCCGCGGCCATGTCTTCGATAAAGGCGCGGATCTCCGCCTCCAGACCTGCCTCCGCATAGGCGGCCTGGGCCTCGTCGAGGGTGCGCTCGCCCGCCTGGTGACGAATGTTCAGCGGCTGCTCCACGGCCACGCGCGCCAGCCCGGCGGGCAGCGTGCGGTTGAGCGAACGGGCGCCCAGGCTGCCGCCCAGGACGAGGAGGTTCAGGGCGCCCTTGCGCTCGTCGAAACGCGCCTCCGGCGCCGGGAGTTCCGCAATCGCGGCGCGCACCGGGTTGCCCACCACCGTGACCGCCACCCGCTCGGGGAAGCTGTGCTCGAAGCCGGCATAGACCCGATCCGCCACCTTCGCCAGCCAGCGATTGGTCAGACCGGCCACGGCGTTCTGTTCGTGGATTGCCAGCGGCCGGCCCATGGCGGCCGCCATTAGTCCCCCAGGGCCGGCGGCAAACCCGCCAAAGCCAATCACGGCATCCGGGCGCAGACGCGTCATCAGACCCAGGGCGGCCCACAGCGAAATGCCGAGCCGCCAGGGTGCGAGCGCCAGCCCGACCAGGCCCTTGCCGCGAATGCCGGCGATTGGAAGCGTATGCAGCTCGATGCCGGCCGCCGGCACCAGCCGCGATTCCACGCCGCGGGCCGTGCCCAGCCAGCGCACCTCGGCACCGCGTTCCCGCAGTAGGGTGGCCACTGCCAGCCCCGGGAACACATGGCCCCCGGTGCCGCCGGCCATAATCAGGATGCGCGGGGCCCTCATGCGGCACCCCCACGCCGGCGGCGCGCCGGAGGTGAGGCGCGCGGAGCCGGCACCTGGGCCTCGCGGTACACGCGCATCACCAGGCCGATAGCCGCCAGCGAGACGATCAGCGAACTGCCGCCGTAACTGAGAAACGGCAGGGTCAGGCCCTTGGTCGGAAGTAGCCCCATGTTCACCGCGAGGTTCAGGAACGCCTGCAGGCCCATCCAGATGGCCACGCCAAAGGCCAGATGCGAGCCGAAGGCATGCCCTGCGCGCTCGGCGTACAAACCGATCTGGATGCAGCGCCAGACCAGGACCGCGAACAGCGCGATGAGGGCCACCACACCGACGAAGCCGAACTCCTCGGCAAACACCGCGAACAGGAAGTCGTTGTGCGCCTCGGGCAGGTAAAAGAGCTTCTGCACACTATTGCCGAGCCCGGCCCCAAACCAGCCGCCGGAGCCGATCGCGATCAGCGACTGGGTTAGCTGGAAACCGGTGGCAAACGGATCCTGCCAGGGATCGAGGAACGCCGTCAGGCGCGCCACGCGGTAAGGCGCCGCGACCGCGACGACCGCCATCCCCGCCGCGATGGTGCCCGCCAGCGCGGCGAACTGCCAAAGCTTCGCACCGGCCAGGAACAACATTCCCATGCCAATCGCCAGCATGATCGCGGCGCCGCCGAAATCCGGCTGCAGCAACAGCAGGATGGTCCCCACCCCAAGCACGATCAGCGGGCGGATAAAACCGAGGAAGTGCAGGCGGAGCGTCGAATAGTGACGCACGATGTAGCCGGCGAGGTACATCACCACCAGCAGCTTCACCATCTCGGCGACCTGCAGGTTGAACATCCCCAGCGGGATCCAGCGGGTCGCACCGTTGACCGTGCGCCCGACACCCGGGATCAGCACTGCGATCAGCAACGCCATCACCAGGATCAGCAGCCACGGCCCGGCGCGTTCCCAGCGCGCCAGCGGGACCACCCAGAGGAAGGTCGCCACCGCAAGCCCGATCGCGGCGAAAATGACCTGGCGCTGGAAGAAGTGCCAGGTGTTGCCGAAATAGCGTTCGCCCAGCCCCATGGAGGCCGACGCGACCATCACCAGGCCGATCCCCAGCAGGATCGCCGCGACGGCCAGCAGGGGCAGATCGACGTGATCGCGCAGGCCAGCGACGAGGCCGCGATCCGGGAGTCCGAGGCGGGTGCTGGAGATACTCATGCCGCGAGCTCCCGTACCGCGTGCGCGAAGTCGTCGCCGCGCGCCTGGTAGTTCGGGTACATGTCCAGGCTGGCGCAACCGGGCGACAGCAGGACGGTATCCCCCGGTTCCGCCCAGGCAGCGGCCTGCGCAACCGCGGCGGCCATATCGTCCACGCGCTGAACCGGGACCACGGAGGCCAGGGCCCGGGCGATCGCCGGCGCGTCCTCGCCGAGCAGCACGACACCGCGGACCTTGCCCGGGACGTAATCGGCCAGCGGCGTAAAGTCCTGCCCCTTGCCCTGCCCGCCCGCGATCAGCACCAGCGGGCCGGGCGTACCGCGCAGGGCCGCCAGGGTCGCGCCGACATTCGTGCCCTTGGAGTCATTGATGTAGGCGACACCGCCCACTTCGGCAATCCACTGGGAGCGATGCGGCAGGCCGGCGAACTCGGCCAGGGCCGCCATGGCGCGTGCGCGCGGCTCGCCCGCCTCCAGCCACGGCCAGACCAGGGCAAGCGCGGCCAGGGCATTGGCCCAGTTGTGCTGCCCACGCAGACGCAGACGGCCGGTCGCGAGAAGGACCTGGTCTCCGCGCACCAGGTCCGGAGCATCTGCGCTGGACGGGCGCACTCCGAAATCGTCCGCGCCGGCCGGCGCATCGAGACCGAACGAGATCACCTTCAGACCCGGCGGCAGGGTGATCTCGCGCAGCCTGGCGTCCTCGCGGTTCAACACACCACACTCGGCGCGATCCAGGATGCGGGCCTTCGCACGCACATACGCATCCAGATCGGCGTAGCGATCCAGGTGATCAGGCGAGATATTCAGGATAGCGGCGGCCGCTGGCGCCAACAGGTCGCTGCGCTCCAGCTGGAAGCTGGACAGCTCCAGCACGTAGAGGTCCGGGGCCTGCTCCAGAAGGTCCAGCGCCGGGGTGCCGTAGTTACCACCCACCGCCACCCGCAGGCCGGCGGCGCGCAGCAACTCGCCGACCAGCGCGGTCACCGTGCTCTTGCCGTTGGAGCCGGTAATCGCGATGACTGGGGCGCCCGCCTGCTCGGCGAACAGGTCGATGTCTCCGGTCAGGCGAGCACCGACGGCACGCGCCCGTTGCAGGACCGGGTGCTCCAGTGCGACCCCGGGCGAGACGATGATGCGGGCAAAGCCCGAGGCGTCCAGTCGATCCAGCGGCCCGACCCAGGCATCGGCCAGCCAGGCCTTGGCACCCTCGGTCTCCAGCGCGGCCGGCGCCTCGCGGGTATCGGTGATCGCGAACGGCTGACCCTGCGCACGCAGGAAGCGGGCAACCGACACGCCGGTCGCCCCCAGGCCCACAATCAGGTTGTTGTCGCCGGTTCGCGTCATGGGATCAGCGCACCTTCAGGGTCGCGAGACCGATGAGAACGAACACCACGGTCAGGATCCAGAAACGCACGATCACGCGCGGCTCCGGCCAGCCCTTGAGTTCGAAGTGGTGGTGCAACGGCGCCATGCGAAAGATGCGCCGCCCAGTGAGCTTGAAAGAGGCGACCTGGAGCATCACCGAAAGCGTCTCCAGCACAAAGATGCCACCCATGATCAGCAACACGACCTCCTGCCGGGTGATGATCGCCAGCATGCCCAGGGCCGCGCCCAGGGCCAGCGCCCCGACATCGCCCATGAAGACCTGCGCCGGGTAGGTGTTGAACCACAGGAATCCGAGCCCGGCGCCGACCAGGGCGGAGGTAAAAATCACCACCTCGCCCACGCCGGGTACCGCCGGAATACCGAGATAGTCGGCGAATACCGCATGGCCCGCCGCGTAGGCGAACACGCCCAGGGCACCGGCTACCAGCACCGCCGGCATGATCGCCAGGCCATCCAGCCCATCGGTCAGGTTCACGGCATTGGAGGAACCCACGACCACCAGCCAGACCAGCGGGATGAACAGCCAGCCCAGGCTGAACTGGATGTCCTTGAACACCGGCAGGTAGAAGGTCGTCTCTACTGGCCCCTGCGCGGTGTACATGATCACCCCCGCGGCGACCAGGGCGAACAAGGTCTGCCACAGGAGCTTGGCGCGCGCCGAGAGGCCCTTGCTGTTGCCATAGCGCAGCTTCAGGTAGTCGTCCCAACCACCCACGGCGCCGAACGCCAGGGTGGTCAGCAGCACGAGCCAGACGAAGCGGTTGGTCAGGTCGCTCCACAGCAGGGTCGCCGCCGCGACCGCAACCAGAATCAAGGCACCGCCCATGGTCGGCGTGCCGGCCTTGGTCAGGTGCGACTCGGGACCGTCATCGCGGATCTGCTGGCCGACATTGCCGACCGTCAGGCGGCGGATCATCGCCGGCCCGATCAGCAGCGCGATCGCCAGCGCGGTAACCACCCCGAGGATGGCGCGAACGGTCAGATACTGAAAGACCGTGAAGCCGGAATAGAACTGGCTCAGGTATTCAGTCAGCGCGAACAGCATTCGCCACCTCCGGCGCTGACGAGGCCAGGTCCAGCCCCTCGATGATCTGTTCCATGTGCTGGCTGCGCGAGCCCTTTACCAGGACCGTGGTGCCCTCCCCCAGGAGGCCCTCCAGGCGGGAGCGCAGCGCCGCATGGTCGGCAAACCACTCGCCGCCGTCGCCAAAGGCCTCGGCGCTGTCGCGCGCGGCCTCGCCCAGCGCCAGGCAGTGTTCGATCCCCACCGCGCGGGCCAGGCGCCCGGTTTCCCGGTGCAACGCCGGGGTCTCGGCGCCTAGTTCCCCCATGGCACCCAGCACCAGGATGCGCCGGCCGGGCATCGCCGCCAGCACCTCGAGTCCGGCCCGCAGCGAGTCCGGATTGGCGTTGTAGCTGTCGTCCCAAAGTCGGGCGCCACTGACGTGCCAAAGCTCCTGCAGACGGCCGCGCACCGGCTTCCAGCGCATGAGCCCCTCGACGATCCGGTCAATCCCAATGCCGACCGCGTTCGCCGCGGCGGCGGCCGCCACGGCATTGGCTGCGAGGTGGCGCCCGGGACCGGCCAGGCGCAGATCGCGGCCGGCCCCGAGGATGGACAGGCGCAGCCGGTCCGGGGCTTGCCACATGCCTTCCACCTCGCCGCCACCCTCCAGTGAAAAGCGCTGGCAGTGGTGATGCTCGTTCAGCGACAGCCAGTAGTCGGCAAAGGGATCGTCCAGATTGATGACCGCGGTGCCGCCCTGCGCCGGGAGACCGGAGTAGATCTCGGCCTTGGCATGAGCGACGCCCTCGAGGCTGCCGAAGCCCTCGAGATGGGCGCGACCGGCATTGGTGATCATGGCAACCTGCGGTTCGACCCAGCGCGCCATGCGGCCGATCTCGCCGGCGTGATTGGCGCCCAGCTCGATCACCGCATAGTCGACTTCACAGGGCATCGCCAGCAATGTCAGCGGCGCGCCGATCTCGTTATTCAGGTTGCCCGCGGTGGCATGCACCGACCCCACCCCCTCGAGGATGCAGCGGAGCATCTCCTTGGTCGTGGTCTTGCCATTGGAGCCGGTCAGGGCGATCACCCGCGCCCGGCTCTGGCGCCGCCAATGGCGGCCCAGGCGGCCCAGGGCCTCGCGGGTATCGGCGACGATGATCTGCGGCTGCGGCATGTCGAGCGCCCTGTCCACCAGCAGCACGGCCGCCGGCAGATCGGCGCCGACCTGTGCGTGGGCATCAAAATTCGACCCCTTCAACGCGATAAACAGCGCACCCGGGCGCGGCTCGCGAGTGTCCGTAAACACGCCCTCGAAGGCCGTGTCGGGGGCCCCTTGCAGGCGCCCATGGACCGCCTCGGCCAGTTCCTGGCTGGTCATTCGAATCATTGCCCCTCCCCCCTGATCGCGCGGTCCTGGCCACGCGGGTCCTGTAGGTGCGGGCCCGCCCGAGCCTGCACCTGTTCACGGTCGCTGAACGGATAGCGCTGACCGCGGATCTCCTGGGTCGTCTCGTGACCCTTACCGGCCACCAGCACCGCATCCCCGGCAACGGCCTCGGCCAGCGCACTGGCAATCGCCGTTGCGCGATCGCCAATCTCGTGGCATTCGGCGGAATCGGCGCAGCCGGCAAGGATCTCGGCGCGGATCGCGGCCGGGTCTTCTCCGCGCGGGTTGTCATCGGTCACGAAGATCACGTCGGCCTCCCGGCAGGCCACCTGGCCCATTGCCGGGCGCTTGCCGCGATCGCGGTCGCCGCCGCAGCCGAACACCACGCTCAGGCGCCCGCGCACATGGGGTCGAAGCGCCTGCAATGCAGCCTCCAGGGCCTGGGTGGTATGCGCGTAATCGACCACTGCCAAGGCCCCGTTCGCGAGCGGGAAGCGCTCCATGCGGCCGGGCACGCCGGGGAGCTCGGCGACTGCCGCGATCGCCTCCTCGCGTTCCACCCCGAGGCCCTGCAACGTAGCGAGGGTCGCCAGCAGATTGCCGACCTGGAACAGGCCGAACAGGGTGGAACGAACCGGATAGTCCCGGCCGTCGGCCTCGAGGGTGAAGCGCAGCCCTTCGGCTGTGGCCTCTATGTCTCGGGCGCGCAGATCGGCGGCTGCACCCAGTGCGCTGTAGGTCAGGACCTGGACGCCGGCCGGCAGATCCTGCGCGACCTGGCGTCCAAATGCATCATCGATATTCAGGACCGCCGTTTGCAGACCACGCCAGACGAACAGCCGCGCCTTGGCTGCCGCATACGCCTCCTGACTACCGTGGAAATCGAGGTGATCGGAACTTAGTCGGGTCAGCACCCCGACGCTGATCGGGGCTCCGGCGAGGCGCCCTTGTGCCAAACCGTGCGAGGAGGCCTCCAGCGCCACGGCACCACAACCGGCCGCGGCCAGCTCGGCCAGGTGGCGATGCAGGTCCAGTACACCCGGGGTCGTGTGCCCGGTATCCACCAGGTGGCCCGGTCGCCCGACGCCGAGCGTGCCGATCAGACCGGTGGGCCGACCCAGGGTCTCCAGGGCCAGTGCGATCAGGTGCGTGACCGAGGTCTTGCCGTCGGTACCGGTCACCGCCACCAGCGGGGCCGCCTCCGGCCAGGTACCGAACAATCCGCGCGCCATCTGCGGCAGCCGTTCTCTCAGGCCCGGCACATGGAGCATCGGCACAGCAGGGAATGTTTCCGGGGTTCCGGCCTCGTCCCACAGGATCACGCTGGCACCCCGTGCCACGGCATCGGCAGCATGCGCCAGCCCATGGCCGTGCGTGCCGGCCAGGGCCACAAAGGCGGTGCCGGGCGCGACCCGGCGGCTATCCTGAACCAGGTCGGCGACCGGCAAGTCCGCCAGGTCGGGGCGCAGGAGATCGGCCGGCAACAAATCGCCCAGCACCGATCCGGCCTCGCCTTGGGTATCACGGGCGGCCATCATGTCGCCCCCTCGTGGTCCGCGGCCAGACGCATGGGGACCTCCGGCATCGCGTCCGGGCGCACGTTGAACATGCGCAGGGCCGAACCGACGACATTACGGAACACCGGCGCGGCGACCGCCCCACCGTAGTAGACGCCGGCATCCGGCTCGTCGATCACCACGGCCATGACAAAACGCGGATCGGAGGCCGGGGCCAGGCCGACGAAACTCGAAAAATAGCGGTCCTCGGTATAACCGCCCGGACCGCTCTTGCGGCTGGTGCCGGTCTTGCCGGCCACCCGGTAACCGTCGATCGCCGCCTGACGCGCGGTGCCCTCGGTACCGATCACATGCTCCATCATTGCCAGCACCTGGCGGGCAGTACGCGGAGTCATCACCTGCGCCGACTCGCGCAGATCGTCGGCGGTGCGCACGAGACGCACCGGCACCCGCTCGCCGTCATTGGCAAAGGCGGTGTAGGAGGCCGCCATCTGCAACGGGGACAGCGACAGCCCGTAGCCATAACCGAGCGTGGCCTGTTCGACCTCGCGCCAGGTGGTGAAATCGCGCAGCCGCCCCATGGCCTCGCCCGGGAAATGGGTACCCAGCGCCTGCCCGAAGCCCGCCTGATGCAGGGTCTTCCAGAAACGATCCGCGGGGGTATCCAAAGCCAGCTGTGTGGCCCCGACATTGCTCGAACGGGCGATCAGGGTGGTGAGGTCGATCGTCCCGTAGTCGCGCAGGTCGCGCACGGTCAAGCGCCCCACCCGCATGGTGCCGGGGCCGGTCTCCAGCATGGTGTTGGCATCCACCACACCGGCATCCAGGGCGGCCGCCACGGTAAACGGCTTCAGCACCGACCCGGGCTCCATGGTATCGGTGATGGCCCGGTTGCGGGCGCGATCGGAACGGATAGCGCCGCGATTGTTCGGGTTGAATCCGGGCTGATTGACCAGCGCCAGGATCTCGCCGCTGCGGGCGTCCAGAAGGACAGCGGAGCCGCCACGGGCATTGTGTTCGGCGACCGCGGTCTTCAGTTCGCGGTACGCCAGATACTGCAGGCGCTGATCCAGGGTCAGGGCCAGGGTGTTGCCGTCACGCGCGGGGCGAATACTGGCGACATCACGGATGCTGCGGCCATAGCGGTCGCGCAGCACCCGCTTGGCACCTGGATGACCGGACAACCACTGGTCAAAGGCCAGTTCCACGCCCTCCTGGCCCTGATCGTCGATATTGGTATAGCCCAGCACATGCGAGGTGGCCTCGCCATGCGGGTAATAACGCCGGAATTCGCGGGTCAGGCCGACGCCCTGGATGCGCAGGGCCGCTACGCGCTCGGCCTGATCCGGCAACATTTGGCGGCGCAGGTAGATGAATTCGCGCGAGGCACGCGCCTCGATACGCTCCGCCAGCCAGTCCGGCTCCACCTCCAACGCCGCGGCCAAATCCGGCCAGCGCTCGCGCTGGCCCATCAAGTCCTGTGGGTTGGCCCAGGCGGTCTGCACCGGGGCCGAAATGGCCAGGGGTTCGCCGTGACGGTCGGTAATCATGCCGCGGTTCGCGGACTCGGTCAGGGTGCGCACCTGGCGCTGCTCACCCTGCTTGGTCAGGAAGTCACGCTCCAGGACCTGCAGATCGACGGCGCGCAACAACAACGCGGCGCTCGCGACGGCGAACACGGCGATCACGACCTTCAGGCGGCCACCACTGATCTGCCGCTTCAGCGCGCCCACGAGCTACCCCCGATCACCACGATGCGATCCGAATCGGGCTGAATCATGTCGAGACGCTCGCGCGCCTGCTCCTCAACCCGGCCCTGGGTCGCCCAGGTCGATTGCTCGATCTGCAGCTGCGTCCACTCAAGGTTAAGGACATCGCGCTGGCTCAATGCCTGCTGCTGATCGATAAAGGCCTGGCGCGACTCATGCTTGGCCGCCACCACCCCGACCGCCGAGGCAAACACGCCGGTTGCCAGCGCCACCGCCAGGAGTCCGCGCGCGACCATCAGAGTCGCTCCCCGACACGCAGCACGGCCGAGCGCGAACGCGGATTGATGCGCTGCTCCTCGCGATCGGCATGGATCGGCTTGCCGACCGGGCGCAGCTTGCGTTCCGGCTCCTCCGGCATCACCGGAAGGCCGCGCGGCAGGCGCACGCTGGACACCGGCTTGCGCAGGGCCTGCTTTACCAGTCGGTCTTCCAGTGAATGGAAGCTGATCACCACCAGCCGCGCACCAGGCGGGAGCACATCGGGGATCGTCGCCAGCCACTGCTCCAGCTCGGACAGCTCCTCGTTCACGAAGATGCGCAGGGCCTGGAAGGTGCGGGTGGCCGGATGCTTGCCGGGCTCGCGTTTCGGGACCGCACGGCGAACGATCTCGGCCAGTTCGCCGGTGCGGCTAAGCGGTGCCTCGGTGCGTGCAGCCACAATGGCCCGGGCAATGCGCCGCGAGTGGCGCTCCTCGCCGTATTGATAGATCACGTTCGCGATCTCGGTCTCGTCGGCCCGCGCCAGCCACTCCGCCGCGCTCTCGCCGCTGTTCGGATCCATGCGCATGTCCAGCGGGCCGTCGTGCTGAAAACTGAATCCGCGCTCGGGCGTATCCAGCTGGGGCGAGGACACGCCCAAGTCCAGAAAGACGCCGTCCGGACACCGGTCCGGCGACCGCCGTTCCAGCGTGGCGGCCATGGTCGAGAACGGCGCGGCCTCGAAGGCAAAACGCGGATCATCGGCAAAGGAGGCGGCCGCTGTGGCGGCCTCCGGATCGCGATCCATGGCCAGCAGCCGGCCGTCCGGGCCCAGGCGATCCAGGATCGCCCGGCTGTGCCCACCACGGCCGAAGGTGCCATCGACGTAAAAGCCGTCAGCGCGCACGGCCAGGCCCTCCAGCACCGCGTCGCGCAGCACCGGGATGTGGGAGACGGCTTCCATGTCCGTCACAACGCGATGGACTCGAGCGCTTCATCATCCACGTCACCCCCCAGCACCTGGGCGCAGGTCTCCTCCCAGGCGGCCTCGCCCCAGATCTCGAACTTCTTGCCCTGGCCCAGCAGCACCACCCGCTTTTCCAGGCCGGCGTACTGACGCAGGGGCGGGGGCAGCAACAGGCGTCCGCTGCCGTCCAGCTCGCACTCGGTGGCATGGCCCACCAGCAGGCGCTGCAGATTGCGCACCTTGGGATTCATGTTGGGGCGGGACATCAGGTTCTGCTCAATGCGCTCCCACTCGGGGAACGGGTACAAGAGCAGGCAGCGGGAGGGATCAACCGTGATCACCAGCTGACTGTTGCAGCTCGCAGCGAGGTCGTCGCGATACCGCGCCGGCATGGCCAGGCGGCCCTTCGCATCCAGATTGAGCTGGCTAACGCCTCGAAACATCGCTGATAACGGTGGTTACCCACCTTTCCCCACTTTGACCCACTTTCCGACACTATAGGTACGGGCATCCTCCAGAGTCAAGAAAATCGACCCCGAAAAACGAAAAATAAGCGTTGAATCACAGAGACTTAGCGCACCCACCCCGAGGCGGACGAAAGAGCGGGGAGAAGGGTATTAAAAGCCTCGCGTTGAGGCTCAAACTTAATGCATCACCTTACAAGTTTGCCGCACACACAGCCGTGCACACGCAGACCGGGGCGGCCGCGGGGGGCTTGATCGTGGGAAAAAGTGGGAGCCGGCCGTAAGCCGGGTTCTGTCGAGGACAGTCATTCATCTGGGACGTCCGTCACCGGACGCCTCGAGCAGCCTACCCGGGTGCGATGCGGGCCACACCATGCACCCCTATTTGGCCTTGCTCCGGACGGGGTTTACCCTGCCACGAACTGTTACCAGTCGCGCGGTGCGCTCTTACCGCACCATTTCACCCTTACCTGTACCCGGCGAACCGGGCCATCGGCGGTATATTTTCTGCGGCACTTTCCGTCGGCTCGCGCCGCCCAGGCGTTACCTGGCGTCCTGCCCTATGGAGCCCGGACTTTCCTCCACATCCGAGGATGCAGCGACTGCCTGGCCGACTCCCGCGCTCCTTGTACGCCGCCGCGCGCGCGAACGCAAGGCTTTTCAACGACCTGCTCCGCAAGGGCTTGCCCACCACGAAGCGCACGAAGGCCCGAAGAAGGTCAAGGGCGGGCTAACCACGGAGAACACCGAGTTCACGGAGAAAGACATCGTTGTGGCCTGGGTGCGCCTGGATCTGCCATCCACGGGGATCTTCACCGGCAGGGTGCGATCGTGCTGAACCGCAAGATATATGGATGCCGATGAGCAGAGCGAATCGCAGCATTGGCTCACGCGGGCCCGGACCATTGGTGCGTTCCGCGGCGTTCAACATCAACCTGCCTGCCTCTCTGGAAGCCCTGCGCTGCTCTCCGTGTACTCCGTGCCCTCTGTGGCGCAAACGCGCTTGACCTTCTTCGAGCCTTCGTGCGCTTCGTGGTAAATGAAAAGCCCTACCCGCCCGCGTCCTTGAGGGCGAGGGCACGGGCGTAAACGCGATTGCGCGGCAAGTCGGTGGCATCAGAGAGCAGGCGCGCCGCGCGTTTGAGGGGGAGTTCGTGCAACAGCGCCGCGAGCAGGCGCTCGTGCTCGTCGGACAGGGGCATGTCGGCCTCACCCCCTGTGTCGGGTGCGGGCGCTGGGCCCAGGATCAGCACGAACTCGCCGCGGGTGCGGTTGCTATCGGCATCCAGCCAGGCCGGCAGTTCGCCGGCGGGGCCGCGATAGTGTTCCTCGAACTGCTTGGTCAACTCCCGCGCCAGGAAGACCTCCCGCCCTGGCGCCAGCTGCGCCAGGTTGGCGGCGGCCGCGCGAACACGATGCGACGATTCGAACAAAATGGTGGTGACCGGCTGGGCCAGCAATGCCTCCAGCCGCCGTTGGCGCGCCCCGGCGGCATGCGGCAGGAAGCCCTCGAAGCAGAAGCGGTCGGACGGCAGCCCGGCAACCGCCAGCGCAGCCAGGGGCGCACTGGGACCCGGTACGGCGCGCACATCCAACCCGGCCTCGCGCGCCGCCCTCACTAGCCGAAAACCCGGGTCCGACACCAGCGGCGTGCCGGCATCGGAAATCAGCGCGACGGACTCCCCCGCCCTCAGCGCCTCCAGCAGCAAGGGAATACGCTCCGCCTCGTTATGCTCGTGCAGGCTGACCAGCGGCGTGTGCACGCCCAGATGGGCCAGCAGCCCGGCGCTGTGTCGCGTATCCTCCGCCGCAATGCGCTGCACCCGACCGAGGACCTCGCCCGCCCGCGGGCTCATATCTCCAAGATTACCAATCGGGGTAGCCACCACCCACAACGTGCCCCAGTTCGTTGACACGGCCTGATGCGCTTTCAATACTGACTCCTCATTCGCTGACGAACCGCTATCGTGACCCGAATCCCCGAACGCGCCGGGCATACCCGGCCCCTGTCCCGTCTTGCCCTGTTGCTGCTGGCCACGGCCATCGTGGTGGGCTGTGCCACGCCGCGCCCGGATCCGGAGCCGACCCCAGACGCCGAGGTCCGGCCGGACCTGGCCGAACTCCCTCCCGAGGTGCGCGCCAGCCTGCTGCTAAGCGAGGCCCGCTCGCGGCCGGAGCCCGACCTCGTGCGCCGCGCCATCGAGGCCGTGCTGGCGCTCGATCCCGCGACGCCGGACCAGCTGGACCGGGCCGAAGCCCTGTGGGCCGAACTTCCCGAGGCCGAACGTGACACCCAGGAAGCCCGCCTTCTAGGCGCGCGACTCGCAGCAGCACAACGGGATTGGGAGCTCGCCCGCGAACGACTGGGTGCAGACGACCCGGACGACCCAACGCGATCCCCGGGGGTCTATCGCCAGGGGCTTGCCCTGCACGCCCGGATACTGGAACAGGAGAGCCAATGGTATCAGGCCCTGGACACCCGGCTGCGCCTGGACCGCCTGCTGATCATGGAGCCCGACACACACGCCGAGAATCAGCAGCGCATATGGGGGCTGCTCGCGGCCCTGCGCCCGGCCCAGCGCGACCGGATCGTGGGCAACCACCCGCCGGACGGGGATGCCTGGGTCAGCCTGTTCCGACTGCTGCGCGCCGCCGATACCGAGGAACAGGCGCACCTGGCCGCCGGATTGTGGCGCGAGCGCCATCCCGCGCACCCAGCCAACAGCCTGCTGCCGGAACTCATCGCCAGCCACCCGCTGGTCGCGGACGCGCCTGGGGATACCCTGGTGCTGCTGCCGCTGTCGGGCGACCTGGCCGCACTGGGCAACGCCATACTCGACGGAATCACCCGCGCCTACTACGCGGAGGGTGGCGGCAACGGCCGGCTGATCGTGCGCGACACGCGCGGCGAGCCGGACGGCGCGGCCGCCCTGTACCGGCGTGGCGTGGACTCCGGTGTCGCGCGCATCATCGGTCCGCTGCGGCGTGAGTCGGTAAGCCAGGTGGCCGCTAGCGATCAGACCCTCCCGACCATCCTGCTGAACCGCACGGAAGTCTCAACCCCCAGCGAACTCACAACGCTGGCCTTGAATCCGGAAGAGGATGCCCGTGCGGTGGCCGACCGGGCAGCCCGCGCCGGGTGGCATCACCCGCTGGTGCTCCTGCCGGAAGGGGCCTTCGGCGATCGCGTGGCACGTGCCTTCCAAGCGGCATTGGCCGACGAGGACCGGCGCCCGCGAGACGTCATTCGCATCCAGCCTAGCGCCGGGGAGCTGAACGCCACCATTGGCGACGCTCTCGGCATCCAGCAGAGCGAGGCGCGCATTCGCGATGTGGCACGCCGGACCGGGCTGGAACTGGAAGGCGACCCTCAGGTGCGTGCGGATGTGGACCACATCTTCATTGCCGGCACGGCGCCGCAAGTTCGGCGCATCGTGCCGCATCTCCATTTCCACCGGGCCAGCCAACTCCCGATGATGGCCACGCCCCATGTCTATTCCGGACGCCCGGATGCCAGTCGCGACGCCGATCTCAACGGGATCGTGTTCCCCGATACGCCCCGGCTGTTCGACCGAGTGAGCCCGCTGGCGGACGACGAACAAGCGCGCGACGAGGCACTCCCCCGGTTCGTCGCCCTGGGCATGGACGCGATGCGCCTGAGCCTGCGCCAGGACGGGATTCGCAACGCCCCCCATCATCAGCTAACCGGCGGCGCTGGCACCTGGAGCCTGAACCCCTTCAACCACGAGTGGGTGAGAGAACCGGCCTGGGCGCGCTTTGAGGGCGGCGAGCCCCGACGCATCGACGTCCACGCCGGAGGCTCCTGAGTGTTTCGCCCGGGTGCCTCGGGGCAGGCCGCCGAGAAGCGAGCCGCGGACTACCTGGAGTCACACGGACTGCAGATCCGTGCGCGTAATGTCCGCCGCCCCTACGGCGAGCTCGACCTTGTCGCACTCGAGGACGATACCCTGGTGCTGGTGGAAGTACGCAAGCGCAGCCACCCGGGCTTTGGGGGCGGCGCGGAGAGCATCGACTGGCGCAAGCGTGAGCGCCTGTTGCGGGTGGCCGAGGCGTACCTGCAGGAAAGCGCCTGGAACGGCCCGGTCCGCTTTGATGTGATGACCCTGGATGGCCAGGACCGGATCGAGTGGCTGCAGGACGCCATCCAGGCATCCACCCCGTGAGCGCCCACCGATGACCCCTCTGGCTCGCGAACTGGAACAGCTCCTGGCGCCCGGCGATTGTCTGCTCGATCCCGCGGACTGCTGGACCTACGGTGCCGACAACTCGAAGCTGCATGCGGTGCCAGATGCCGTCGCCTTCCCACGGGACGCCGATATGGTGCGCGAGCTGGTGCGCCTTTGCCGGCGCCTCGGCGTGGCCCTGACCAGCCGCGGACGCGGCACGGGCACCACCGGTGCCGCGGTCCCGGACCATGGCGGGCTGGTGGTGTCATTCGAGCACATGAACCGCATCCTAGAGGTGGATCCGGATAATCGCTGGCTGATCGCGGAGCCGGGCGCCACCAACGGCGAGATCCAGCAGGCGGCAGGCGCCACGGGCTTCTTCTGGCCGCCGGACCCTACCAGCAGCGCCTATTGCACGCTCGGTGGCAATCTCGCCTATAACTCCGCCGGCCCGCACGCGGTCAAGTACGGTACCCCGCGTGACAACACCCTGGGGCTGTCCGGCGTGGCCGGAACCGGCGAGGCATTCCGCACCGGCGTCCATACCACCAAGGGCGTGGTGGGATACGACCTCACCCGCCTGCTGATCGGATCCGAAGGGACCCTGGCCGTGCTCACCGAGGCCACCTTGCGCCTGACACCCAAGCCGGAGGCGACGCGCCTGATCCAGGCGGTCTACCGCGACGTCGGCGCCGCGGCCCGGGCCGTATCCCGGCTGATGGCGCGCGCCGAGGTCCCGTCGGCACTGGAGTTCATGGACCATTCGGCGATCGCGATGATCCGCGACTACGCGCCGGGATGCCCCCTGCCCGCCGCGGCCGGCGCGATCCTGATGATCGAGACCGATGGCACCGAGGCCGGCATCGAGGCCACCACCGCCGGCATCCGGCGCGCGGCCGAGGGCGAAGGCTGCGTGCAGACCCTCAGCGCCGACACCCCGGAAGAGGCCCAGGCGCTCTGGGCCGTGCGCAAGGCCCTGTCACCGGCGTTACGCACGGTGGCACCGAAAAAGATTAACGAAGACGTGGTCGTGCCGGTCTCGCGCATTCCCGACCTGATTGCCGGACTCGACCGGCTGGCCGCGGAACACGCCATCAAGATCGTGAACTTCGGCCATGCCGGCAACGGCAACATTCATGTAAACCTGCTGGTGAACCCGGATGACCCGGCGGAACTCGCGGCGGCGGAGCGTTGCCTGGACGGCGTCTTCACCCTGGTGTTGTCGCTAGGCGGGACGCTCTCGGGCGAACACGGCATCGGGCTGGTGAAGCGACCCTATATCAGCCGGGAATTGGACCCGGTGGCACTGGGACTGATGGCCGGCATCAAGCGAACGTTCGACCCGGACAACATCCTGAACCCCGGCAAGGCGCCCGGGCCCGTTTAGCCAAGTACCGGTCAAGCGAATTCGCTCCCCAGCAGGGCCCGGAAAAGAAAAGGTTCATCGAGCATTACCGGGGAAGGCTGCGCGGATTTTGAGGAAGAAGTATTCCTGGTCGCGGTAGCCATAGGCCCGACGCTTGATGACCTTGATCGTGTTGTTAATGCCCTCGACGACGCTGGTGTTCAGCCGGTGGCGGCAGCGCGAGACGATGCCGGGTAGGTAGGGCTCCAGCAGGCGTGCGAAGCGCTGCAGGGCCTGGATTCCACTCTCGTGCGCTTGCTGCACCCATTGCCGCCACGCCTGGTACGTCCGCTCGGGGCTGCGCTGGAACCACAGTCTCTTGAGTTCGTCGCGTAAGAGGTAGACCGTCAGTAACGCTTGGTTG
>NZ_KB906573.1:0-34559 GCF_000381505.1 Thioalkalivibrio sp. ALM2T
GCCAACCGTGGCAGGCTGCTGGACGAAGCCACCGCAAACATCGGGTGATGAAGAGGGTGGTCCGGCGTGAGCCGGAATGGGGATGGTGGGCGGGGTGCGTTGGCGTTAGCCGTGCTTCAGGATGCGCGCCCGCTCGCGCTCCCAATCCTTGTCCTTCTTGTCGGCGCGCTTGTCGTATTCCTTCTTGCCCTTGGCGAGGCCGATCTCGAGCTTGGCTCGCCCGCGCTTCCAGTACAGAGCCATGGGCACCAGGGTGTAACCCTTGCGCTCCACCGCGCCGACCAGGCGGTTGATCTCCGCGCGATGCAGCAGCAGCTTGCGCGTGCGGCTGGGATCCGGATTGATATGGGTGGAGGCGGTCGGCAACGGGGTGATGTGGGCCCCGAACAGGAAGGCCTCGCCGTTGCGCAGCAGCACGTAGGCCTCGCTCAGCTGCGCGCGGCCCGCGCGCATCGACTTGACCTCCCAGCCCTCGAGCTCCATCCCCGCCTCCAGGCGGTCCTCGATGAAGAATTCGTGGCGCGCCTTGCGGTTGAGGGCGATGGTGCTGGACGGTTCCTTGGCTTGTTTCTTGTTCTTTCCCATAACCCGCGCAGTGTACTGCAGGCGGGCGGCCGAAGCAGTCCGAATGTCCGGGCGCGCGGGGTGAAAGTTGAGCCGGGCGACCCGCTGCCCCACAATTCCGGCGGACCCGGCGATGCGCTTGCGCGACCGGCCCTGGCCGCTGCCGGGGGCGGCGGCCCGCGGGAGCGCCTACGTCTCCGTTCAACAAGGAGCCACTGATGCCAGCCACGACCTCGATCCACGGGCAATGGACGACCCGCCTGGCCTTCATTCTCGCGGCTACGGGTTCGGCTGTTGGCCTGGGCAACATCTGGCGTTTCCCCTATATCGCCGGTGAGAACGGGGGTGGCGCCTTTGTGCTGGTTTATCTCGGCTGCATCCTGCTGATCGGCCTGCCGGTGATGATGGCGGAGATCCTGCTGGGCCGGCGCGGGCGTCAGAGCCCGATCAACACCATGTCGGCGCTGGCGCGCGAGGAGGGCCTGACGCGTGCCTGGGGCATGATCGGCTGGATCGGGGTGCTGGCCGGATTCCTGATCCTGTCGTTCTACAGCGTGGTCGCGGGCTGGTCGCTGTCGTATGTCTTCAAATCGGGGACCGGCGGCTTCCTCGGGCTGGATGCGGATGGCTCGGAGTCGATGTTCGGCAACATGCTCGCGGACCCGGAGGCCCTGCTGGCCTGGCACACCATCTTCATGGTGATGACGGCGATGGTGGTCGCGCGTGGGGTGCAGTCCGGCCTGGAGAAGGCGGTGACCATCCTGATGCCGCTGCTGTTCGTGATGCTGGTGGTGATGGTCGGCTATGCGATGGTCGAGGGGCAGTTCCTCGCCGGACTGGAGTTCCTGCTGTATCCGGACTTCTCCGCGCTGTCCGCCAACGCGGTTCTGCTGGCGATGGGCCAGGCCTTCTTTACGCTCAGCCTGGGCATGGGCGCGATCATGATCTACGGCAGTTATCTGCAAAGCGATGCGTCCATCGCGCGCACCTCCGCGGCGGTGGTTGGCGCGGATACCCTGGTCGCGATCATGGCCGGGCTGGCGATCTTCCCCATCGTGCTCGGGGCCGGGCTGTCGGCGGAGCAGGGGCCGGGGCTGATCTTTGTGACCCTGCCGCTGGCCTTTGCCGACATGCCGGGCGGGCTGTATTTCGGCACCATGTTCTTCGTGTTGCTGGTGTTTGCGGCCTGGACCTCGGCGATCTCCATCATCGAGCCGGCGGTCGCCTTCCTGGTCGAGAACATGGGGCTGACCCGGGTGATGGCGACCGCGATGATCGCCATCGGGGCCTGGTTCCTCGGCATCGGCGCATTGCTGTCGCTGAACGTCTGGTCCGACTACACCCTGTTCGACATGGGCATCCTGGACCTGCTGGATTACGTGACGGCCAACATCCTGCTGCCGCTGGGCGGGTTCCTGATCGCGATCTTCGTGGGCTGGCGCATGACCGAGCGCTCGGTGCAGTCCGAGCTGCGCCTCAAGCACCCGGTCCTGTACCAGGTCTGGTACTTTCTGGTGCGTTTCGTCGCGCCGGTCGCGATCCTGTTTGTGTTCCTGCGCGCCGTGGAGTTGATCTGATGGCCTCGAAGATTCGCCGCTACGCGGACGTGCCCTACAGCCGTGAACAGATGTTCAATCTGGTGAATGACGTAGACGCCTATCCGCAGTTCCTGCCCGGCTGCCGCAGTGCCTCCGCGCGCCCGCGCGGCGAGCACGAGGTGGAGGGCACGATCGAACTGGCCAAGGGCGCGCTGCACAAGTCGTTCACCACCCGGAACACGCTCAAGCGCCCGGAAAGCATCGACATGCGCCTGGTCTCCGGGCCGTTCCGACGCCTGCACGGGACCTGGAGCTTTACCGAGGTCGAGGGCGGCAAGACCCGCATCGCCCTGGAGCTGGAGTTCGAGTTTGCCAACCGGATCATGGCCTTCGCGATCGGTCCGGTGTTCAACCAGATCGCCAACTCGCTGGTGGATGCGTTTGTCCAGCGCGCGCGCGAGGTCCACGGTGCCGGATAGTCACGTGGCCCCGGCCGAGGAAGGCGGGATGATCCGGGTGGAGGTGGCCTATGCCCGGCCCGATCGCCAGGTGATCCTGCCGCTGGTTGTGCCCGAGGGCACGACGGTGGAAACCGCGCTGCGCCAGTCGGAGATTGAACTGCAGTTCCCCGAGATCGATCTGGACAACGCCAAGGTCGGGATCTTCGGCAAGATCACCCGTAGGGACACCGTGCTGCGCCCACGCGACCGCATCGAGGTTTATCGCCCGCTGATCGCGGATCCGAAGGAGGTGCGGCGCCAGCGTGCCGACAAAGGGCGCAAGAAGAAACCGGGCAAGGGTGACGCCGGTGCTGCCGACGACAAGCCGAAGGAGGCGCCGACCAACAACGCGAAGGAGTAGCAGGGGCTCGCGGCGGCGAGATATACCGCGCGCGGGTGTCAGTCGTTGTCTCTGTCTACCGGATGCTCGTCCAGCGCCACCGGCTGCGGGATGTCGGCATCCACATGGCTGACTACGCCGTTGTCGAAATGCACGGTCACTCGCTGGCGTTCGGTGGAGCCGAAGCCTGGACGGCGATAGTAGACGTAGTCCCAGCGGTCATCGGCCCGGAAGGCGGGCTCCAGCTGGGGCGACCCCATCAGGAAGCGGACCTGCTGCGGGGTCATGCCGGGCTGGATCTGGGCCACCTGTACGGGGTCGATCACATTGCCCTGCTGGACATCCAGACGGAACTGGTTGAGGCCGCCGCAGGCGCTCAGCAGGCTTGCGGCCACGGCGATAGAAATGAGAATCTTGATCATCTGAGCGGGCGGTCCTCGGCGTCTGGTGGGCCGTGAACGCGCATGGTACACCAAAGCGTCCCGCTACTCTCAAGCGGACGGGACCGGGAAAACGGGCAATGGAAACGAGTAATCTCAAGAAGGCCGGGCTCAAGGTCACGCTGCCGCGGATGAAGATCCTCGAGATCCTCGAGAACTCGGAGACCCGTCACCTGACGGCCGAGGCGATCTATCGCGAGTTGCTCGATTCCGGCGAAGAAATCGGTCTGGCCACGGTGTATCGCGTGCTGACCCAGTTCGAGGCGGCCGGGCTGGTCTGCCGCCTGCACCTGGAGGGCAACCAGGCGGTGTTCGAGCTGGAGCGCGGCGGGCACCACGACCACATCGTCTGCAACCAGTGCGGGCGAGTCGAGGAGTTCTACGACGAAACCATCGAGCGCCGCCAGCGGGAGATCGCCGAGCACCACGGCTTTGCCATCAAGGACCACGCGCTGGTCCTGTACGGCGATTGCACCGACAGCGCCTGCCCCCACCGCCCCGCCTGACCACGCACCCACCGCACTCGCGGCGAATCTCCGCCTCTATTGGCTGACGTTTCCGGTGGCTTTTTCATGCCGCCTCCCGCTATTGGCTAGGCATGGTTCGACCGCGGGTGTTTACGGTGGCTTCGGTCCGCATACTGCCGAGCGCTGACTCGCCAGCGCGCCGCGCCCGTTTTTGATCAACAACTGGCTTCTTTGCTCGTGCAAAGAAGTCCCCAAGAAACACGCCCGACTGCCGCGACCCTGGCCCGCTGCGCGGGCCGGGGTTTCCCTCGCTCCGAGGCTTTTCGCGGGCGGCGCTGAACTCGCTCCGCCTTCGGCTCCGCTCAGACATCCAGCGACCCGTGTCTATTTAGAATCGTCCCGCGAAAACCCTCTCCACTCGGCGCGACGACAACGGGGGTGAAAGGTCAAAACAGCAGCTGTCCCGGCGATAGTACTCATGGATGAAGGCAGGCTTTTCCGACATCTCAGGCACGCTCGGCCTGCGGCCGTTGCGTGCCGCACCCGCTAAGCGGGCGTCGGGGGGGGGGTCGTAGGATGTGATGAGCGCAGCGAATCGCATCATGGTTTCGCACGGCGTGGGGAATGGTGCGTTTCGCTGCGCTCAACCGCACCCTACGGGGTACCGCCTGTTTTGACCTTCATCCCCGGATGAAGCCCCTTGCGGAAGGGTCCTCGGGCCGGCCAGTTAGAAATAGACACGGGGCGCTGGATGTCTGAGCGAAGCGCAGCGTAGCGCGTTCAGCGCCGCCGGCCCGAGGGCCCTGGAGCAAGGTTCCTGCGCGGAATCCGGGTGCCCTCCTTTAGGCACTTTCTTGGGTAAGGAAGAAAGTGCCTCGCGGCGCGCTGGCGAGTCAGCGCATGGCAGGCAGGCACCGTAACAACGCGGATGACGAACTCCGACCGGCATCGGCCCGTCAGGCGGTGGAGCGAAGCCGGTTTCAGGTGGGCGGGCTCAATTGCGTGGCGAAGTGCGCCGGGGCAAACCCCTCCTGCGCGCGAAGGTAGTCGGCGAGCTGTAGTGCGAAGTCGGCCGGGACCGAGTCCCGTACCGCCGGCATCTCGCGCAGCTGGTCCCAGCGGGCGGCAAGGCGCGGAAAGGCCTCGGTCTCCCAGGGGCTGTCCGGGTCGTCGAGCAGGGCGTAGCGCATCAGAATCGGGGCCAGGGTGGCATCAATCAGCGAGAAGCCGGGCGCGGCCAGGCGGTCGTCCTGCGTCATCTGCTGTTCCAGGCGCTCCAGCCCGCGTGCAGCGGTGTGGCGCGCCAGCTCGAAGGCATCCTCGGTGGCCGCGGTCATCCAGTGATACTGGGCGAAGGTCTGCTCCGACAGGTACTCAATCCAGGCCCGGGTGCGTGCCTGTTCCAGCGGGTCGGTCGGCATCAGCGCGGGCGGGGTGATGGCATCGATATACTCGTTGATCACGGCCGACTCGAACAGCACCGTGTCATGGTCGACAATCAACACTGGAACCTTGCCCAGGGGCGAGCGTTCGCGGAACCAGTCCGGCGGGTTGGCCAGATCGATCAGGCTCAGCTCGAACGGCGCCTCCTTGTATTTCAGTGTGATCACGCTACGCTGAACAAACGGACAGATGGCGAAACTGATCAGGTGCAGATGCGGCAGATTCATGGTGGTCTTCGGCGTCCGCAGGTGGGGCGGGGGCCCGATCCGGGTCGCCGGTTCCTCGCTATTAAAGGGGGCGCATTGTCTCCCCTCGTGATGTCGCGGGAAAGTCTTGGGCAAGGGTAGCGGCCACAACGGGGCGCCGGGCGCCGGGCTGCGGATCGACAAATGGCTTTGGGCTGCCCGATTTTACAAGACGCGCGGCCTCGCCAGCGAGGCGGTCGGCGGCGGCAAGGTCCACGTGAACGGCGAGCGCTGCAAACCGGCGCGTCGGGTACACACCGGTGATCGCCTGACCATCCACCGCGGCCCGCAGGTCTGGGAGCTGGACGTTGTCCATTTGAGCGATCAGCGACGGCCGGCGCGCGAGGCCCAGGCGCTGTACACCGAGACCGAAGAAAGCCAGGCCCGACGCGCGGCCGAAAGCGAACGCCGGCGCGCCGAGCGCGCGGTCGCGGACAGCGCCCCCAGCCGGCGCCCGGACAAGCGCGAGCGACGCAAGATCCGCCGCTTTATTCGCCAGGACGGCAGCGACAGGAGTGAATCCGAGTGAACAACCCCGAAGGCTCGAGTGGCCCACCCGTCACACCCCGGTTGGCGGTGGATATGGTCATCCGCCACTCGGCGCAGCCCGGTCGTGTGCTGGTGATCGAGCGCCACAATCGCCCGCACGGCTGGGCCCTGCCGGGCGGCTTCGTCGACGTCGGTGAGTCGACCGAGAATGCCGCGGTACGCGAGGCGCGCGAAGAGACCGGGCTGGAGGTCGAGCTGGAGGCGTTGCTGGGGGTGTATTCCGACCCGCAGCGCGACCCGCGCGGGCACACCGTCAGCGCGGTCTACATCGCGCGGGGCCGGGGCGAGGCCAGGGCCGGGGATGACGCTGCCGACTGCGCCTGGCTGGACCCGGAAGACCCGGGCCAGGTGCTGGTCTTCGACCACCGACGTATCCTCGACGACTATCGGCGCTGGCGCCTGACCGGTGAAACCGCCGCCCCGCGTCCGGTACAAAAAACGGGATGAATCCGGCCAAGCTGTTACCATACGGCGCTTTCGACCACCGATACGGTATCGCGTGACAAAGGCTGACCCCGCAACCCCGTCCCGGCCCGACAGCGAGCTGCCGGAACCGCGCGTCTACGAGCGTGCGGAGCACGGCATCTCGCGCGCGGCGATCGACGACAACGCCCTGAAGGTGCTCTATCGGCTGCGCGAGGCCGGTTATCGCGCCTGCCTGGTGGGCGGCGGCGTGCGCGACTTGCTGCTGGGGCGCGAGCCGAAGGACTTTGATGTCGCCACCGACGCCACCCCCGAGCAGGTGCGTGGCCTGTTTCGCAACTGCCGCCTGATCGGGCGCCGCTTTCGCCTGGCGCATGTGCTGTTCGGGCGCGAGATGATCGAGGTGGCGACCTTCCGCGCGCCGCATGACGACGAGTCCGAGGACGAAGGCCAGGTCGCGCTGAGCGAGGAAGGTCGTATCCTGCGCGACAATCGCTACGGCACCATCGAGCAGGATGCGGTGCGCCGCGACTTCACCATCAACGCCCTGTATTACGACATCGAGGATTTCTCGGTGCTGGATTACACCGGTGGGTTCGAGGACCTGCGCGCGGGCGAGCTGCGCCTGATCGGCGACGACGTCGAGACGCGCCTGCGCGAAGACCCCGTGCGCATGCTGCGTGCGGTTCGCTTCGCCGCCAAGCTGGGTCTGACCATCGCGCCGGAGGTCGAGGCCGGCATCCTTGATCTCGCCTCGCTGATGCAGACGGTAGCCCCGGCGCGGCTGTTCGACGAGGTGATCAAGCTGTTCCACAGCGGCGCGGCGGTCACCTGTCTGGACGAGCTGGAACGCCTCGGCCTGTTTGAGCCGATGTTCCCCGAGGCTGCGGCCTGCTTTGCCGATCCGGACGTTGGCCCCGAACGCCGCCAGTTCCTGGTCGAGTCGCTGCTGAATACCGACAAGCGCATCAATGAAGGTCTGGGTGTGAACCCGGCGTTTCTCTACGCGGCCATCCTCTGGGCCCCGGTGCAGGTGGCCGCGGCCAAACGGATCGCGGCCGACGAACAGGAGATTCCGGCCTGGCAGCAGGCGATGGCCGAGGTGCTGGATCGTCAGGTGAAGACGGTGTCCATTCCCAAGCGCTTCAGCCTGATCGTGCGCGAGATATGGGAACTCCAGGCGCGGCTGGAGCGCCACCGTGGTGGCCGTGCGCTGCGCCTGCTGACGCATCCGCGCTTTCGCGCCGGTTATGACTTCCTCTGCCTGCGCGCCCGCGCCGGCGATGCCGACCCCGAGCTGTGTCGCTGGTGGACCGAGATCCAGGAGCTGGACGAGGACGCACAGAAGGCCATGGCGGGTGCCCAGGGCAAGGGTGTTCCCAAAGGGGATGGCAAGGCTGGAGCCAAGAGTAAGTCACGCCGTGGCGGCCGGCGCCGGCGTCGGGGACGCAAGGGCGGCGCCGGCGCGAGCGCCGATGCGGGCGCAAACCCGGAATCGGGGGGTGGCGGCGAATGAGCAGCGTGCCTGCCCGCGGAGTGCACGCGTTCATCGGGATCGGCGCCAACCTGGGTGACCCCGAGATGCAGGTGCGGGACTCCTTTGCCCGGCTGGCGCATGAATTGCCGCAAACGCGTCTGATCGGGCGCTCGCGGCTGTTCCGTAACCCGCCGATGGGCCCGCAGGACCAGCCCGACTACGTGAACGCCGTGGCCCGTCTGCACACCCGGCTGGAGCCGCTGGACCTGCTGGCGGAGCTGCAGGCCATCGAGTGCGCCTGCGGGCGCGAGCGGGACGGTACCCGCTGGGGGCCGCGCCTGCTGGATCTTGATCTGTTGCTGTTCGGCGAGCAGTCGCTGGATCTGCCGGGGCTGAAAGTGCCGCACGCCGGGATCGCCGAGCGCGACTTTGTGATCCTGCCGCTGCTGGAGCTGGCGCCGTCGCTGCAGATCCCGGGAGTGGGTCCGCTGGAGCGGCTGGCGCAGCGCTTCGACGGTGCGAGCCTGATCCCGATCGCGGAACCGCAGGAGGCCGTGGCGACTGCGGAGGGGCGCGGATGAGCCTTGCCGATTTCGATTTCATCGCGGTAGAGGGACCGATTGGGGTCGGCAAGTCCAGCCTGGCCAAGCGCCTGGCCGAGCACCTACAGGCGGAGGGCATCTTCGAGGCCCCGGACGAGAACCCTTTCCTGGATCGCTTCTATCAGGAGCCGGACAAGCACGCCCTGGCGACCCAGCTGCACTTTCTGGTGCAGCGCGTGCGCCAGCTGACGCCGCTGGCGCAGAAGGGCCTGTTCGAGCAGCGCCATGTGTCCGACTACCTGATGGACAAGGACCCGCTGTTCGCCGAGCTGAACCTGCATCCGGACGAGCTGGAGATCTACCGCGAGATGTTCCGCCATCTGCGCGGAGGGCTGCCGCGCCCGGACCTGGTGGTCTACCTGCAGGCGCCGGTGGAGGTGCTGCAGGAGCGCATCCGCCGCCGGGCGCGACCGTACGAACGTCACATCGAGGCCGGTTATCTGGAGCGCTTGAACGCCGCCTACGCGGAATTCTTCTATCATTTCGAAGGACCGGCGCTCGTGATTGTGAACGCCACCGAGATCGACTGGGTGAACAACCCGGCCGACTTTGACCAGCTGGTGCAGTTCCTGGAGCCGATCCAGGGCGGGCGGCACTACTTCAACCCGTTGCCGATCTCGCTTTGAGGCTGGCAAGCCGGACTGCCCGGGAGGCATGAGCATGCGTCCGATTACCGTGAATACCCTGGCCCAGCGCAAGCAGGCGGGCGAACCCATCGCTTGCCTCACGGCCTATGATGCAGCCTTCGCCGGGTTGCTGGATCGCTGTGGGGTCGACGTGATCCTGGTCGGCGATTCCCTGGGCATGGTGGTCCAGGGGCATGCGACCACCCTGCCAGTGACGCTGGAGGACATGGTCTACCATGTAGCCAACGTGGCCCGCGGCAGTGAGAACGCGCTGATCATGGCCGACATCCCGTTCCTCGGCGATGTCGATCCCGCTACCGCGCTGGTCCAGTCCGGGGCGCTCCTGCGCGCCGGGGCTCACATGGTCAAGGTGGAATGCGGCGCGATGGAAGTCCCCGTGGTCGAGCGCCTGGTCGCCGCCGGGATTCCGGTCTGTGCCCATCTGGGCCTGACCCCGCAGGCGGTGCACCGGCTCGGCGGGCACCGCGTGCAGGGGCGCGACCCGAAGGCTGCGGCGGAGCTGGAATCCCTGGCCGCGCAGCTGGAGAACGCCGGGGCCCAGGCCCTGCTGCTGGAGGGTATCCCCGAGAGTCTGGCCGATGTCATCGTGCGCAGTGCGGGGGTCCCGGTGATCGGGATTGGCGCCAGCCCGCGTTGCGATGGTCAAGTGCTTGTCTTGACCGACGTGATCGGCCTGACACCCGAGCCGCCGCGCTTCGCGCGCGATTTCCTTGCCGAGGGCGGTTCCCTGGAGGGCGCCGTCCGCGGATACTGTGACGCGGTGCGGGCGCGAGCCTTCCCCGAATCCGGCGTGCATACCTTCAGTTAACTGCGTTTCCCAAAGGATGGATCCTGGCCCATGAGAATCCTGCGTGATCGGCCGCAACTGGTGGCCATGCATCGAGAGTGGTCCCGCAAGGGGCGCGGTACCGTGGCGCTGGTGCCCACGATGGGCAACCTCCACGAGGGCCATATGACCGTGATCCGGCATGCCCGGGCGCGGGCCCAGCGGGTGGTGGTGTCGATTTTCGTCAATCCACTGCAATTCGACCGCGCCGAGGATCTGGAGCGCTATCCGCGCACCCTCGATGAGGACGCCCGGCTGGCGACGAATGCCGGTGTGGACGCCTTGTTCTGTCCCAGTGAAGAGGACATGTACCCTGCCGATGGCCTGCCCCCGGTGCAGGTCGTGGTGCCGGTGCTTTCCGAGATCCTGGAGGGTGCCTATCGCCAGGGGCACTTTGAGGGCGTGGCCACCGTGGTGACCAAACTGTTCAACCTGGTGCGCCCGGATCTGGCCCTGTTCGGCGAGAAGGATTACCAGCAGTTCAAGCTGATCGAGCGCATGGTGCAGGGGCTCGACATCCCCACCCGGGTGGAGGCAGTCCCGACCGTGCGCGAGCCGGACGGCCTGGCCTTCAGTTCACGCAACAGCCAGCTGTCGGAAGAGGCGCGGGCCGTGGCACCCGAGCTCAAGCGGGTGCTGGACGAGGTGGCGACCGTCTGCCGCACGGCCACCAAAGTCGACGCCGACCGCATCGCCGAGGTGGAGGCCCGCGCCAGCGATCGTCTGCGCGAGGCCGGCTTCGAGCCCGAATACCTCTCCATCCGCCGTGCGGAAGACCTGATGGAGCCGGAAACCGATATGCCCCTGGCCGAGCAGGACCTGGTGGTCCTGGCCGCCGTCTGGATGGAAGGCGTCCGCCTGATCGACAACGTCCGCACCCGTACCGACTGACTCCGCTTGTTTCGGCTACCCCGAAGCACACGAAGAAATTCAAGAGTCATCCACAGAAGATGGGCAGGTTAAAGGGTGAGGGTGGTGCTGCAGAGCGCTGACAATCGGTAACGTTCTTGCTGGCCCCCGAACGCCGGATCCATTCCTGTTTTGCCACTCGTTCTGTCTTCCAGCCTGCCTGTAAGTCGCCCTCGATTTTCTCCGTGTCTTCGCGCGCTTCACGGCGAAAAACCATCGACTCGAGAAGGCGCGTTTGCCGTATCCGCCGGGATCGCGGATAATTTTCCGCCCTTCCGAGGTTCAAGCCGGGAATTCGCCGTATGTTTGTCACCATGCTGAAAGGCAAGCTGCATCAGGGCCGGGTCACGCATTGCGAGCTGGAATACGAGGGCTCCTGTGCCATCGACACGCGCCTGCTGGACGCCGCCGGCATCCTGCCGTTCGAGCAGATCCAGATCTACAACGTCGACAACGGCGAGCGCTTTACCACCTACGCGATCGAGGGCGAGGCCGGCTCCGGGATCATTTCGGTCAACGGCGCGGCCGCACACAAGGCCGCGGTGGGCCATCGCGTGATCATCTGCGCCTATGGCCAGATGGAGGCCGCCGAGGCCCGCGAATTCACGCCCGACCTGGTCTATCTCGACGCCGGCAACCGCATCGTGCGCACCGGTAACGGCATCCCGGTCCAGGCCGCTTAAGAACACTCTCCTTCGCGCGCGCCTCCCGCAGTTGTCGGGCCGGGGCTGCGCCGCTATCCTCGACGCCCATGAATCTCCACGAATTCCAGGCCAAGGCGCGCTTTCGCGACGCCGGCATCCCCGTCCCCGAAGGTCAGGTGATCGACGCCGTCGAGCAGGTCTCCGAGGCCTGGCAGGCGCTGGGTGCCGAGCGCGGGCTGGTCAAGGCCCAGGTGCACTCGGGTGGTCGCGGCAAGGCCGGTGGCGTGGTCATGGCGGATTCCGCCGATGCTGCGCGCGAGGCGGCGGAAAAGCTTCTGGGTTCGCGCCTGGTGACCGGTCAGAGCGGTCCCGAGGGGCTGCCGGTGGACCAGCTGCTGCTGGAGCCGGCGGCGGACATCGCCCGCGAGTTCTATTTCGCGATGCTGGTGGATCGTTCGCGTGAGCGCCTGGCGCTGGTGGTCTCCGCCGAGGGCGGCATGGACATCGAGACCCTGGCGGCGGAGCGCCCCGAGGCCGTGGTGACCTTGCCGATCCATCCGGCCACCGGCGTGATGCCCTTCCACGGCCGCCGGGTCGCCGCCACCCTGGGTCTGTCCGGCGACGCGGCGAAGGCGATGGCGCAGCTGGTGACCAATGCCCATGCCCTGTTCCAGCAGCTCGACGCGCAGCTCCTCGAGATCAACCCACTGGTGCTGACCCATGAAGATCAGCTGCTGGCGATCGACGCTAAACTGACCATCGACGACTCCGCGGCCTACCGCCAGAAGGCGCTGTTCGCAGAGCGTGACGTACGTCAGCGCGACCCGGCCGAGGAGCAGGCACACGAGCACGACCTCAACTACATCCGCCTGGACGGCTCGATCGGCTGCATGGTCAACGGCGCCGGTCTGGCAATGGCGACCATGGACCTGATCCAGCACCACGGCGGCTCGCCGGCCAACTTCCTCGATGTCGGCGGCGGTACGACGGTGGAGCGGGTCACCGCAGCGTTCAAGCTGATCCTGTCGGACCCATCGGTGAAGGCGGTGCTGGTGAATATCTTTGGCGGCATCGTGCGCTGCGACCTGATCGCCGAGGGCATTATCGCCGCGATTCGCGAGATCCAGGTTCAGGTGCCGGTGGTGGTGCGCCTGGAGGGCACCAACGCCGAGCAGGGCCGCGCCGCGCTGGCCAATTCCGGCCTGGACGTGATCCCGGCCGCCGATCTGGACGCGGCGGCGCGCGCCGTGGTGGAGGCCGTGGCATGAGCATCCTCGTCGACCGCGACACCAAGGTGATCTGCCAGGGCTTCACCGGCAAGCAGGGCAGTTTTCACTCGGAGCAGGCCATCGCCTACGGCACGCGCCTGGTCGGGGGCGTGACCCCGGGCAAGGGCGGCCAGACCCACCTGGACCGGCCGGTGTTCGACACCGTCGCCGATGCCGTGGCGCAGACCGGCGCGAGTGTCAGCATGATCTACGTCCCGGCCCCGTTTGCGGCCGACGCGATCTGCGAGGCGGCGGATGCCGGGATCGAACTGGCCGTTTGTATCACCGAGGGCATCCCGGTCCAGGACATGGTGCGGGTCAAACAGGTACTGGCCGGCAGCCCCACGCGCCTGATCGGCCCGAATTGCCCGGGCATCATCACCCCGGATGCCTGCAAGGTCGGGATCATGCCCGGCTATGTCCACAGCCGCGGGCGCATCGGCATCATCTCGCGCTCGGGCACCCTGACCTACGAGGCGGTCAAGCAGACCTCGGACCTCGGGCTTGGTCAGAGCACCTGCGTGGGCATCGGCGGTGACCCGATCCAGGGCCTCGACTTTGTCGACTGCCTGCGCCTGTTCCGCGACGATCCGGAGACCGACGGCGTGCTGATGGTGGGCGAGATCGGCGGTGATGCCGAGGAACGCGCCGCACGCTATATCGCGGACGAATTCGACAAGCCGGTAGCCGCCTATATTGCCGGCGCCACGGCGCCCCCGGGGCGGCGCATGGGTCATGCCGGCGCGATCATCGCCGGTGGCCAGGGTACCGCGGAGCAGAAGATGACGGCCCTGCGCGAGGCTGGCGCGACCGTGGCGGAGAGCCCGGCCGAGCTGGGCGCTGCGATGCAGTCCGCGCTCGCCCGCGCCTGAGTCGCCGATGACCCCTGACCAGCCTCTGCGTCTGGCCCTGGCCCAGATCAATCCGGTCGTGGGCGGGCTGGACGACAATCGCCACCAAATCATCGAGGCCATCGAGCAGGCCCGTGCCGGTGGCGCCCGCGCAGTGGTTTTCCCCGAACTCGCGGTCACCGGCTATCCCCCCGAGGATCTGCTGCTGCGCCCGGCCTTCCTGTTGGGCGTGGAGCGCGCGGTGGTGGCGATCACCAGGGCGGCGCGGGGTATCGACGTGATCCTGGGTGCCCCGGTGCAGGGAGATGGCGGCCTGATCAACGCGGCCCTCTGGCTGCGCGACGGGGCCTGTATCGCGCGCTACGCCAAGCAGGTTCTGCCCAACTATTCGGTATTCGACGAGCAGCGCTATTTCGTTGCCGGCGATGCCCCCTGCGTGGTCGAGCTGGATGGCTGGCAGATCGGGCTGACCGTCTGCGAGGACATCTGGCAGCCGGGTCCGGCCGCCGGGGCGCAGGCTGCCGGGGCCGAGGTCCTGCTGAATCTCAACGCGTCGCCCTACCACCGCGGCAAGGCCGAGGAACGCCTGCAGGTGGTCGGGGCGCGGGTGGCCGAGACCGGCTGTCCGGTGGTCTACGTGAACCAGGTGGGCGGGCAGGACGAACTGGTGTTCGATGGCCGCTCGTTCGTGCACGACCCGGTCAACGGGGCCCGTGCCGTGTTGCCCGCCTGGGCCACCGGCCAGGGTCAGGTGGAGGCGAGTCGCAGTGCGCAGGGGCCGTTCCTGCGGCCCCGCGACGAGCACATGCATCTGTCCGCCTGCGGCATCCTCCCGACCCTGCCCGATCCGGGTCCGGAACCGGACGAGGCGGATGCCCGCGACCTCTACCAGGCGCTGATGATCGGCATCCGTGACTACGTGAGCAAGAACGGCTTCCCGGGGGTATTGCTGGGCCTGTCTGGCGGCATCGACTCCGGTCTGACCGCGGCGCTGGCGGCGGATGCGCTGGGCCCGGCGGCGGTGACCGCGGTGATGATGCCCTATCGCTATACCGCCTCGATCAGCATCGAGGATGCGGAGGCGCAGGCGCGGCTTCTGGGGCTCGAATACCACGAGATCGCCATCGAGCCGATGGTGGAGAGCTTCATGGCCGGGCTGGGGGATGCCCTCGCGGCCTACCCGGCCGGGGCGGGGGACGTGACCGAACAGAATCTGCAGGCGCGCGCCCGCGGCGTGTTGCTGATGGCGCTGTCCAACCGCAGCGGCAAGCTGCTGCTGGCCACCGGCAACAAGTCCGAGATGGCGGTGGGCTATTCCACGCTGTACGGCGACATGAATGGCGGTTTCGCGCCACTGAAGGACGTCTCCAAGCAGTGGGTGTACCGCCTGGCACGCTGGCGCAACACGTGCGGCGCGGCGATCCCGCCGCGGGTGATCGAGCGCCCGCCCAGCGCCGAGCTGGCGCCGGACCAGCAGGATGCCGACTCGCTGCCGCCATACGATGTGCTGGACGCGATCCTCGAGGCCTTCGTCGAGCAGGAGCAGTCGGTCGCCGAGATCGTCGCCCAGGGCTTCGACCGGCCCACGGTGGAGCGCATCGCGCGCATGGTGTTCATCGCCGAGTACAAGCGCCGCCAGGCCGCGCCGGGGGTGCGGGTCAGCCCGCGTGCCTTCGGCCGTGACCGGCGCTACCCGATCACCTCGGGCTATCGTCCGGATTGAGCGATACTCGACGCCGGACCCGAGCGCCGTTATTGCGAGGGGGCGAAGCCGACGCGGCACAAAAGCAGCGAAGCTGCGTTGAACGGCCGCAGGCCGGCCCGAAGGGCGAGCGTAGCGAGTACCCCCCGTCCGGAACCCCCGGCGTTCGTTTTGGCCGGCGTCGGGGCCGCCCACGGAGATCGCCACGGCGCTGCGCGCCTCGCAATGACGGGGCCTCGGACCGCGCTGGGGCGGATCTGCCAGCGCAGCGCCGGGGGTTTGATACACTTCCGGATGTGAGACAAGCGCCCGCGCAGCGGGCTCAACCAAAGGGATTCGCATGAAGAAGATCGAGGCGATCATCAAGCCGTTCAAGCTGGAAGATGTCCGCGAGGCCCTGACCGAGATGGGTATTGCCGGCATGACCGCGACCGAGGTTCAGGGTTTCGGGCGCCAGAAGGGCCATACGGAACTCTACCGGGGCGCGGAATATGTGGTCGATTTCCTCCCCAAGGTGAAGCTGGAACTGGTGGTGGACGACGACCGTGTCGATCCCTGCATCGACGCGATCGTGAAGGCCTCGCGCACCGGCAAGATCGGGGATGGCAAGATCTTCGTGTCCGACATGTCGCGCGTGGTCCGAATCCGCACCGGCGAAGAGGGCAGCGAGGCCCTCTGAACGACCTTTCTTCCGGCGCTGGTTCGGTTCACCACGAAGCGCACGAAGGCACGAAGAAGGTCAAGGGCGATTGCACCACGGAGGGCACGGAGAAGACCTGATGAAGAAGGGTAGGATGTGATGAGCTGATGAGCGCTGCGAATCGCATCGTGCCGCCGTCCGGGGCTTCCCCGTTCCCGGATTGATGCGTTTCGCGGTGCTCAACCGCATCCTACTTGCTTCCCCTTCGTGGCTTCGTGCGCTTCGTGGTGAATCCAAAACAGCGCCGGTAGGCGCTTAGTTCGTCAGGAAGGGGATGCGGTCCATCACGCGCCACAGGCCGCGGCGTTCCTCGCCTTCCAGTTCCACCGGTTCGCCGGCGCGCACGGCGACGGCGGCATCCGGGTAGTTCAGTTCCAGCACCGTCATGGTGTTCTCCGCGTGGTCTTCCAGGCCGAGTTCGGTGTAGGCGCGGTGCAGCACGGCCAGGGCCTTCGGCATCACCTCGGCCCCGGGATAGGTGGCCACCACGTTGCGCGCGCGCTGGGCCGCGGCGACCCAGGCGGTACGTTCCATGTAAAACTCCGCCACGCGCAGCTCGTAGGCGGCCAGTGCATTGCGGATGTAGAGCATGCGCTGGTAGGAGTCCGGGGCGTAGCGGCTGTCCGGGAATTCGCGGATCAGGCGATCGAAGTCCTGGAAGGCCTGGTCGAAGGGTTCCGGGTCCATCTCGGCCGGGTCGCGCGGGAACAGGTTGGCGAGAAAGCCCTGCTGGCGGTTGAAGTTGATCAGCCCGCGCAGGTAGTACGCATAATCGAGGTTCGGATGCCGCGGGTTCAGCTGCACGAAGCGGTCCACGGCCGCCAGGGCGGGTTCCGGCTCGCCGGCCTTGTAGTAGGCATAGGGAATCTCGATCTGCGCCTGCTGGGCGTAACGCCCGAACGGGTAGCGCGCCTCGAGTTTTTCGTAGTATTCGACGGCCTGATCGTAATTGCCCTCGTTCAGGGCGTTCTTGGCCTCGCCGTAGAGCTGACTGGCGGACCAGCCTAGCGTGGGGTCTTCGCGCCCGGCGCAGCCGGCGACCAAGAGCGCCACGAACAGAACGACGAGCAGGCGCGACAGGTGCGGGACAGAAATCACGGCGAGGCCTCACAGATGAACCAAAGTCCAAGGATTCTACAACATCAAGCCCCGGTGGCGACGAGCGGGAGGCCGCGCAATGAGTGAACCGCGTGAGGCCCATCTGCCGGAGGAGTCGGCTGGGCAGCGCCTGGATGCCGCGCTGGCGCAGTTGTTCCCCGAGTATTCGCGTAGCCAGTTGACCCAGTGGCTGAAGGAGGGCGCGCTGCGGGTGGACGGCGCCTCGCCGCGCCCGCGCACGCCGGTTCGAGGGGGTGAGCGGGTGGAACTGATCGCGCCGGACGCCCCGGTGCTGGCGGCGCAACCCGAGGCCATAGCGCTGGATGTCCTGTACGAGGATGCGGCGGTGCTGGTGATCAACAAGCCGGCCGGGCTGGTGGCCCACCCGGCAGCCGGGCATCGCGACGGCACACTGGTCAATGCCCTGCTGCACCACGCCCCGGAGCTGGCGCAATTGCCGCGCGCGGGCGTGGTCCACCGCCTCGACAAGGACACCACCGGATTGATGGTGGTCGCGCGCACTCCGGAGGCGCAGACCGCCCTGGTGCGCCAGTTGCAGGCGCGCAGCGTGCATCGTGAGTACCGTGCATTGGTCCAGGGTCGGGTGATCAGCGGTGCCACCATCGAGGAGCCGATCGGGCGCCACCCGGTGGATCGCAAGCGCCAGGCGGTGACCGGCGGTGGCAAGCCCGCGGTCACGCATTACCGCGTGGCCGAGCGCTTCCCCGCCCATACCCTGCTGAACGTGCGTCTGGAGACCGGCCGTACCCACCAAATTCGCGTACACATGGCGCATATTCGCCACCCGATCGTCGGGGATCTGACCTACGGCGGACGCCCGCGTCCGGTCAAGGGCATGGGCGAGGCGGCCAAGGCCACGGTGGCGGCTTTCAAGCGCCAGGCCCTGCACGCGGCGCGCCTGGAGTTCGAGCACCCGACCAGCGGCGAACCCTGCGCGTTCGAGGCCCCGCTACCGGAGGACTTCGAGGGCCTGCTTGCAGCCCTGCGCGCCGATGCCCGGGAGACCGGTGATGCCTGAGACCCTGCCCCTGCTGGCGCCGTCCCCCGGCGAACTGCCGGCCGGCGTGCGCGCAATCCAGACCACGCGGGGGGGCGGCGTCAGTGCCGGGCCCTGGGCCGCGCTGAACCTGGCGCTGCATACCGGCGATGCCCCCGAGCATGTGGCGGAGAATCGGCGTCGGCTGGAACAGTCTTTGGGGGTGGCCGCGCCGATCGCCTGGCCGCGCCAGGTTCACGGCACGGGTGTGATCACCGCCGATGCTCTGCGCGCGGCGGTGGAGGCCGGTGAAGCGGCTGAGGCCGACGCGGTGGTCAGCGATCAGGCCGGGGTCGTCTGTGCGGTGCAGACCGCCGACTGCCTGCCGGTGGTGCTGGCGACCGCCGATGGCGCGGCGGTGGGGGTGGCGCATGCGGGTTGGCGCGGGCTGGCCGAAGGGGTGCTGGAGGCTACCGTGCACGTCCTGGAAACGCTGCGCCCGGGGATGCCGATGCAGGCCTGGATGGGGGCGGCCATTGGCCCCGCGGCCTTCGAGGTGGGCCCCGAGGTGCGCGAGGCCTTTGTCGCGCACGACCCGGAGGCCGTAGCCGCGTTCCGCCCCGGCGCCGAGGGGCGCCTGCTGGCGGATCTCTACCTGCTGGCGCGGCAGCGCCTGCAGCGGGCCGGGGTGGCGCAGGTCGCCGGTGGCGGGCGCTGCACCTTCAGCGAGGCGGATACCTTTTTCTCCTACCGCCGCGATGGTGAGACCGGGCGCATGGGTACGCTCGTCTGGGTCGATCCCGGCCACCTGCGATAACCCCGACGCTCGGCCCGGCGCGTGGGTTGCCCATGGAGATCGCCACGGCCCCTGCGGAGCCTCGCGATGACGGTGCTTTTCCCTGCCCCCGTCATTGCGAGGCTCCGCAGGGGCCGTGGCACAAAAGCGCGAAGCGCGTTGAACGGCCCCAGGCCGGCCCGAAGGGCGAGCGCAGCGAGTAACCTCCGGGCGCAGCCCCGACGTTCGTTCGTGACGGTGTTGGCGTTTGTCTGATGCGGGGGGTTCCGTCCGTCTATCCTTGAAGGTCGGGGGATTGTCCCCATCATTGGTGTCAGTTCACCCAGATTTGACCGAGGGGTTTCCCAATGCGAATGGATCGCCTGACGACCAAGTTCCAGTCCGCCATCGCGGATGCACAATCACTCGCGGTAGGCCGCGATCACCAGTTCATCGAACCGGCCCACCTCCTGCTGGCCTTGCTGGACCAGGAGGGCGGCACCATCCGCCATGTGCTCGACCGCGCCGGCGCCAACGTGCGCCAGCTGCGCTCCGCGCTGGGCGAGGCGCTGGACCGACTGCCCAGAGTGGAAGGGGCCGCGGGCGAGGTGCACGTATCCAACGACCTGGGGCGCATGCTGAATGTCTGCGACAAGCTCGCCCAGGAGCGCAAGGACCAGTACATCCCCAGCGAGCTGTTCCTGCTCGCGGCGATCGCCGAGAAGGCCGGCGTGGGCGAGATGCTGCGCAACGCCGGCGCCAACAAGGACTCGCTGGAGAAGGCCGTGGATGATATGCGCGGCGGCGCCCAGGTGGACGACCCGAACGCCGAGGAGAACCGCCAGGCGCTGGACAAATACACCATCGATCTCACCGAGCGCGCCGAGCAGGGCAAGCTGGATCCGGTGATCGGGCGGGACGAGGAGATCCGCCGCTCGATCCAGGTCCTGCAGAGGCGCACCAAGAACAACCCGGTGCTGATCGGCGAGCCCGGTGTTGGCAAGACCGCGATCGTCGAGGGCCTGGCCCAGCGCATCATCAACGGCGAGGTGCCCGAGGGGCTGAAGGACAAGCGCGTGCTCGCGCTGGATCTGGGCGCGCTGCTGGCCGGGGCCAAGTACCGCGGCGACTTCGAGGAGCGGCTGAAGTCCGTGCTCAAGGAGCTCTCGCAGGAAGAGGGTCGCGTGATCCTGTTCATCGACGAGATCCACACGCTGGTCGGCGCCGGCAAGGCCGAGGGCGCGATGGACGCCGGCAACATGCTCAAGCCGGCTCTGGCACGCGGCGAGCTGCACTGCATCGGCGCGACCACGCTGGACGAATACCGCCAGAACATCGAGAAGGATGCCGCGCTGGAACGTCGCTTCCAGAAGGTGGTGGTGGACGAGCCCACGCTGGAAGACACCATCGCCATTCTGCGCGGGCTGAAGGAGCGCTACGAGGTCCACCACGGGATCGAGATCACCGACCCGGCGATTGTTGCCGCCGCGCAGCTGTCGCAGCGCTACATCACCGACCGCCAGTTGCCGGACAAGGCGATCGACCTGATCGACGAGGCCAGCTCGCGGATCCGCATGGAGATCGACTCCAAGCCGGAGGTGATGGACCGCCTGGAGCGCCGCCTGATCCAGCTCAAGATCGAGCGCGAGGCCCTGAAAAAGGAATCCGACGACGCCTCGAAGAAGCGGTTGGATACCCTGGAGGGCGAGATCGATCGCCTGGGGCGCGAGCTCTCCGATCTGGAAGAGGTGTGGAAGTCCGAGAAGGCCTCGGTCTCCGGTGCCGCGCAGTTGAAGGAAGAGCTCGAGCGCGCGCGTACCGAGCTGGAGACCGCCCGCCGCGCCGGCGACCTGTCGCGCATGTCCGAGCTGCAGTACGGGCGCATCCCGGATCTGGAGAAGTCCCTCGCCATGGCCCACGAGATGGAGAGCCAGGAGACCCAGTTGCTGCGCACCAAGGTGACCGACGAGGAGGTCGCCGAGGTGGTTGCGCGCTGGACCGGCATCCCGGTCTCCAAGATGCTGGAGGGCGAGAAGGACAAGCTGCTGCGCATGGAAGAGGCCGTGGGTGATCGCGTGGTCGGCCAGACGGAAGCCGTGCGCGCGGTGGCCAACGCCATCCGCCGTTCGCGGGCGGGCCTGTCCGATCCGAACCGGCCGAATGGCTCGTTCCTGTTCCTCGGCCCGACCGGGGTCGGCAAGACCGAGCTGACCAAGGCGCTGGCGTCGTTCCTGTTCGACACCGAAGAGTCCATGGTGCGCATCGACATGTCCGAGTTCATGGAGAAGCACTCGGTGGCGCGGTTGATCGGGGCGCCCCCGGGCTATGTCGGCTACGAGGAGGGCGGCTACCTGACCGAGGCCGTGCGCCGCAAGCCGTACTCCGTGATCCTGCTGGACGAGGTCGAGAAGGCGCACCCGGATGTCTTCAACGTGCTGTTGCAGGTGCTGGATGATGGCCGTCTGACGGACGGTCATGGTCGCACCGTGGACTTCCGCAACACGGTGATCGTGATGACTTCCAACCTCGGCTCGCAGCAGATCCAGGAGATGGCCGGCGAGGCGAACTACGACGCAATGAAGGCCGCGGTGATGGAGATCGTCGGGCAGCACTTCCGCCCCGAGTTCATCAACCGCGTGGATGACGTGGTGGTGTTCCACCCGCTGGAGCGCGAGCAGATCCGGGCGATTGCCGGCATCCAGCTGCAGTTCCTGCGGAAGCGTCTGGAGGAGCGCGATCTGGGGCTCACCATCACCGACGCCGCGCTGGATCACCTGGGCGCCGCCGGTTTCGACCCGGTCTACGGCGCGCGTCCGCTCAAGCGGGCCATCCAGACGCAGATGGAAAACCCGCTGGCCCAGTCGTTGCTGTCCGGCGAATTCGGTCCCGGCGATACCATCGAGGTAGACCTGGCTGGCGACCAGCTTGCCTTTACCCGGGCTGCAGCTGCCGCCTGACCGGGCTGTCGCTGTTCCGATCCAACAAGGCCCGCCCCGTGCGGGCCTTTTTTGGGTCCCGGAGCAGCCGCGGGCGAAGGGGCGGGCGGCCGCATCCGGCGGTGGTGATTGGACGGTGACGGGTTCAGTCGTCGTGGCTGGCGTGGGCGTCCACCGGTTCCTCGAAGGCGATGAACAGGATGCAGTCCGCGTCCGATGTGCAATGGGTGGTATGTGCCAGCCGGGCCGGTCCGTAGGCATAGGTGCCGGGCCGGAGTACGACCGGGTCCTGGTCGTCGTAGTCGACCTGCATCTCGCCGCTGACGAGCACCATGCGTTCGGCGCTGGTGTGCCAGTGGTGGGGCGCGGTGCTGTTGCCGGGGAGGAGGAAGAAGACGTCGGCATTGGGCTGCGCCGGGTCACCTTGCAGCACGGCGAGCCGGCAGCCATCCGGCATAAAGTCCGGGCACGGGCCCCATTCGAGATCGGGGGAATCGGGTTCGTGGATGAAGGCCGGGCCCTGGTCCGCCGTTGCGACCGTCCAGGCGGCGACCAGCGCGAGGGCGGCGGCGGCCGAGGCAAGGCAGGGTATGGCCCCGGTGGGCGGGATATCGCGTTTGAACATGGTGCACCTCCTGTGGGTCGGCTTTACCCGGCGCGCTCCGGGTGGGCGTGTCGTGATGTGGCTTACCGGGCGGGTGTCCGTCCGGAGCGGCTTTTACCTGTAATTCTGGCTGGTTCACGTGGGGGTGGCTTCCAAAATCTTGCGGCAGGGGGGCGAATGTTGCGGTGGGTGGGCACCAGACAGCGCCACGATTGCCGGCTCGCTACACTCAGGGTCTGGGAGCTGTCGGATAGGGATGTTCGGAATGGGTGTGTTGCGGGTGTGTGCGGTCCTGGCGGTGGTGTTGGGGCTGGTGGGGTGTTCGCTGCTGGATGCACGCGAGCAGCTGGCGCGGATGGGCGGGGCCTGTGTGATCAGCGGTACGGTAGGATCGAACGCAGGAGCGGATGGGTCGCAACGGACCGGGCCCTATGTGGTGGCGGTGTTCCGCGAGCCGGTCGCCGGCGCCGTTGTGCCCGAACCGGCGGACCACGTGGTGAGCGCGCGCGGCGGGAGCTGGTTCTTTGCCCTGGAGCCTGGTCGTTATAGCGTGCTGGCCTTCCGCGACGAGGATGGTGATCGTGCGCATCCGGCCGGCGCACCGGTCCAGCACGTCGCGGGCGGCGATTCGCTGGATTGTGGTCCTGGCGGACGGCTGACCGGGATCGATATCCGCGTGAATGGGAGTGATCGCCTAGCGCACGCCATTCGCCTGCCGGATACACGGGGTCCTGGGGACGGCACGGCGCCGCTGAGCCTGGGTCGGGTGACGGCCTACGGCGAGATTGCCCATCTGGAGGATCCGCGCTTCGCGACCGAGGTGGCGCGGGGCAGCCAGTGGCGCCCCCTGGATTTCGTGCTGGCGGGGTATGCCGGGGTGTACTTTCTTGAGCCATACGATCCCGCACGGACACCCGTGCTGTTCGTGCACGGGATGAACGGCTCGCCGCGGGACTTCGCCGGGCTGTTGGAGGGGCTTGACCGAGAACGTTACCAGCCGTGGTTCTACTATTACGCCTCCGGGCTGCCGCTGCAGTCGGCCGCGGCGCACCTGGCACAGGTGGTCGAGGAGCTGGAGGTACGCCACGGCGTCGAGTCACTGCCGGTGGTGGCACACAGCATGGGCGGGCTGATCGCGCGCGGCTTCCTGAACGAGCGCGCCCGGCGCGAGGCGGCGGCGACCGTGCCGGCGATGATCACCCTGTCCACCCCCTGGGCCGGACACGAACGCGCCCAGCAGGGTGTCGATCGTTCGCCGGTGGTCATTCCGGTATGGCGCGACATGGCCCCGGGCAGCGATTACCTGGAAGGCCTGTTCGCGGATGCCAACACGGAGGTGACCGAGCTGCACCTGCTGTTTGGCTACCAGCGCGGGGAGGGAGGCGCGCGCGCCACTGCGGACGGGGTGGTCACTCTCGCCAGCATGCTGCACCCGCCTGCGCAGCGCGAGGCGGCCTCGGTCTTCGGGGTGGCGACCACGCACGCCGGCATCCTGTCACATCCACTGGTGCTGGAGCGAGTGGACGGGCTCTTGTCCGGCGTACAGAGGGACTGACTGCCGTCTGCGTTGGTGCGTGCCGCCGCGACGGCGCCACGGGATCAGCGTAGTCTGAAGGCATGCCTGTCGCCTGGACATCCTCGGCAGGTCAGCCAACGGGGAGCGCGATGCAGTTATTCGAGTGCGAGGTCTGTGGGCAGGGGGTGTATTTCGACAACACCTTCTGTACCCGCTGCGGCCACCGGCTGGGATTCCTGCCGGACCGCCTGGAGGTCTCCGCCCTGGTGCCGGCGGGGGAGGCCGTGGGCGCCCGTGGGCGCCCGATCCCCGGTGGCCTGTGGCGGGTAGCGGACGAGCCGGACGGGCTGTTTTATCGCCAGTGCCGGCACTATGCGGTAGACGCGGTGTGCAACTGGATGGTGCCACATCAAGAAGCCGAGCCGTTCTGTCGCGCCTGCCGCCTGAATCGCACCATCCCGGACCTCAGTGTGCCGGGCAATGCGCGGCTGTGGGAGCGTCTGGAGGCCGAGAAGCGACGCCTGGTATATGGACTGTTGCGCCTGGGCCTGCCGGTGGTGCCACGGAAAAGCGATCCTGAGGGGATTGCGTTTGATTTCCTGGCCGATCCGGCCCCGGAGTTCCGCGAGGGCGGGGGCGTGGTCACCGGCCATTCGCACGGGCTCATTACCATCAATATCGCCGAGGCCGATCCCGCGGTGCGCGAGCGCATGCGCGAGGCGATGGCCGAACCCTATCGCACCATTCTCGGCCACTTTCGCCATGAGTCCGCGCACTACTACTGGGATCGACTGATTCGCGGTAGCCACTGGCATACCGATTTTCGCGAACGCTTCGGCGACGAGCGCGCGGACTACGACGAGGCCCTGCGGCGCCATTACACCGGTGGTCCGCCGGCGGATTGGCAGGCCTCGTTCGTGTCCGCCTATGCCAGCTCCCACCCCTGGGAAGACTGGGCCGAGACCTGGGCCCACTATCTGCACATCGTGGATACGCTGGACACGGCCTCTGCCTACAACATGGACATCGAACCCGTCGCCGGGCCGTCGGCGCGGCTGGGCGCGCAGGGGAATCTGCCGGCTTTTGATGCCTATGCCACGGCGGACTTCGATCTGCTTCTGGAGCATTGGCTGCCGCTGGTCAGCGCCCTGAATAGCCTCAACCGCAGCATGGGCCACTCGCATGTCTACCCCTTCGTGCTGACCGCTACCGCGATCGCCAAGCTGGCGTTCGTGCATCAGGTTATTCAGGATTTCCGCATGGGCATACGCGTACAACCGGCGGGCGCCACCGGCCCTTGATCTGCCGGCCTGGATCGGCAAAGGTCCGGTCCTGAAATACATCCATTGCGCAAGCGAAAGGACGCGAGATGTACAACGTTGCCACCCGCGGCCCGTTCAAGGGGCTGAACCCGCGTGTTGCGCCGCTGGCGCTGATCCTCGTGGTGATCATCGCCCTGCTGGGGGTTTATCGAACCGAGCAGCTGGGCGCGGTGGTGGGGGATGCGCGGGCCTTCGTGACGCCGCTGCTGGAGTGGTATTACGTGGTGATCATGGCCTTCTTCCTGGTCATGGTGATCTGGCTCGGGGTGGGGCGCTACAAGGACGTGCGCCTGGGACGTGACGACGAAGTGCCGGAGTTCACCACGCTGTCGTGGCTGTCGATGCTGTTCGCCGCCGGCATGGGCGTGGGGTTGCTGTTCTGGGCGGTGGCCGAGCCGCTGTCGCATTACGGCGGCAACCCGTTTCTGGCCGAGAACGGCAACCAGGCGGCCGCCGCGGACATGTCGATGGTGCTGACGTATTTCCACTGGGGGCTGAATGCCTGGGGTGTGTTCGCGCTGCTGGCACTGATCCTGGCCTATTTCAGCTTTCGCAAGGGCCAGCCGTTGGCGCTGCGCTCGGCCCTGCACCCGCTGATCGGCAAGTACAGTCATACCTGGCCGGGCGATCTGGTGGATCTGCTCGCCATCGTGGCCACGGTCTTCGGGATCGCAACGACTTTGGGGCTGGGTATCCAGCAGCTGGAGGCCGGGTTGGCGCATACCGTGGGCCTCTCGCTGGAAGGGGATCGCGGTCTCCTGCTGCTGACGGCGCTGCTGACGGTGACTGCGATCGTGTCGGTGGTGGCCGGGATGCAGGCCGGGGTGCAGCGGGTCAGCCAGGCCAACCTGTGGCTCAGTGTCGCTCTGCTTGGGCTACTGCTGATATGGGGTCCAACCCAGTACTTGCTGGCCTTGGTGGTGCAGTCCAGTGGCAGTTACATGCAGAACCTGCTGGGGCTGTCGCTGTACACCCATGCTCACCACCTGGACGAGTGGCACTCCGACTGGACGGTCTTCTACTGGGGCTGGTGGCTGGCCTGGGCGCCGTTCGTCGGGCTGTTCATCGCGCGCATCTCGCGCGGGCGTACCCTGCGCGAATTCGTCACGGGGGTGCTGTTGGTGCCGACCCTGATTACCTTCTTCTGGCTGGCGCTGCTGGGCGGTACGGCCCTGCACGCCGAGGTCGAGGGCATCGCAAACATTGCCGATCGCGTGGCGGAAGACCTGACCATGGCAACCTTCGCCACCATGGAGACCCTGGAACCCTGGTTGATCGCGAAGAGCGGGGCCGTGCTGATTACGGTGCTGATCGCGACCTACCTGCTGACCTCGGCCAATGCCGGCATCGTGGTCATCAACACCCTGCTGGCCCATGGGTCCACCGAACACCGGGCAATCCACCTGATCTTGTGGGGTGCGATGATCGGTCTGGTGACCGGCGTCTTGCTGCTGGCCGGCGGGCTGGAGGTCTTGCAGAATGCCGTCATCCTGGCCGCGTTGCCGTTCTCGCTGGTGATGCTGATGATGGTGGTGGGCCTGATGCGCGCCCTGGAAGACGAGCGCTATGCCCCACGCCCGGGCGAGCATACGGTCGCCCCCAGCGAGCCGTGGACCATTCCGCCGGATCGCGTCCACGAAGACTTTGACATGGACGACGACGCCCCCGAGGCCCGTGACGAAGACGACGACCCTCGTCGCTCCTGACGGTCCCAGTTTTCCACCACGAAGCACACGAAGGCACGAAGAAGGTCAAAAGCCTTTGCACCACGGAGGGTACAGAGAAAAGAAAGGAACGCGGTAACGCCTGGGTGGCGAAGGCGCCGTTCGATCCGCCTTGCCCTTCAACCCTGATTTTCTCCGTGCCCTCTGTGGTTCAAATCGCTCTTGAACTTGACCTTCTTCGTGCCTTCGCGCGCTTCGTGTTGAACACACCAGGGAGGGAAAGGCCCGCGCATCTTGCGTTCACTTTCGGGGTGGCGGGGCTTGCCGTAGCCTGTGCGCATCGATTTCACGAACCGCGAGAGGAACCCCATGAGCGATACCCTGCAGTTGTCCGGCGAGTTGATTCAGAAGGTCCAGGATCTGTTGACCGAGGTGGACCCGAAGGCGCAGCAACCCATCGTGGCCGTACAGTACCTGAGCGCGATCACGGGGTTCATGGTGGCGCAGATGCCGGAGTCGGTGAACGAGCGCAAGGAGTACCTCAAGCAGCTCTCCGAATTTACCGAGTCGGTGTTCGTGGACGTCGAGAGCCGCAAGCAGGCGGCCCCGCCGCCGCAGGAGGCCAGTGGCGTGTGGCGCCCCGGCGAGAACTGATCGCCACGGGCCATGCCGTCGGGCGTGGCCGCAACCGAGGGCGGCGCAACCTCGGCGGTCTTGTGAAGGCGGCGGTCAGTTGTTCCCGTCGCCTTTGTTTTTGTCCTTGCGCATCTGGCGCAGCATGGCTTCCTGTTCGTTGAAGCTGGGCATGCGGCGCTTGCCGCCGGCGTCGCGGGCCGGGTCGTTGCGACCGGCCAGGCCCGATTGCCCGGGCTTTTCGGCTTCCTTGATCTGCTGGTATTCGTCCAGTTCTCGGCGGGCGTCTTCGTCGCTGGTGTAGCGGCCACGGTAATCCTGCGGTGGCTTGTGGCCCTTGCGCAGGAAGAGCTGCTTGCGCAGCTCCTTGTTGTAGTCGGTCACTCGGCGGTCGATCCACCACAGGTCCACCAGCGCCCATGACACGCCAATAATCAGCGGTAGCAACCACCAGGCGGCGGGACCAAATCCGGCGAGGGCCAGGGTGGCCGCACTGAGTGCCAGGAAGCCGGCGCCGCCCAGCGGCTCGTGCAGGTAGAAGCGATGCAGCCCCAGCGGGAAAAGGATCCACGCAGCGTAGGCCGCAGGGCGGGTGCGCATCTCGCGAGCGAGGCGGGCATTGACCGCCTGCAGGCCGCCACCTTCCAGGTCCAGTTCCTTCCAGGCCTTGCTCATGCGGTTCTCCGTTGCGTTCGCGTGTGAGGGCCACGGTAGTCCGACCGGAGCGTACGGGCGATTGTGCGGGTCTCGCGCGGGGCTTTTGCGGACGCGGCTTCAGTCCTCTTCGCGGGTAGCGTCGCGTTCCAGCAGCCGGCGCACAGTGTCGTGCACCGGACGGCCCTGATAGAGCACCGCGTGCACCTCGGCGCAGATCGGCATGTCCACTTCCAGTGCCTTCGCCCGCGCCACAGCGACCCGGGCGGTCTCTACGCCCTCCACCGACTGTCCCACCCGTGCGCGGGCGGTGTCGAGGTCCAGGCCTTCGCCCAGCATCCGGCCCAGACGCCGGTTGCGCGACTGGTTGTCGGTGCAGGTGAGGATCATGTCCCCCAGTCCGGAGAGGCCGGTGAGGGTGGTCGGACGGGCGCCGACCGCCGCGCCGAAGCGCTGGATCTCGGCCAGCCCGCGGGTCATCAGTGCGGCGCGCGCATTGGCCCCGAACCCGGCGCCGTCGGCAATACCGGTGGCCACCGCGAGCACGTTCTTCAGCGCGCCGCCCAGTTCCACGCCGATCACGTCCGTATTGCGGTACAGGCGCAGCGAGCGCCCGTGCAGGGCTGCAACCAGGCAGTCCATGTGGCCCTCGTCGCTGGAGGCCACGGACAGCGCGGTCGGCTGCTCCTGCGCCACCTCGGCGGCGAAGGAGGGGCCGGAGATCAGAGCGGGCGGGCGCTCGGGCCCCAGTTCCTGTTCGGCAATCTCGTGCAGCCAGGCCCCGGTCGCCGTCTCCAGGCCCTTGGTGGCCCAGGCGACCACCTGGTCGCGTGCGAGGCGCGGGGCGATCCAGCGCAGGGTTTCGCGGAAGGCGCCGGAGGGGACTGCGATCAGGACCAGGTCGCGGCCCTCGATGGTCGCCGGGTCGGCGCTGACGCGCAGGTTGTCCGGGAGGCGCAGGCCGGGGAGGTAGCGGGCATTCTCGCGCTCGCGTTCCAGTTGCCCGGCCGTGGCGTCATTGCGCACCCACAGGGCGACGTCGGCATGCAGGCGGGCCGCATGCACGGCCAGCGCCGTGCCCCAGCAGCCGCCTCCGAGGACCGCGATACGCATCGGTTGCGCCTCGCGTCAGGCCTGTTGCGTGGGCTCGGCCTGTTCCCCGCCGGCCTGCTGCTTCTGTTCCTGCAGGTGCTGGGCATACAGCGACTCGAAGTTGACCGGCTGTAGCAGGAGCTGCGGGAAGCCGCCCTTCAGTACCAGGTCGGCCACCGTTTCGCGGGCGAACGGGAACAGCACGTTGGGGCAGTAGGCACCCAGCAGGTGGTTGCGCTGATCCTCGGCAAAATTGCGCAGGATGAACACGCCGGCCTGCTTGATCTCCACCAGATATGCGGTCTTGCCGTCGGATTCGGTGGTCACGGTCAGGCCCAGTTCCACCTCGAAGGCGCCGGCGGCCTCGTCGATCGGACGCGCGTTGGTGTTCAGCTGGATGTTGGTCTCGCCCTTCCACTCGCGCATGAATACCTCGGGGGATTCCGGCGCCTCGAAGGACAGGTCCTTGATGAAGACCTTCTGGATGGAGAAGTCGGGCCGGTCGTTCTGTTCGGCCTGGGCCGCGCCGTTGCCGCTCTTCGGGGAATTCTTCTCTTCAGCCATGATGTTGTCTCGCAGTCGTCTGGAATCGGGGCATTGTAAGGGGGATGAGCGGTGTTTTTCGGGGTGGCCTGGGCGATCCCGTTTGCCGCCTGTTGCCGGCGGCGCGTGTTATCCGGAGGCGTTGTCGGTCGGGGCTTCGAGGCCGGCCTCGCGGGCCAGGCGCGCCAGTTCGCCGTTACTGTCCATCGCCTGCAGTTCGTCGAAGCCGCCGATGTGTGTGTCGCCGAGAAAGATCTGCGGGACCGAGCTGCGGCCGGCGGCGCGCTGTTCCATCTCCGCGCGCAGACCGGGTTCGCGGTCGACGGCGTACTCCGCGAACGGGTAGCCACGCTGATTGAGCAGGCGCCGCGCGAGCAGGCAGAATGGACAGCGCCCGCTGGAGTAGACCTCGAACTGCATTACTTCTTCTTGATGGGCATGTTGGCCGATTGCCAGGCCTGGATGCCGCCCTGCAGGTTGACTACGTCCTCGAACCCGGCCGCGGTCAGTTGCTGCGCGGCGCTGGCGGAGCGGTTGCCGCTGCGGCAGTACACCACTACTGGCTTGTCCTTGTATTTCTCGATGTCGCCCATGCGCTTTTTCAGGCTGCCGAGCGGGATATGTTTGGCGCCGCCGATGCGCCCGGAGGCGACTTCGTTGTCCTCGCGCACGTCCAGCACCAGGGCGTCGTCCTGGTTGATCACGCGCACCGCCTCGACCGGGGAGAGCGAGCGATACTTGCGGTTCAGGCGGCGCAGTTCGACGAACAGGATCATCCCGATCACCGCCAGCAGGGCGCCGGTCAGGATGGGGTGGTTGGCGAGAAATTCGGGCAGGCGTTCAAGCATTCGGGAGACCGGATCGGAGGGGTGGGTGTCAGGAACTGCAGAAAACGTCCTGCATCATACCGATCAGGCGCAGGGTCCGGGAGTCCCCCACCCGGTAGTAGACCCGGTTGGCGTCCTTGCGCGTGGCGAGGATGCCCTTGTCGCGCAGGATGCCGAGATGCTGCGAGATGTTGCTCTGCGACGTCCCGACCTGATCGACAATTTCCTGTACGCTGATTTCGCGATCGCCGAGAATGCAGAGGATCTTCAGACGCAGCGGGTGGGACATGGCCTTGAGCGAGCGCGAGGCCCGCTCGATGTCTTCGTCCTGGGACATCAAACCGTCTTCGACGTACATTTCGTCTTCAACCGTTTCGTTGCTCACGGCATGCCTCTCTTGCTCGCGAGGGAAGGCCCTCGCAACTGGGTCAGAATATAAGAACCTAAACGTACCCCGATATGCGAATTTGCGCAATCTTGAGTCATCCAAGCGGTTCACGCGCCCTTTTGTGGTGCGGTGTGTTGCTCTGTTTTCTGTGGCCGGTCGGCGCCGTGGCGCTGGAACCGGAGGCGGAGCTGCGCGAGACGCGCGCGGCCATCCAGGACCTGGAGCGTAGCCAGGAAGAGCGTTATGCGTCCCTGCAGCAGCTGGAAGAGCTGCTTGCGGAGGCCGCTCGCGGGACCGAGGCCTCGCGCCAGGAGCTGCGCGAGCTGGCGCGGGCGCGTTCGCGTCAGGAGGCGGTGGTCGCCGACCAGGAGGATCGTGTGGACGAGGCCCGGGAGCGGCTGGAGGCAGAACGCCGCGCCGCGGCCCGCCTGGTGCGCGATCAGTGGCAGGGCGAACGCCATCCCGGACGGAGCGACGGTCAGGCCGCGGAGCACCGCCATCAGGCCGCGTTCGCCGCGCGCATCCGCGAGGCGCGCGAGCAGGCCCTGGTCGTGTTGCGCGACCGCATCGAGGCGCTGGAGACGGCGCGCGAGAACCTCGCGCGGGAGCGGGCGGTACTGGCAGAACGGGAAGAGCAGGCCCGCGCGGCGGTCGCGGATCTGGAACGCGAGGAGGCGCACCAGCGCCAGGCGATGGCGGAGCTGGAGGCGGCTATCGAGGACGAGTCGCTGGAACTGGAGCGCCTGGCGCGCAATGCCGAGACCCTGGAGGCGGTGATCGAGGAGGTCGAGGCTCGCAGTGCGGCGCGTGCCGCGGCACCCCGCGAATCCACCCCCGAACGGCCGGACGTGGCCTTCATGGCCTTGGAGGGCGAACTCCCGCGTCCGGCCGAAGGCCGAGTGATCCGCAGTTTCAACGAGTCCCGTGGCAGCCGCCTGCGCTCGCGCTGGCGTGGCGCGGTGCTGGCGGTCGATAACGGCACTGCGGTACGCGCGGTGCACTACGGCCAGGTGGTCTACGCCGACTGGATGCAGGGCTACGGCTTCCTGGTGATCGTCGATCATGGGGAGCGCTATCTGACGCTCTACTCCAATGTAGAGGAGATCCTGGTTTCAGAAGGCGAGACCGTGGGTGCTGGCGAGCAACTGGCCGTGGCGGGCGAGGGCAGCGAGGCGATCGCGCCCGGGCTTTACTTCGAGATCCGTCACAACGGCGGACCATTGAACCCCGAGAGCTGGTGGCCCTCTCAGTAGAGGGAAAAGATGGAATGCGCCCATGCCCCGGCAAAAGGCCGATCGGTGGCGTGCATTCAGGCAGCCGTCACATTGCGGGTGCTACCATCTTCACACGAATCACCTCAAGTGAACGAGGAAAGGTAATGAGCAAGTCTTGTCGCACCGGATACTCCCTGATCGTCGGACTGGTTGTCGGGGTCATGTTGAGTGTTTCGGTGGCCGTCTACGCCGACCGCGACAATGGCGCGCAATCCGCTCTGCCAGTAGAAGATCTGCAGCGCTTCACTGACGTATACATGCGCATCAAGCGCAATTACGTCACCGAGGTCGAAGACAAGGATCTCCTGGACAGTGCGATCCAGGGGATGCTGTCCGGCCTTGACCAGCATTCGGCCTATCTGGACGAACAGGACTTCGAGGACATGCAGGTCGGGACCTCCGGCGAGTTTGGCGGGCTGGGCATCGAGGTTGGCATGGAAGACGGCTTCGTCAAGGTCATCGCGCCGATCGATGACACCCCGGCCAGCCGTGCCGGGGTCGAGGCCGGTGACCTGATCATTCGCCTGGATGGTGAGTCGGTGAAGGGTATGTCCCTGTCCGACGCGGTCGCCAAGATGCGCGGCGAGAAAGGCTCGGACATCACCCTGACCATCCTGCGTGATGGCGAGGACCGTCCGAAAGAAATCACCATCACCCGCGACGTGATCCAGGTGCAGAGCGTGCGCTCCGAGATCCTGGAGGACGGCTTCGGCTACGTACGCATCAGCAATTTCCAGCAACGCACGGCACGCGACCTGGTGCGGGCAATCGAAGACCTGCAGGAACAGGGCGAGCTGCAGGGGCTCGTGCTGGATCTGCGCAACAACCCCGGCGGCATCCTGACGGGCGCTGTGGGCGTCTCGGACGCCTTCCTCGAAGAAGGCCTGATCGTCTACACCGAAGGTCGGCTGGAGGATTCGCAGTTCCGCTACCAGGCCTCGCCGGGGGATGTTCTCAAGGGCGCGCCGATGGTCGTCCTCGTCAATCGCGGATCGGCCTCCGCCTCCGAGATTGTGGCGGGTGCGTTGCAGGACCACAGGCGGGCCGTGGTTATGGGGCAGAACACCTTCGGCAAGGGCTCCGTGCAGACCATCCTGCCGTTGACCCAGAACACCGGGATCAAGCTGACCACCGCGCGTTACTTCACGCCTGAGGGCCGTGCCATCAACGAGGACGGGATTGACCCGGACATCCGCCTGCAGCAGCTCGTGGTGCAGCGCTCCGACAGCGAAAATGGCGGCGCCCGCATGGGCCGTGACGGTCTGCCGGAATCTGTGGATGCGGACGAAGACAATGGCGAGACGTTGGCCGAGCGCGATTACGGCATGAACGAGGCGCTGAATCTCCTGAAGGGCCTGAACTTCTACAACCGCCGCTGAGCGCGGCGGACAGGGAGGATTGATGCCGAACGTACTGGTGCCCCTGGCCGCCGGGGCCGAGGAACTGGAGGCGGTCACGATCATCGACCTGCTGCGCCGGGCGCAATTCGAGGTCACCGTGGCCGGGCTGGAGCCCGGGCCGGTGACCTGTTCGCGGGGCACGGTCATCCAGCCGGATACCACGGTTGATGAGGTGCTGGATCAGTCCTTTGACCTGATCGTCCTGCCGGGTGGCCTGCCCGGCGCCAATCACCTGCGCGACGACGCCCGGGTGCAGGGCTTGCTGCGGGCGCAGGCCGAACGCGAGGGATACCTGGCCGCGATCTGTGCCGGGCCCAAGGCGTTGGCCGAGGCCGGGCTGCTGGAGGGCCGCACGGTCACCGCCTTTACCGGCGCGCTGGACGAGGCTGGGACCCCGTCCACCGGCGCCCCGGTGGAAATCGACGGGCGCCTGATCACCGGTCGTGGCCCGGGTGCCGCGATGGACTTCGCCCTGACCCTGATCGAACAGCTCGCCGGCCGCGCGGCCCGCGACGCCGTCGAGGGCCCGCTGCTAAGACCCTGATGGTCTTAACCACGAAGCGCACGAAGACACGAAGAGTGTAGAGGGTAGAGGGTAGAGGGTAGGATGCGTTTCGCTGCGCTCAACACATCCTTGTGTCTTGCGGTTCACGGATCGCTACCATGAACCGTACCGGGCTCGGGGTAACCCGAACGCATCC
>NZ_KB906574.1:0-23322 GCF_000381505.1 Thioalkalivibrio sp. ALM2T
AACCCCGGCCCGCACAGCGGGCCGGGGTCGCGGCAGTCGGGCGTGTTTCTTGGGTACTTCTTTGCACGAGCAAAGAAGTACCTCGCGGCGCGCTGGCGAGTCAGCGCTCGGCAGGCGGCCGGACGAAAGCACCGTAAACACCAGATGGCGAACCAGGCCCGGCCTCTCCCGGCAGGCAGTAGAAAGAACGCGATTCGCGCTCCGGGATGGCGAGCCTGTAAGGCCTCACGGTGCGCGCTACGACACGCCAAGGTGATAGTCTTGGCGCCCGCAACAACACTTGCTCGCGACCGGAATTCGAATGGCACTTCTCACCCTGCGCAACATCCATCTGGCCTACGGCATGGCCTCCCTGCTCGATGGCGTCAACATGAGCCTGGAGCCCGGCGAACGCGTCGCGATCGCCGGGCGCAACGGCGAGGGCAAATCCACCCTGCTCAAGGTCATCACCGGCGAGGCCCAGGCCGATTCCGGCGAACTAACCCGCCAGGATGGCCTGACCACCGCCTACCTGACCCAGGAACTACCGCCCGGGATCGAAGGCACGGTCTTTGACGTGGTCGCCGAGGGCCTCGGCGAGGCCGGCCGGTTGCTGGAACGCTTCCACCACCTGAGCCAGGCCGCTGCATCGGGCGACATGGACGCCCTGGACAAGATGGGGCCGGTGCAATCGAAACTCGACGCCATCGACGGCTGGAGCCTGCAGAACCGGGTGGAGACCACGATTTCGCACCTGAGCCTGGATCCCGAGGCGCAGTTCGCCGCGCTGTCGGGCGGGCTGAAGCGACGGGTGTGGCTGGCGCGCGAGCTGGTGCAGCGGCCGCAGTTGCTGCTGCTCGACGAACCCACCAACCACCTGGATGTGGCCGCGATCCGCTGGCTGGAACAGTTCCTGATCGAGAGCGGACTGACCGTGGTGTTCATCAGCCATGATCGCCAGTTCATGGAGAGCGTAGCCACGCACATCCTGGAGCTGGACCGCGGGCATCTGTACGAGCACCCGCCGTCCATCGAGGCCTTCCGCGAGCGCCAGGCCGAAAGGCTGGAAACGGAGGCCACCCAACGCGCGGAGTTCGACCGCAAGCTGGCCCAGGAGGAGGTCTGGGTGCGCCAGGGCATCAAGGCGCGCCGCACCCGTAACGAAGGCCGCGTGCGAGCACTTCAGGCATTGCGTCGCAAGCGCGCCGAACGCCGTGAACGCGGCGGCCAGGTGAAGATGAAGCTGAGTCCAGAACAACGCTCCGGACGCCTGGTGATCGAGGCGGAACACGCCGATTTCGGCTACGACACGCCCATCGTGCGCGACGTGAACCTGCTGCTGCAGCGCGGGGATGCCCTAGGCATCGTCGGACCCAACGGGGCCGGCAAGACCACCCTGCTGCGCGGGCTCCTGGGCCAGATGGAGCCGCTCGCAGGCAGCATCAAGCTGGGCACCCAGCTGGAGATCGCCTACTTCGACCAGGCCCGTGCCCGCCTGGACGAGGCGACCACGGTGCAGGATGCGGTCGGCGAGGGCCGCGACCGGGTCATGGTCAACGGCGAGAGCCGCCACATCCTGTCCTATCTGGAAGACTTCCTGTTCCCGCCCGCGCGCGCCCGCCAGCCGGTATCCGCTCTGTCCGGGGGCGAGCGCAACCGCCTGCTGCTGGCCAAATTATTCCTCCGCCCGGCCAACCTGCTGGTGCTGGATGAACCCACCAACGACCTGGACGTGGAGACGCTGGAGCTGCTGGAACAGCTGCTGATCGAGTACACCGGCACCGTCATCGTGGTCAGCCACGATCGCTCGTTCCTCGACAACGTGGCGACCTCGACCCTGGTCCTACCGGGCGACGGGGCCGTGGAAGAGTTCGTCGGCGGCTGGTCGGACCTGCCCGATCGTGTCACCCGGCGCCTGCTGGAAGGCGAATCCGCGGCCACACCGGAGCCCGTGCCCGCGGCACAGCCATCGGCGCCCACACCCGAGCCTGCGCCGGCCGCCCCACGCAAGAAATCCTACAAGGCAGCACGCGAGCTGGAGGCCCTGCCGGCGCAGATCGAGACCCTGGAACAGGAGCAGCAGAGCCTGACCACGGCCATGACCGAGCCGGACGCCCTGCGCGACGGTGACCGCATGCGCGAACTCCAGGCGCGGCTCGAAGCCGTCGACTCAGAACTGGCCCACTGCTACGAGCGCTGGGAACAGCTGGAATCCGACTAAGCCCCGGCACGTCTATCCTCCGGCGACTCCCTGAATAACCGGCTCAACTCTGAGCGCGGCCGGCCGTAACAGGGATTGAATCACCACCTTTCGCGTCCGCGGTCGTCATGGCCGCGGCCGGTTCGTGAAGCGCCGGACACAAGGCGCCCAGAAGGAGTCATCGCATGCTGGACAAACTCTCCATTCGGGGGCTACTGATCGCCGGCTTTGGCCTGGTGGTCGCCATCCTGATCATCAACTCCCTGCTGGCCCTGCGCGCGATGAGTACGGGCAGCCAAGGGGTTGAACAGCTCACCCAGGCCGACTACCCGGCGGTAGCCCGGGTCAATGACGTCGAGCAATTGCTGCAGGAGAGCGCGGCGTTTCTCGGGTTCTACCTGATGAGCGAGGAGCAGTCCCACCGCGACGCGTGGCAAAACGCGATGCGTGACCTCGATGGCGCAACCCGCGCCCTGAACGAGAACCCGGTGATCGCCGCCGACGAGGAACTGTCCGCCAGCGCGACCGAGGTCCGCCGGCTGGTCAACCAGTTCGCCAGCTTCGAGGACCGACTGATCGAGGTGGCCGAAAACCCCGCCGAAAACATGCCGGCGCTGGGCATCGCCAATGCCCGGGCCAACCCCGCCAGCCGCGAGATGACCCAGCAGACCAACATGATGATCAGCGCCGAGATGGGTCTCCCGCGCTTCCAGCGGTCCTGGGATCGTCTCGACACCCTGCATGACCTGCGCATGTCGGTGGTGCAGGTCACCTCGAACCTACGCGGCTTTATCGCCTTCCGTGACGATGCCTTCCGCGAGAATGTCCGACTGTTCTCGACTCGCACCAACGACATCACCGCACAACTGATGGACCAGTTCGACGATCTGGACTTCGAACAGCAGATCGCGCTGGAGGACTTCCAGGGGGCGCTGGACACCCAGAACACGGCGCTGGATGACCTGATCGAGATCCACAGCAGCGAACAGGCACTGCAAGACGCCTACCTGATCCGCACCGAGATCGGGCCCGTACTGATCGAGGCGCGTGACCACCTGCAGGGACTCAGCGAGCGGATTACCCATCGCGCCGAGCGCAGCGCCGCCGCGCTGACCGCCGACATGCGCGCGACCCAGACCACCCAGGGCGTACTGGCCCTGATTGGCGTGATCCTGGGCTTGGCCGGCGCGGTGTTCATCATCCTGGTGGTCCGTCGCGCCCTGGCCCACTCGACCGCGGCACTCGAGGAGATCGCGGACGGCGACGGCGACCTGAGCCGCCGCCTGGACGAGAACAGCCTGATCGAAACCGCCCAGCTCGGCCGCGCCTTCAACCGCTTCACCGACAAGATCGCCCAGGCCATCGGCAATGCCCGCGGCGGCACCGAGACGCTGAATCGCGCCACCGAGAACCTGAACCAGGAGGCCTACCAGGCCCGCGAGGCCGTTTCGCGCCAGCGCGACGAGACCGACCGCGTCGCCACCGCGATCAACGAACTGCAAAGCAGCGCCGAGGAGATCGCCCGCAACACCGATGCGACCTCCCAGGCGGGCCAGGAGGCCGGGAATGCAGTGAACAACGGCTCCGAGGTGATGAGCAAGAACATCGAGTCCATGGCCTCGCTGCTCGGGACGGTCGAACAGGCGGCCGACACCGTGGCCAAGCTGGGCGAGGACTCGAAGCAGATCGGGACCATCCTCGAGGTGATCCGTGGCGTGGCCGAACAGACCAACCTGCTGGCCCTGAACGCGGCCATCGAGGCCGCCCGTGCCGGTGAACACGGCCGCGGCTTCGCGGTGGTGGCCGACGAGGTACGCAAGCTGGCGACCCGTACGCAGGAATCCACCGACGAGATCGAGACCATGATCGCGCGCCTGCAGTCCGCCACCACCAGCGCGGTGAAGGCCATGCAGCACGGCCAGGAAGAGGCCGAGGCCACCATGGAGCACACCTCCGAGGTGAACGGTGCCCTGCAACAGATCCGCCAGTCGGTGACCACGATCGTGGAGATGACCGAGCAGATCGCGGTCGCCTCGCGCGAACAGAGCACCGTAGTCGAGGACATCAACCGCAACATCGTGCAAATCTCCGACGAGGCGGATCAGTCGGCCAATACCGCCGACCGCGTCAGCGCCGCCTCCGACGAGCTCAAGCAGGTAGAGAAGGAGATCCAGCAGGCACTGGCCCAGTTCCGGCTCTGACCGGGCGGGTTACAGACTCCGGGCCGCCAGCCAGTTCCGGGCGGCGCGACGCAACCTTCGGGTGACGCCGCGCCGCCCGGAAACCTCCCGCTCGCCTGCCAGTCGGTCCCAGTCGATGGGCTGCGCCAGGCTCGCCTCGAGCAGCTGACCTTCCGTCTCGTCCGGCGGCGCCACCGCCAACTGCCGCAGCAACGCGGGAAGCGCCCACTCCAGGGGCCGCGCCCGATGGGAAAAGGCTCGGACCTCCTTCAGATCCGCCACCGGGTCAACCGGCAACAAGGGACAATCTCCCTCCGCATCCTGATCCCCAAGGACTTCGCTCACCATGGCCGCGGTCGTGTCCGGCAGGAACCGTGGATGCCAGGCCGGCCAGTCGCGCCGAAAGGCCGCCAATGCTTGTTGCAGCCGAGGCTGCAATCGGGGCGCGATCGCACGCAGGACCACGCCGCTCACCTGGCCACTGGCCGCATCCGGCTGGACGCCGACTCGCACCAGGCCATAACCCGCGCGCTGCCAAACGTGCAGCAACACAGGTTGCAGCCCGAAACTCGCGCCAATCAGCGCCACCCCCTTGGCACCAGCCCGGTCCTCGACCGCACGCAACAGACGTCTCCCCAGGCCGCGCCCCTGCCAGTGCGGATGCACCGCAATGCGCTGAATGCGCCACACGCCCTCCCCCGCCAGGTCGAAGTCACCCCGGGCCGCAACGGTGCACGGCAGGAAATGCCCCTGTGGGCGCCGTTCGCCCGACCAAACCGCTTCGGCTATCGCGCGCTCCAGTCCGCCCTCTTCCTGGATCAGAACCACCCCGAACAGGGCGCCATCCGCCGCCCCTTCCAGCAGCAACAGGTGAACACCCGCATCATCCAGCCAGCGCGCCAGATCGGAGGGCCGTGTGCGGTAATGGGCATCCGCCAGCAGGCCCATTACCGCCCCCAGGGTTTGCGGCGTGTCCGCGAGCGCCGCGCCCGTGCTCCAACGCAACCGCACGGCCTGGGAGACCGGGGGGCGACTCGCCGCCTCCAGCAGGAACAGCCGATTCAGCCAGTCCTCGAGCGGATCGCCCGGGGCCCAGCGAACCGGTGTATCCAGAGTCTGTAGCCGTACGCGAAAGCCCGCCCCCTCCAGGGCCGGCAACGCACGCAGCCGAAAGCCCTGCCCGCTCCCCTCGAAGCCGCCGGTCGTGGTCGCCAGCACCAGGCGCCGTGCCAGCCGGGCCAACTGAAGCAGGCGCTCGACCGGCATGCTCGCAGCCTCGTCGATGATCAAGGTATCCAGCGGTTCCGCCTGTTCCAGCAAAACGGCCGGGGCCCGGTAGTGCCGTTCCGGCGCGGGTGTCCAATGCCGGGCGCGTGCCAGCAATGCGTCCACGGCCCGTGGTCCCGGTGCCGTCAGCGTGATCGTGGATTCGCCGCGCCGCAGTGCCGCGCCCAGGAACTCGCCCAGCAGGGTCGACTTGCCGCGACCGCGCGGGGCGGTCAACGCCACACATTCGCCCGGCGCGAGTCCCGCCAAATGCCCCAGCGCGACGGCCTGATCCGGCGTCCACGCAAACGGGCCCGCCGCTCTCGGCATGATTCCGGGCAGTCGATCCGCCGACGGTGGTTCCACCGTCCGCACCCACGGCTCGGCCAGCGCCGCCTGCCAGCGGCGGGCAAACGCCCCGTCTCCGCCGGTGCCGTCGAGGATGACCAGGGTGCCACCGCCGACCAGCAGGCCTGCGACCGTGACCAGGGCGTCCACCGCGAGCGGTTGTCCGGCCTCGAATACCAGGGCCTGTACCTCGTGCCCCAGCCAATGCCCAGCCTGCGCCGGTGCCACATGTGGCACCCCGTCGGGCGACGAGCGGCCCACCCACAGCACCGGCCCCTCCACCGCCGCAGCCCGCAGCCAGTTCGCAGCCACCTGACAGGCTGCGGCATCGGTGGTCAGGCGATAGAGCGTACGGGCCTGCATATCGGCGGCTCCTTCCGATCAAATGACACGTGAGACAAGCGGGTCTCCTGAGCTGAAAGCGGCGAGATGTCCAGACTGTCGAGCCAAAAATCCAGCCCTTTATCGGCTGATCAAGGTGAAGCGCGTCTCAAGTTTTCTTGCTCCCAGCCGTACAAGATTTCTACACAGGACTGGAACAAGCCTGTACAAAACCTGTACAGTGTTCACCCAGACAAGAGAAGGTTACTGCAGATGACCCCCATTGCGTTGCCGGAACGCCTGCGCATCGATACCGCAGCCGAATGCTGGCAGGAACTGCGCGCGGCACTGGATGCCGGCGAAGACCTGCAGCTGGATTCGGCGGCCGTGAATGATGTGGACGCCGCCGGCGTGCAGGTCCTGCTGATGGCCCGCCATTCGGCCGCCCGCAAGGCGCAAGGCTGTTCGCTCATCGGGACCAGCGCGGTTCTGGCTCAGGCCCTGCAGGCACTGGGCGCACCCGAAGACGGTTTTGCGTCGAGCGCCGCACAACACGACGACAAGGATTCAGGAGACATCAATGGCTAAGGTTCTGGTGGTGGACGATTCCGCCTCGATGCGCCAGATGGTCGCATTCACCCTCAAGCAGGCCGGGCACGAGGTCGTCGAGGGCCGCGACGGCAAGGATGGCCTGAGCAAGGCCCAGGGCGCCAAGGCGGATCTGGTGATCACGGACGTGAACATGCCCGCCATGGACGGCCTGCAGCTGACCCGCGAGCTGCGCAAGCTGGGCGACTACAAGTTCACCCCCATCCTGGTGCTCACCACCGAGGCCGGGCCGGAGAAGAAGCAGGAAGGCAAGGCCGCCGGCGCGACGGGCTGGCTGGTCAAGCCGTTCGACCCCGATCAGCTGATGAACACCGTCAACCGGGTGCTGCGCTAGTCATGTCGATCGACATGGCCCAGTTCATCGATGCCTTTCTCGAGGAGAGCTTCGAGGGGCTGGAGCGCATGGAGACCGAACTCCTCGCGCTGGACGATGGCGACCCGGAGACGCTGAACACGATCTTCCGCTGCGCCCACTCGATCAAGGGCGGAGCCGGGACCTTCGGGTTCGGCGCGATCTCCGGGTTCACCCATGGTGTGGAGACCCTGCTGGACCGTATGCGCAACGGCGAGCAGGAGGCGGCCCCGGACACGGTGAACCTCCTCCTGCGCGCGGTGGATACTCTGCGTGCGCAATTGCATGCCGCCCGCGATGGCGGCGAGGCCGACCCCGCCGAGGTAGCCGAAGTGCGCGCCCTGATCGAGGCCCATCTGGGAGATGCCGTGCCCGCCAGCGAAGCCGGGAACCCGCCGGCAGTCGGTGGCGACAATGGTACCGATTCCTCCAGCGGCGGGGACCACGGTGGCCCGCGCGGCTGGCGAATCCACTTCCGGCCCTACGCGGACCTGATGCGCACCGGCAACGACCCCCTGCGCATGTTCGAAGTGCTAGAGGAACTGGGCAGGCTGACCGTGCACTGCGACACCGACCGCCTGCCGGACAGCGTCGATGCCTTCGATCCGGAGGACTGCCACCTCGCCTGGACCCTGGAGCTGGAAGGCGATGCCACCCGCGACCAGATCCAGGAGGTCTTCGAATGGGTCGAGGACGAGTGCGATCTGGAGATCGAGCCTCTCGAATCGGGCGGCGAATCGGGCGGCGAACCGACCGCTGATGCGCCCGCACTAATAACGCCCGAGACGGACGCACCATCCGACAGCCAGCCGGAGACACCGGCCGCACGCGGCGCCAGCGGCGCACGCGGCTCGGAGTCCAGCTCCATGCGGGTGAACACCGGCAAGATCGACGCCCTGATCGACATGGTGGGCGAACTGGTCATCACCCAGTCAATGCTGACGGACATCAGCGAACAACTCGAGGAAGACCCTTCGCAGATGGAGGCGCAGATCGAGCGCCTGCGCACCGGACTGGGCGAACTGGAACGCAATACCCGCGAGCTGCAGGAAAGCGTGATGAGCATCCGCATGGTGCCGATCGCGCAGGTCTTCAACCGCTTTCCGCGGCTGGTACACGACATCTCCGGGCAGCTGGGCAAGCAGATCGAGCTCACCCTGAAGGGCGAATACACCGAGGTCGACAAGACCGTCATGGAGCACCTGGGCGACCCGCTGGTGCACCTGGTGCGCAACGCGGTGGACCACGGCATTGAAATGCCCGAAGAACGCGCTGCGGCCGGCAAGCCGGAGACCGGCCAGGTCACCCTGGAGGCCTTCCACCGGGGTGGCAACGTGGTGATCGAGATCCGCGACGACGGCAAGGGCATGGACGCCGACCGCATCCTCGCCAAGGCCCGCGATGCCGGTCTCGTAGGACCCAACCAGCACCTGGACCGCCACGAGGTCCTGCAGCTGATCTTCGAACCCGGCCTGTCCACGGCCGACCAGGTTAGCGACCTGTCAGGTCGCGGCGTCGGCATGGATGTGGTCAAGAAGAATATCCGCGGTCTCGGCGGCAACGTCGAGCTGGAGTCGGAACCCGGCAAGGGTTCGCGCCTGACCATCCGCCTGCCGCTGACCCTGTCGATCATGGATGGCCAGTTGCTGAAGATCGGCGAGGAGACCTTCGTGATCCCGCTGATCGCGATCGTCGAGTCGCTGCAGACCCTGCCAGAGAGCGTGAAACAGGTCTTCGGCAAGCTGCCGCTGTACCGCCTCCGGGACGAATACATCCCGATCGTCGACCTCGCGGCCCTGTTCGGCCGTACCGAGCCCAGCCCACTGCCGGAACGCGCCCTGCTGGTGGTCGCGGAGGCCGACGACCAGCGCGTGGCGCTGCGGGTCGATGACCTGCTCGGTCAGCAACAGGTGGTCATCAAGACGCTGGAAACCAATTTCCGCAAGGTCCCCGGCACGGCCGGCGCGACCATCCTGGGGGACGGCCAGGTGGCCCTGATCCTGGATGTCGCCGGGATCGCGCGCATGGCCAGCGGGCGCGATACCCGCGCGGCCTGATCATCAAGGAGCCGAACGCAATGGCGAACGACGCAACCCAATCGATCCACGACCCGGCCACCGCCGGCGAGGACCAGTACCTCACCTTCATCCTCGCGGAGGAGGAATACGGCGTGGACATCCTGCGGGTGCAGGAGATCAAGGGCTGGGAACGCCCCACACCCCTGCCCAACACGCCGGACTACATCCGCGGCGTGATCAACGTGCGCGGCATGATTGTGCCGATCATCGACATGCGTCTGCGCTTCGGCATGGAGCCGCTGGAGTACGGCCCGACCACGGTGGTCATCATGCTGCGCGTGGTCGGCGAGGAACGCGAACGCGTAATGGGCGTGGTCGTGGATGCGGTCTCCGAGGTCTACAACATCGGCGCGGACAACCTGCAGCCGGCACCCGACTTCGGGACCCGCATCGGGGTCAACTTCGTACGCGGGCTGGCGACCGTCGAGGAACAGATGATCCTGGTGCTGGACATCGACACCCTGCTGGGTCCCGGTCTGATCGCCAGCGCCGATGCCATCGAGGCCGAGGCGACGGCGTAAGCCCGACCTCGCACACGGACCATGCGAACCATCGCGGTGATCAACCAGAAAGGCGGGGTCGGAAAGACGACGGTAACCCTGAACCTCTCCCATGCCCTGGCCCTGCAGGGCTACCGGGTGCTGGCGATCGACGCCGACCCGCAAGGCCACCTGAGCATGGCCTTCGGGCTGGAAGACCCCGCCGGCCTGGACCGCGTACTGCAGGACGGGGCCCGGTTGCAGGATGCTTTTAGCGAGGCCGGCAACGGACTGCAGATCGTCGCCGCCGGGGATCAACTGCAGGAGGTCGAGAACCTGAACCAGGGCGGCGCCGAACGCGGCTGGCGCCTGAAGAAGGCCCTGGACGCACTGGATCAGCCATTCGATTTCGTGCTGATCGACTGTCCGCCTTCGGCGGGCTTGCTGGGAATGAACGCGATCATCGCGGCCGACGAGATGCTGATCCCGGTGGCCGGTGACTTCCTGGCCCTGAACGGCCTGTCGCGACTGATGCGCATCCTCCACGGCGTCGAGGCGCGCCTGGGCTCGGCCCGCAAGAAGTGGATTGTGCTCTCGCGCTTTGTCGAGCAACGCCGGCATGCCCGCGAGGTCCGCGAACGCATCCGCGAGCACTTCGCCGATGCCCTGCTGCCGACCACCATCCGCGAGACGGTGGTGCTGGCCGAAAGCCCGAGCTTCGGGCAGACGATATTCGAGTACCAGCCGCGCCACCGCGCGGCCGGGGACTTTCAGCAACTGGCCGCCGATCTGGTCGCGGCCGGGGCACCAACAACCACCCGCCCGACGGCGGCACACGCCTGAGCCTCGAGCCAGGGAGAACGGGCCATGACGACACGCAAACGCAACAAGCTGGGCAACGACCCGCTGGGCTGGCTGGACGAATCCGGCGCGGCCGGCGAGGCGAGCGGCGACGAGCCCTCGACCGCGCCTCAGCCGACCGTTACGGCCACGCCCGAGCCCCTATCCGGCCCGCAAACCGACACTTCCAAGAAAACGAACAAACCCGCGCGTCGCCGCACCCCGGCATCGCGCCAGACGAACAAGCAAAGCGAGGACACCCCCATGGCCGCCACTCCGCAAACCGACGCCACACACAATGCCCCGAACGAGATGATGGACGGGCACTTCATGCGTGCCGCCTGCGAAGGCTCGCAGATGGCCGTGATGATGTGCGACACCGACATGAACATCATCTACGCCAACTCGGCCGTGATCAGCCTGCTGCGGAAACGCAGCCATGTCCTGCAGCAGCACTTCCCGAACTTTGACCCGGATAACCTCGTTGGGCAGTCCATCGACCAGTTCCACAAGGACCCGTCGCATCAGCGCGCCATCCTGTCTAACCCGGCACGCATGCCGTACACCGCCGAGATCGAGGTCGGTGGCATCGATTTCAAGCTGCAGGCCTCCGGCATCACCGATGACAACGGCGCGCTCGTCGGCAGCATGGTGGAGTGGCAGGACATGACCGAATGGAACCAGTCGGAACGCGAGCGCGCTCGCTTCAAGGCGGCGATCGATGGCGCTACATCGTCACTCATGATGTGCGACGAGAACATGACCATCACCTTCTCCAACGCAGCGCTGACAACCATGTTCCAGAAGCATCGGGCAGCCTTCACCAAGGCGTTCCCAAGCTTTGATCCGTACAACATGGTTGGCCAGTCCATTGACCAGTTTCACTCGGTTCCGTCGCATCAGCATTCGATCCTGAAAGACCCCTCCAAGCTGCCCTACCAGACCGAAATCAGCCTGGGTGATCTGCGCTTCTGGATTAACGCCACCGCAATCATCGACGAAGACGGCAATTACGCCGGCAACATGCTGGAGTGGCGGGATGTCACCGAGATGCGAAACGCCGAGGCCGAGATCGACACCCTCATCCGTGACGCCGCAAGCGGCAAACTGGGTGAACGCCTTGAGGCCGAACGCTACAGCGGCTTTACCCAGAGCGTTGCGGAAAGCGTAAACGAACTGCTCGACGCCGTCGTGCCGCCCGTTCGCGAGGGCTCCCGCGTCATGCAAGCCATGGCGGAGGGCGACCTCAGCGTCCGCATGGAGGGCGAATTCCAAGGCGAATTCGGCGAGTTCCGCGACGCCATCCACACCTCGCTGGAAAACCTCGACAACCTGGTCGGGCAGATCCTCGAGGGCGCCGGCAACGTGCGCTCGGCCTCGGCCGAGATCGCCCAGGGCAACACCGACCTGTCCCAGCGCACCGAAGAGCAGGCCTCCTCGCTGGAGGAGACCGCCTCGTCAATGGAGGAGATGACCTCCACGGTCAAGTCCAACGCCGACAATGCCCGCCAGGCCAATCAGCTCGCCAGCGCCGCGCGCGACAAGGCGCAGGAAGGCGGCCAGGTCGTGGAGAAGACCGTCTCGGCGATGGGCGAAATCAATCAGTCGTCGAAGAAAATCGCCGACATCATCGGCGTCATCGACGAGATCGCCTTCCAGACCAACCTGCTGGCGCTCAACGCGGCAGTGGAAGCCGCCCGCGCCGGCGAGCAGGGCCGCGGCTTCGCGGTCGTCGCCACCGAGGTGCGCAACCTCGCACAGCGCAGTGCCCAGGCCGCCAAGGAGATCAAGACCCTGATCAACGACTCGGTGGAGCGCATTGGCGAGGGCAGCAAGCTGGTCGACAACTCCGGCAAGGCGTTGGAGGAGATCGTCGACTCGGTGAAGAAGGTCTCCGACATCATCGCCGAGATCGCCGCCGCCAGCGAGGAGCAGTCCACCGGCCTCGACGAGATCAACAAGGCCGTGACCCAGCTCGACGAGGTCACCCAGCAGAACGCCGCCCTGGTCGAAGAGGCCGCGGCCGCCAGCGAGTCACTGGATGACCAGTCACGCGAACTGCTCGACCTGATGAGCTTCTTCAAGGGCGAACAGTCCGCGGCCGCTGGCCGCTCGATGAAGCAACCGCACGCCAAGCCGGCACCGCAGCCCGCCTCCGGGAGCGCCGGCGGGCTGAAGCGCCCGGCCTCTGCCGGTGGCAACGCCGCCGCCAAGCGTCCGGCTGCAGCGCCCTCGCGCCAGGAAAGCTCGGAAGAATGGGAAGAGTTTTGAGTCCTGACACTCAACCCATGCCAGGGAGAGACTGATTGGCCGCCTCCGATCGCCTGAGCGAACGCGACTTCCGGCGCGTAGCCCGCCTGACCCAGGAACGCACCGGGATTATGCTCAACGAGAGCAAGAAGGAGCTGGTTTTCAGCCGGCTCTCGCGGCGGCTGCGCGTGCTCGGTCTCGACGCCTTCGACACCTATCTGGACCGGGTCGAGGGGGGTGACGAGGACGAACTCGAGGAGTTCATCAATGCGCTGACCACCAACCTGACCGCGTTCTTTCGCGAACCGCATCACTTCGAGATGCTGGGTGGCCCCGTGCTGCAGGAGATCCGACGGCTCAACCCGAACGGCCCGCTGAAGGTCTGGTCGGCGGGGTGCTCCACCGGCGAGGAGCCCTACTCCATCGCCATGACCCTGGCCGAGGCCCTGCCCTCGCCGGATGACGTACGCATCCTGGCCACCGATATCGACTCGCGCGTGGTCGAGCATGCCGACGCCGGGGTCTATGACGCCAAGCGCGTCACCGGCATCCCGCGGGCACGGCAGAAACGCTGGCTGCTGCGCGGCAAGGGGGCCAACGAGGACCGGGTGAAGATCCGCGACGAGCTGCGCGCCATGGTGCACTTCCGCCAACTGAACCTGTTCGATCCGTGGCCGATGAAGGGCCCTCTGGACGTGATTTTCTGCCGCAACACGCTGATCTACTTCGACAAGCCGACCCAGAAGCAGCTGGTGGAGCGTTTTGCCACGCTGCTACGTCCGGAGGGCTACCTGTTCATCGGCCATTCGGAGTCCCTGTTCCGCGTGACCGAAGACTTCCGGCTGCTGGAACAGACGCTGTACCGGCGGGCCGGCTGATGTCCGCCCTGCCGCAGCTGCACGATGGCGCCTTCGCGCACATCAATCGCTACTGGGATCGGGTGCATGCCTGCCCGGCGGCGAAGCTGCTGCCGGGCGAATGCTATGTCTCGGTCTCGCATTCGGAGCTGATCACCACGGTGCTTGGCTCCTGCGTGTCTGCCTGCGTGTGGTCATCCGAAGCCGGGGTCGGGGGCATGAACCATTTCATGCTGCCGGATGGCGACCGCGACAGCGGCTGGGGACCAGCCGTCTCCAACGCCACCCGCTACGGTACGCACGCGATGGAGTTCCTGATCAACGAGCTGCTCAAGCTGGGAGCCCGGCGCGAGGATCTGCGCATCAAGATGTTTGGCGGTGGCCGCGTGATGGCCGGAATGAGCGATGTCGGCGCGGGCAACATCGCCTTCATGCGCCGGTTCCTGCGTGACGAGAAACTGGAATTGGTAGCGGAAGACGTGGGCGGGCGCTGGCCGCGCAAGGTCGTGTTCTTTCCCGCCACCGGGCGAGCACGGGTCAAAAAACTTGTGTCCCTGCACAACAACACCCTGCTCGAACGCGAGCAGGACTACCGCCGCCGACTGCAGGACGACCCCCTGCAGGGCGACGTGGAGCTCTTCTAAATGTCTGCCACCTCCAAGCCCATTCGCGTCCTGGTCGTCGACGACTCGGCCCTGATCCGCAAGCTGCTTACGGAAATCCTGTCCCAGGCGCCGGACATCGAGGTCGTGGCTGCCGCGGCCGACCCCTTCGACGCTCGCACCAAGATCAAGCAACACGAGCCGGACGTGCTGACCCTGGATGTGGAGATGCCGAAGATGGACGGCATCACCTTCCTGCGCAATCTGATGCGGCTGCGCCCGATGCCGGTCGTGATGGTCTCGTCACTGACCGAGGAAGGGGCCGACGTGACCCTGGAGGCGCTGGAGGTCGGCGCGGTGGATTTTGTCACCAAGCCCAAGGTGGATGTCTCCCACGCCCTGCAGGACTATGCCGACGTGCTGATCGACAAAGTCCGCACGGCGGCGCGCGTCCGCCTGCAGGCGCGCAGCGCCACGCCCGCCCCGGCACCGCAACGGCTGGCCAGCGCGGGCAGCGGACGTTTCCGAACCACCGATCGGGTCATCGTCCTGGGCGCCTCTACCGGTGGCACCGAGGCCCTGCGCGAGGTCCTGGTCACCCTGCCACCGGACGCCCCGGGTATCCTCATCACCCAGCACATCCCGGCGGGGTTCAGCCGCGCCTTCGCCGAGCGCATGGACCGCAACACCGCGCTCAGCGTGAAAGAGGCCGAGGACGGCGATATCGTGATGCCCGGGCATGCCTATGTGGCCCCTGGCAGCGACTACCACCTGCGCCTGGCACGCGACGGCGCCCGCTACATCTGCCGGCTCGACCAGAGCGGCCCGGTAAACCGCCACCGCCCCAGCGTCGACGTGCTGTTCAACTCCGCCGCCGAGCAGGCGGGGGCCAACGTCGTCGCCGCCCTGCTGACCGGCATGGGCGACGATGGCGCCCGCGGTCTGCGAGCGCTGCGCGACGCCGGCGCCCACACCATCGCCCAGAACGAGAGCACCAGCCTGGTCTGGGGCATGCCTGGCGAAGCGGTCAAACTGGACGCCGCGGTGCAAGTCCTGCCGCTGGGGGGCATCGCCGCGTCCCTGATCCGTGACCACCGCAACGCCGCCGCATCCGGCCAATAGGAGCAATGTGAATGGACGACCGCATGCAATGGCTCACCCGTGATTCGGCCCAGAAAGCCCTGGCGCTGGCACTGACCGCCCTGCTCCTGCTCGCGGCCATCATCGCCGGCTTCTCCACCGCCTGGTGGCAGGCACTGGCCGCCGCGATCCTGGCCGGGCTGGCAGCGCTGCTGGCCCTGGGCATCCAGCAGCGCGGGCCGACAACCGCTGACACCGTGTCCGATGAGCGCGCATCCCCGGGCCAGCCCACCGGCGGGAGCGAACTCTCCGACGAGCTGGATCAGGCAATGGACTTCGAACTGGGGCAGCTGTCGGCCGAGATCGGCCGCCAGCGCGGGCTGATCGCCGAGGCGGTGAAGGAACTGGGCACGAGCTTCAACGAGATGCACGAGATCGCCGGACGCCAGATGGAACTGATGACCAGCGATGTCACCCAGGACGGCGACGACGAGGGCATGACCCATGCCGAGGTCATCATCGAGCTGACCCGCAAGTCCGACCAGACCCTGCAGATGTTCATCGACACCCTGGTCCAGATCAGTCGCCAGAGTGTCGAGAGCGCCCACCACATGGAAGACATGAGCCAGCACATGGACGGGGTGTTCAAGCTGCTGGACAGTGCCGGCGCGATCGCCGGGCAGACCAACCTGCTGGCGCTGAACGCCAGCATCGAGGCGGCCCGCGCCGGCGAAGCCGGGCGCGGCTTCTCGGTGGTGGCCGACGAGGTGCGCTCGCTGTCGCAGCGTTCGGCAACCTTCCACGACGACATCCGCAAGCAGATCGACCAGGCCCGCGAGTCGATCAGCAAGGTGCATGGCACGGTGCACGACATGGCGTCGCGCGACATGAGCGAAAGCATGGGCGAAAAGGAGCGCATTACCCACCTGTTCGAATACGCCCGGCGCGCCACCGACGAACTGGACGAGCGCATCCGCGAGGAGGCCGAGTTGAGCGAACGCATGCACCAGGCCGTCGCCCTCGCCGTGCGCTCACTGCAGTTCGAGGACATTGCCCGACAGTCACTGGGCACCGCCGAAGAGGCGGTTGCCCACCTGCAGGAACTGCAGGGGATCCTGCACGAGGCCCGCTCGACCGAGGACGCCCGGGCCATGGCGCAGCGCGTGCGCGAGTGGCGCGACCGGCGCCAGGAGAACTACCACCGCGCGGTGGAACAGCAAAACATGGGCACGGGCGAGGTGGAATTGTTCTGAGCTTTTGCCGTCCTATTAATGAACACGCTCGCGTTGACACCCCACAAGTTATTGAAAGCAGGGGCTCGGCCGCCCGTTATTGACGAAAACGGGCGCGCGCACGGCGTTGCGGCTCCCTTGTGCAGAGTGACTGCACGGCAGTCACCGCGCCTTGTTCGCACGCAAAAGCGACTCGAGCGCGAACGTGTTCATTAATCAGTGTTTCCCTAACGGCTGCCTTGTTACGACACGCCTGTTGGTCATTTTTCGGCGGGGCGCAGATCCCGCTTGCCGTGCACCATACGCTGAGGCCACCAGAAAGGTTGCGTCAGCGTTTCCATTACCGGGCAGCAAGCCCGCCAGAACGCCAGGAACCACACATGAGCATCGAGCAACACGCCTCCGACGATGGCAAGGATGTCCGCATTCGGATCAAGGGTCGGTTCGACTTCGAACAACACCAGGACTTCCGCGCCGCTTACCGCGCAACCGCCGGGACCGGCGTGCGCTACACCGTGGACCTCTCGCAGACCGAGTACATGGACAGCTCCGCGCTGGGCATGCTGCTCCTGCTGCGCGAGCACGCTGGGGGTGAATTTTCCGATGTCACCATCGCCGGCGCCTCCGAGGGTGTGCGCAAGGTCCTGGATATCGCCAATTTCGGCCGCCTGTTCCGCATCCAGTAACGCGGCATCGTGAACCAGACGACCGATACCTCAGCCACCTACCCGCCCCCTCCGGATGAAATGATCTCCGGCCAGGGCTTGGTGCTAGTCGCGGACGACGACCCCCACAACCGCCGCCTCCTGCGCATGATGCTGATGGGGGCCGGATACCGAATCCGCGAGGCCAACGACGGCCTGGCCGCGGTCGAGGCCTGCCGCGAGCAGGTACCGGACCTGGTCCTGATGGACGTAATGATGCCGGAGATGGACGGCTACCAGGCCACGTCCATCATCAAGACCGAGATGGGAGATCACTTCGTGCCGGTGATCTTCCTGACTGCCCTGGATGACGAGAACGCCCTGCTGCGCGGTATCGAGTCGGGCGGCGACGACTTCCTCAACAAGCCGCTGAATCTGGCGATCCTCAAGGCCAAGATCCATGCGATGGAGCGCCTGCGCGATCTGCACACGGGGCTGCAAAGCCGCAACGAGGCCCTGCTGCGGGCCCAGGCGCGTCAGGCCTGGGAGGAAGAAACCGCCGAGGGCCTGTTCTCGCGCGCCATCACCCGCCGCAATCGCGGCCTGGATCGGTTGCGGCTCCACCGCTGCGCCGCCTCCACCTTCAGCGGCGACGTGGTGCTCTCCGATTACACCCCCGACGGGGCGTTGCGCGTGCTTGTAGGGGACTTCACCGGCCATGGTCTGACCGCCGCCATCGGCACCTATCCGGTCAGCGAGACCTTCCACACCCTGACCCAGGAGGGCGTGGACGACCAGGAGTTGTTGCACGAACTGAACCACGTCCTGCACGACTTCCTGCCCGCGGCGATGTTCATGGGGGCGGTTCTCGCCACGTTCTCCCCCGACGGGCACCGGGTTCGCCTGTGGAACGGCGGCATGCCCGACGCCTGGCTGTGCAACGCGCACCAGGACCGCGTGCGACGCATCCAGTCGCAGGCCATGCCGCTGGGTATCCTCGACCGTCTCGACCTCGATACCGGCGCCCGTTCCTTCGATCTCGACGAGGGCGACTGGCTCACCCTGGTCAGCGACGGGGTGCTGGAGGCAACCGATGTTGCCGGGGTCGCCTTCGGCGAAGACACCGTCTTTCGCCAATGCCGCGCCAGCCATTCCGCTGCCGACGCCTTCGAGCGCATCCGCGAGGCCCTGGACACCCACTGCGGCGACCAGACGCCTGCCGACGACATGACCCTGGTGACCATCGACTGCACCCCCTCCGTGGTTACCGAGAGTGGCCGCCCGCAAGGCCGCCAGCTGCGGGGCACCCTGCGCTGGTCGCTGGAGGCCAGCGACCAGCGCCTGGCGGAAGTCGATCTGGTTGGCGCGGCCCGCACCCAGCTACTCGAATGGCTACCCAACCTGGGGGGCGGGCACGCCGAGGCACTGCAAACAGTGATCGCCGAGCTTTGCAACAACGCCTTCGAACACGGCGTTCTGCGCCTGGACTCCGACATGAAGGCCACGGTGGAAGGCTTCGAGCAGTACTACCAGCAGCGAGCCGAGGGGCTGCGCGACATTCGCGGCCGGATCGGCGTGTCCCTGCGCTACCGACCGATGGCCACCCAGCACTGCATCCGCATTCGGGTCCGCGACAGCGGACCGGGCTTTGACCACCAGCACCTCCAGGAAACGCTGGAAGGCCGGGGAGACAAGCGGCTGTGGGGCCGCGGGCTGACCCTCGTCCGCCAGCTCTGTGAAGACGTTCGCTACCACGGCAGTGGCAACCTGGTGGAGGCGGATTACCGCTGGGATGTCGCCCCGGGCATCCCGGACAAGAAGAGGGCATCCGCATGACCTACGCCCTGGAGTCCGGGCGCAGTCCGGCACCCATCAATTTGGTCAACGCCCTGGGCGAGGCGGTCCTTTTCGTGGCAACCGATGGCCAAGTGCGTTACGCAAACCCCGCGGCGGAGCGCCTTTTCGGTGCTACCGCCTGCAGCCTGGACGGATGCGATCTGACCACCCGGATCACACCCCGCGACTCGGCCTTCGATCTGATTGAACGGCTACGCGAATCGACCCTGGCCGGTGGCCTGATCCCCCGCCGCGACCCGGTGGAGATCCTCTGCGAGGATGGACAGACGCGGTCCGCCCTGCTGGACATCGGAAGCTGCCAGTACCCGCATGAAGCCGTGCAGTTCGTGGTGCTGCGCGAGCCGCACACGGACCAGCCCTACGACACGCCGGAACAGGTCGAACACCTGCGCGAGGCCATCGACCTGCTGACCCGCCAGGTGCAAGAACGCATGCGCGCCGAGCAGGCCCTGCAGGATAGTCACCGACGCCTGCTGGCTGCCCAGCGCGTGGCCCGTATTGGGCATTGGGATCTGGACTTGGTGACCGACGAAATCCAGCTTTCCCCGGAAGCCAGCGTGCTGTTCGGGCATGACGACCGCCCCCGCTCCATGACCCGCGAGGCGCTGATCGAAGCGACCCACCCGGATGACCGCGCAGCCCTGGCCTTCGCCCTCCTGCGTCTGGCCAACGGCGAAACCCCGCGCTTCTCCATCCGCCACCGCCTGCTACTGCCGAACGGCGAAGAACGCTACATGCTGGCCGAGGGTGAACGCGCCGGGGAAACCCCCGGCCGCATCCTCGGGATCCACCAGGACCTGACCGACCGCGAGAAAACCGAACAGGCGTTGTTCAAGCTGGTCAACTTCGACGCCCTGACCGGCCTGCCCAACCGCACGGGTTTGCGCACCCGTCTGCGGGCGGCCCTGGAAGACGCCGAACGGCAGGGTGAATCGCTGGCGGTGCTGCTGCTCGACATCGACCGGTTCACCTCGATCAACAGCACCCTGGGACACGACGCCGGGGATGCGCTGTTGCGCGCCTTCGCCCAGCGGCTGCAAAACTTGCTGCGCCCGCGCGACACCCTGGCCCGCCTGGCCGCCGACGAGTTCGCCGTGATCCTTACGGAAATCGACGATCTCGAGCAGGCGAAAGAACGTGCCAACGCCATCCTGCAACACTGTTCAGAACCGTTTGCCGTGAGCGGCGGCCAGCATGTAGCCACCAGCAGTATCGGCGTCAGCCTGTTTCCTCAGGATGCCCATGGCAAGGACGACCTGTTGCGGCATGCCACCGGCGCCCTGCACGAGGCAAAGAACCTCGGGGGCCACACCTACCGCTTCTATACCCAGGAACTGAACAGCCTGGCGCGCGAACAACTGGAGCTGGAGCAATCGCTACGCGCCGCGATTCACCAGCAAGAATTCGAGCTCCACTATCAGCCGCAGACCGGGCTCAATCGCGGCGACACCGTCGGTGTCGAGGCCCTGATCCGCTGGCATCACCCCGAGCGCGGCATGGTATCGCCGGGCGACTTCATCCCGCTGGCGGAGAAGACCGGGCTGATCGTGCCCATCGGCGACTGGGTCCTGCGCACCGCCACCCAGCAACTGGCGGAATGGGATCACCTGGGCCTGCCACCGCTGCGCCTGGCCATCAACCTGTCCGCCCGGCAGTTCGCCGACCCCGAGCTGCCCGAGCGCATCCTGGAAACCCTGCAGGCGGCCGGGCTCGCCCCCGAGCGCCTGGAGGTGGAGATCACCGAGAGCGTACTGGTCGAGGATATCGACGCGGCGGCCGCGATGCTCCAGCGTCTGGTGCACCTGGGCGTCTCGGTGGCGATCGACGACTTCGGCACCGGGCAGTCATCCCTGCGCTACCTGCGGCGGCTGCCGCTGACCACGCTGAAGATCGACCGTGAATTCACCTGGGGTATCGGCAACGACCCGGACGACGAGGCGATCACGCGCGCGATCATCGGCCTGGCCAAGACCCTGAAGTTGCGGGTACTGGCCGAGGGCGTGGAGACCGAACAGCAGCACGCCTTCCTGCGCGAGATGGGCTGTGACGAGGTCCAGGGCTTCCTCCTCGGTCGCCCGATGCCCGCCACCCAGCTCGAACACGAATGGCAGAAACGCGCGCGCACGCCGGGGTAAGGGTCGTTTTGTTCACCGCCGAGGACACGGAAAAACTGAAGATGGCCTTGAGGCGAGCAGGATGCTGATGAGCGCAGCGAATCGCATCGATCCCACGGGGCAACCCGCCCCCGATGCGTTTCGCATAGCTCAACGCGTCCTACCGCTGCGCGCCGCGAATCCGCCTGAAAGCCGTGTGGTGTCCTCTGTGGTTCAACCGCCCTGGCCCTACTTCGTGCCTTCGTTCGCTTCGTGATAGACAATCTGCCTAACACCAAAACCAAGGAGAACGACATGCAGGACAGCGGTTTCGGTTCGGCACTCGTCACCGGCAACTCCAGCGGTCTGGGCCTGGGCCTCACCCGGGCACTGCTGGAACGCGGCGCGAAGGTCTACGGCATGAGCCGGCGCGGCTGCCCCGAGGCTGGGGTGAGCGGCGACGAAAAAGTGGATCTGGGCGATTTCAACGCCACCGGGGCCGCAATGGAGCGACTGCTGGGCGGCGTGGACCGCGTTGATCTGGTAGTGCTAAACGCCGGGCTACTGGGCCACATGCAGCGCATGCAGGACGCGCCGATGGACGAGTTGCGCCTGCTGATGGACGTAAACACCTTCGCCAACAAGGTCATCCTCGACGCGCTGCTGAAGCATCGCGTGGCTGTCGGCCAGATCATCGCGATTTCCTCCGGCGCGTCGGTCTCCGGGCATGCCGGCTGGAGCGGCTATTCGCTGTCCAAGGCCGCGCTGAACATGATGATGCAGCTCTACGCGCACGAGTTCCCCGAAGACACCGCCATCAACGCCTTCGCCCCGGGCCTGGTCGACACCGCGATGCAGGACTACCTGTGCGACGAGGCCGACCGCGACAGCTTCCCGGTGCTCCAGCGCCTGAAGGCGGCGCGCGGCACCCCGGACATGCCCGCCCCGGAAAACGCCGCGCGCGCCATCCTGGATGCCCTGCCGCGCCTGCGCCACACGACCCGCGGCAGCTTCGTCGACATCCGCCAACTCTGACGCCCGTTTCTGTTTCGCACGCAGAAAACCGCGGTGGAAACGCTCTTGACTCTGCCCTTCTTCGCGGCTTCGGGCGGTTCAGGCGCGGACCGCGCCCCAACCCGGAAAATCGGCTTTGCAGCGCCAAAAAAGGTTCATGGAGGGGCGTTGGATTTTGGCTGGGATGGCGCGTATAGTCGAAAGCGTGATTCGTGGTTGAGCGACAACACTAGGAAGTTTCTAGTTTCTGAACCAGTGCTCCCGTTGATCTGTTGGCAGCATGCCGCGAACACATTTGTTAGTTACATGAAGAGGTTACAAGTTGTGAATACTGGTGTTGTGAAGTGGTTCAACGAGAGCAAGGGTTTCGGTTTTATTACCCCTGATGATGGCGGCAAGGACGTATTCGTCCATTTCTCCGCGATCAGCGGTTCGGGTTTCAAGACCCTGGCCGAAGGCCAGAAGGTCTCCTTTGAAATTCAGGAAACCGCCAAGGGCCTGGCCGCCGGCGAAGTGACCGCCATCTAAGGCGCCACTCCCAAGGCTGACGGCTCCTTCGTTGGACCGTCCGAAAAGGCCGCCTCCGGGCGGCCTTTTTCGTGTCCGGCGTTATGGATTCACTACCAAACGACCCCCTATCCCCTCTGTGCCCTCTGTGTGCGATCACTCTTGACTTGGAAGTAACGGGTAGATACCGTCTTGATCTATGAGTTGCAAGGCATGTCATTACGGGGTTGATACGGGGTTTGCGACTTGAGCACGCCGAAGGCGATGTGCAGGAGCTTGCGCATGGCCGCCCCGATCGCCGCCATCTTGGCCTTGCCCCGCCTCAGGAGGCGGTGATACTGGTGCCGCACGTCCGGGTTGTAGCGGGTGGCCACCACAGCCGCCATGTAGAGCGTCTTGCGCAGCCGGCCCGAGCCGGCCTTCGCCAGTCGCGGGGGCCGCTGGATCGAGGTCCCGGACTCCTGATGGACCGGTACCAGCCCATGGAACGCCGCCGCCTGCCGGGCGCTCGTGAACGTGCGGCTGCGCAGCGTC
>NZ_KB906575.1:0-21141 GCF_000381505.1 Thioalkalivibrio sp. ALM2T
CTCCAGATCCCGGACCCACATGCAGTCGAGCTTGTTCTTGCTCACATCAATGCCAATATGCGCCATCTCGTCCTCTCGCCTTGTCCGTACAGCCTCACCCGTCCCTCACGGGGGGCATTGGATACCGTTCAAACTTCGAGATGGAAAAGGACTCGGGGGCCCATCTACGAAACAGGTTCGTGACCTCAGGATGCGTTCGGGTTACCCCGAGCCCGGTACGGTTCATGGTAGCGATCCGTGAACCGCAAGACACAAGGATGCGTTGAGCCATGCGAAACGCATCGGGGCCGAGCCATCCCGTGTGACCGATGCGATTCGCTGCGCTCATCGGCATCCTACCCGTAACAAAACGATCCCTGGTTTTCTCCATGTCCTCCGCGATCTCTGTGGTTAAATCGCCCTTGCCCTTCTTCGTGCCTTCGCGGTGAAAAAACCTACTCGTCGTCGAGGCCGAGTTCCTGGATCTTGCGAGTGAGGGTGTTGCGGCCCCATCCAAGCAGGGCGGCCGCCTGCTGGCGGTGACCACCGGTCGCGTTCAGGGCCTCGCGGATCACCGTGCGTTCCAGCTGGGGCAAGACCGAGCCCAGCAGGTCGTGATCGCCGCGCTGCCAGTGCTGGCGGGCGACCTGGGCGAGTTCGGCGGTCCAGTCCCGCGGGCCGGCAGCGACACGGACCGGGGCACTCCCGGGCTCGGCGCGGGTCTCGGTCGGCTGGTGCAGCTCGGCCGGCAGGTCATCCAGGTGCACCTCGCGGCCCGACGCCATCACGGTGAGCCAGCGGCAGGTGTTTTCCAGCTGGCGGACGTTCCCCGGCCACGGCAAACGCTGCAGCTCCGCGACCACCTCGGGGCGCATGGTCTTGGCCTCCACCCCCAGCTCCTGAGCGACCTCAGCCATGAAGTGCTGTACCAGCAACGGGATATCCTCCGGCCGCTCGCGCAGGGATGGCACGTGGATGCGGATCACGTTCAGGCGGTGGAACAGATCCTCGCGGAACAAGCCCGCGCGGACGCGTTCTTCCAGGTCCTGGTGGGTCGCGGCGATGATGCGCACGTCTACCCGGATCGGGGTATGGCCGCCCACACGGTAGAACGTGCCATCGGACAGCACCCGCAACAGACGCGTCTGCAGGTCGAACGGCATATCGCCGATCTCGTCGAGGAACAGGGTGCCGCCATCGGCCTGCTCGAAGCGGCCCTTGCGACTCTGGTTGGCTCCGGTGAACGCGCCGCGTTCGTGACCGAACAGCTCGCTTTCGAGCAGATCCTTGGGGATGGCTGCGGTGTTCAGCGCGATCAACGGCTGGTCGGCGCGCGGGCTGTGCTGGTGCAGGGCCCGCGCGACCAGCTCCTTGCCGGTACCGGATTCGCCATTGATCAGCACGGTGATATTGCTGCGCGATAGCCGCCCGATGGCGCGGAACATCTCCTGCATGGCCGGGGCCTCGCCGATGATCGGGGTCTCCTCGATCTCGGGACCGGCGGGACCGTTCTCCTGCCCGGCGCGGCGCGCCTCCAGCGCGCGCTGCACCAGGGCCACGGCCTCGTCCACGTCGAACGGCTTGGGCAGGTACTCGAAGGCCCCGGTCTGGTAGGCGCCCACCGCGCTCTCCAGATCGGAGAAGGCGGTCATGATGATGACCGGCGGCGGATCCGGGCGGGTCTGCATGCGGGCCAGGAAATCCAGCCCGTTCAGGCCCGGCATGCGGATGTCGGCGACGATGGTGTCCGGGACCGGATCCCGCTCGAGCGCCGCCCAGGCAGCGTCCGCGGTCTCGAAACCGCGAACGGCAATCGCGTGACGCTGGAGGGCGCGTTCCAGCACCCAGCGAATCGAGTCGTCGTCGTCAATGATCCAGACGATGGGTTCCATCAGTGCGTCTCCTCCCGGCCCTGGGGGGAATCAATAGGAAGCAGGATGTCGAATGAGGTCGCCCCCGGGCGCGAATGGCATTCGATCAAGCCGTCATGCAGCTGGATCAGGCTCTGGGCAATCGGCAGCCCCAGCCCGGTGCCCTCGGCGCGCCCGGTCACCATGGGGAAAAAGATGCGTTCGCGGATCTCCTCCGGGATGCCGGGGCCATTGTCGCGCACACTCAGTTTGGCCACCAGCCGGTGGCGTTTCCCGGAGATCGTGTACTGGCGCAGGATCCGCGAGCTCAGGGTGATCTGCCCCCCGTCTTCCAGTGCATGCACCGCGTTCTGCACCAGGTTGAGGATGGCCTGCACCAGCATGTCGCGATCCGCCTGCACGTCGGGAATACTGGGGTCGTAGTCGCCGCGGATCTTCAGCCCCAGCGGCAGTTGCACGCTGACCAGGCCCCGGACGTGCTCCAGGACCTCGTGCAGATTGACGGCCTCGCGCCGCGGCATGTTGTTCGGCCCCAGCATGCGGTCCACCAGGCTGCGCAGGCGGTCCGCCTCGCGGATGATGATCTGGGTGTATTCCTTGAGGCCCGAGTCGTCCAGCTCGCTGGCGAGCAACTGCGCCGCGCCGCGCAGCCCGCCCAGTGGGTTCTTGATCTCGTGGGCCAGCCCGCGGGTCACCGCACGGGTGATCGCCTGCTGCTTCTGCAACTGTTCCTCGCGGCTGATGCGCTCGTGGCGGTCGATGGCGTTCAGTTCGAACAGCAGCTGGCCCGGCCGCTCGCCGGCGGCGTGCAGTGGCGTGATGATCACGTCGGCCAGGAAGCTGTCGGCTCGGAGGGGCTCCATCTGACGGGCACGCAGCGTGATCGGCTGATCCAGGGTCAGCGCCGAGCGCAGGCGGTTGGCCAGATTCCGGTCCAGCTTGAGCCACTGCCCCAGTCCGTGGCCGACGATGCGTTCGCGGCTAAGCCCGAGCAGGACCTCGGCCGCACTGTTCAGGCTCAACAGGCGCAGTTCTGCATCGGTCACCAGCACGGCCGTGGAGAGGTCGTCCCACCAGGGCGGGGTGGTCATACCGGGATTGGCAGCGGGCGTAGTCATCGAAAGGCCTCAAGCAGGAATTGCGCCAAGCGAAAATCGCCGGGCGGGACGCTGAAGCCGAGGGCTGCGTCACACCAGAAGCCTGGCCGCCGACACCCTTGAAACCGAAACGCCCCAGAGTGGTGCAATAATAGCACCAATCTGGGGCGCCGAACGCACCACTTCGGTGCGATATACGACTGCCGTCGTCAATTCGGGCCAGGCGTCACCGGCTGCGGCGCCCGGGGAGCCTGCGGTGCCTGCGGTGCACCGCCCGATGGAAACTGCTGAGGCCGTTGCTGCTGTTGCTGGCTGCGCGGGATGGCCATGCGCAGCACGTTGAACTCGATGGTATCGCTGGCACCCAGTTCCTGACCCGACTCGTCTACGACCCGCGCCTGCAGGGTATAGGCACCGCGGTTCAGGCCCTGGAAGGTCGCGCTCGTCGAGGCCCCCTCGCCGGCGGCCTCCCCGTCCAGCAACCAGACCACGCGGTGGCCGGCATCGGCGTCAAGCGCCGGTTCAATCTCGATCTCCGCGGTCACATTGCCATCGTTCGCCCGCACGCCCTCGCCATCCCCCGGCCGCGCGATGGCGACCCGCTGGTAGGCACCCTCCGCTTCGGGCTGACCGCGCGGGCGCACGGGGCGCTCGAGGATCTCACGCGCGCCCTCCAGCGGCACGCCCCGCATCGGCTCACGCACATCGACCGATTCGCTACGGCTCCCCTCGGGGGGGCGGTCGCCAAAGTGGACATTGCCCTGATCGTCGGTCCAGCGATAGACGTCGGCACTAAGGAGCGCAGGGGCGAGAAGGGCGGCCAGGGGCAGCGCCAGCCAGACAGCGATTCGGAACATGGGCTTTCCTCCTTGGAAGGCACGGATCCACGACCCCGCCTCGTTGTGTTTGCGAACGACCGGCCCAGGCGCCCCACACGTCAGTGCGGGCCGGCTGGGCCATCAAGCCGCGGCGCGAACCCAGATACCCTGCAAGCGAGCCGCTTCTGCCTGAAGGGCTGCCAGCCGTTCGCGCTCGGTGCGCCCATCGGCCCCGGCCTCCAGTGCGGCGAGCCAGTCGTCCAGCGCAGCCAGGCGCAGCAGGGTTGGCGCCGCCCCTCGCTCGATGGCGGTCAACGGCCGCCGTCCGTTATATCCGGACAGCAACGCCCGGTAGCCCTCGGCATCCGGCCGCCCCGCGTCATCCACGGCGACTGCCAGGGCGAGCCGTGCAACCTGCCAGAAGGCCGGCACCGGCGCGGGCGGGAGGACCAGATCGGCCAGGCCGGCGCCCTCCGGATAGATGCGGACCGTCTGCCAGACGCTTCCCGCCAGCGGCAGGTCCTCGAAACGGTAAAGCCCCTGATGGTGCAGCTCGGCATCCAGGATGGTCCGCGATTCGGCATCCAGAGAAGGCGTGATTGTGTCCGCACGCTCGCGCATCCTCTGCTGCAGCACGCCGCGTCGGTAGCCGTCTCCAGCGGGCAGGGTGCCGGCCGTGTGGCGGCCCTGCCAGTCGGCCGCGCGCTCGCCCAGGGCCTCCAGGCTGCCAGGCCCCTCGGCCGCCACCGTGCCCTGAATGGCCTGGCCACGCTCGAGCACCAGGACCACCTGCCCGGCCGCATCATCTGTACCCCGGCCGATCACGCGGCCACAGCCAGCAGGGACCTCGGCGAGGGCCTGCTCCAGGGCCGGCGCCGCAGCAGCCGGCAGGCGCAGGCACTGCACCGGCCGACCGTCGAGTTCCGGCCCCTCGGGACCGACCGTCAGCACCAGGTCGGCAAGCTCGCCGCAGCGCTGAATTTCGGATTCATTCATTACCATCGGAAAATCACCCAGGACGGGGGTACAAAGTCGGGATCCAGCTCGTTGCGGCGACCATCCAGCGTGCCATCGCCAGTGGTATCAATCAGGTAGTAGGTCGGGCCGACCGCGGGCGTAACCTCGACCATGACCAGCTCGCCGCCCATGCGGTACTCGCGCCGCGTCTCGCCGTCGCGCTCGATAATGATGATGTCGGCCTCTTCCAGGGAGCGCTGCTCGCGGGCGCGCTCGTCCAGCACCGGGGGCGGCGGATCGGCAGCCTCGTCCAGTTCCGGCGGCGGCGGGGCATCCCCCCACTCGCGGTCTTCCTGCGCCAGCGCCGAACCGGGCACCAGCAGCAGGGCCGCCAGCAGCGACAGGGGCAGGCTCAGGCGGGTCGGGGTCATCGTCACAGCTCCATCAGTCGTTTCTTTTCTTCCGCGGACGGCTCGAAGCTGCGCGTCTCGTAGTGCTCGAAAATCGCGCTCACCACATCCTCCGGCGAATCTACCAACGAGTATAGCTGCAGGTCCTCCTCGTCGATGGTGCCCTGTTCCACCAGGGTATCCTGGAACCAGTCGAGCAGCCCCTTCCAGAACTCGCTGCCCACGAGGACCACGGGAATACGCCGAGTCTTGCCGGTCTGCACCAGCGTCAGGATCTCCGCCAGCTCGTCCAGTGTGCCAAAGCCGCCCGGCAGGACCACGTAGGCGGATGCATACTTCACGAACATCACCTTGCGCGAAAAGAAGTGGCGAAAGCCGAGCCCGATGTCCTGATAGGGATTGGAACTTTGCTCGTGGGGCAGCTGGATGTTCAGGCCGATGCTCGGCGAGTGCCCGGCGAAGGCGCCCTTGTTGGCCGCCTCCATGATGCCCGGCCCGCCACCGCTGACCACCGCAAAGCCGGCATCCGACAGCTGGCGCGCGGTCGTCTCGCCCAGCTGGTAATAGCGATGCTCCGGGGGAAAGCGTGCAGAACCAAAGATGCTGACCGAGGGCTTGATGTGCGCCAGGCGCTCGAAGCCCTCCACGAACTCCGCCATGATCTGGAAGATCTTCCAGCTTTCGCGGGTCAGGGCAGAGTCATCAATCGGACGCAGGCCCGGGTGTTCGGCACGTTCACGGTTGTTCATGCGGCGGGTTCCTCGGATGGAGACTCAAGCGTAACGGGCGCCCCGCGTCCATACAAACGTATCCATACAAATGGCCCGCACGAATGGGCGCCTCACGGCCAGCCCTGTAGAATGGCGCGCGTTCCCTGTCCGGATTCCGCCTGCATGTCGCAACCGCCCCTCGTCCTGGTCGACGGCTCGTCCTACCTGTTCCGCGCGTTTCACGCCCTGCCGCCACTGACCGCGCCGGATGGCGCCCCGACCGGCGCGATGATTGGCGTGGCCAACATGCTGCGCAAGCTGCGCGCAGACTACGGGCCGGAGCACATGGCGGTGGTGTTCGACGCCAAGGGCAAGACCTTCCGCGACGACATCTACCCCGAATACAAGGCCACCCGCCCCCCGATGCCGGATGAGCTAGCGGCCCAGATCGAGCCCCTGCACGAGCTGGTCCGGGCGATGGGCCTGCCGCTGCTGTGCGTCGGGGGTGTCGAGGCCGACGACGTGATCGCGACCCTGGCCGATCAGGCGGCGCGCGCCGGCCATGCGGTGGTGATCTCCACCGGCGACAAGGACCTCGCCCAGCTGGTGGATGATCGCATCACGCTGGTGAATACCATGAGCGGCGTCACCCTGGACCCGGACGGCGTGCGGGAGAAGTTCGGCGTCGCCCCGGAGCAGATCGTCGATTATCTCGCGCTCATGGGCGACAGCGTCGACAACGTCCCGGGCGTCGACAAGGTCGGCCCGAAGACCGCAGCCAAGTGGATCGCGAAGTACGGCGACCTCGACACCATCCTCGAGCAGGCCGACGACATCGGCGGCAAGATCGGCGAGAACCTGCGCGCGGCCACCGACCGGTTGCCGACCTCGCGCGAGCTGATCACGGTCAAGCGCGATGTCCCCCTGGATGTTGGCCCCGACGACCTCGCGATCCAGGAGCCGGACCATGACCGCCTGCTGGAGATGGTGCGCCGCTACGGCTTCACTCGCTGGCGCGCGGAACTGGAAGGCGGCAACGGCGATACCGCCGCCGACAACCCCGGACCCGCACAGACGAAGGGCGACTACCAGACCGTTCGCCAAGAGGCCGATTTCGCTGGGCTACTGGAGCGCCTGGACAAGGCCGAGCGCGTGGCCTTCGACACCGAGACCACCAGTCTGGATGCGATGCGTGCCGAACTGGTAGGCATGTCGTTCGCGTTCGAGCCGGGTACCGCGTACTACCTGCCGCTCGCCCATACCGGGCCGGATGCGGACCCGCAGTTACCGTTCGACGCGACGCTGGAGCGCCTGAAGCCCTGGCTGGAATCGGCGGACCACGGCAAGCTGGGCCATCACCTGAAGTACGACCGCAACGTGCTGGGCAATCACGGCATCACCCTGCGCGGCATTCAGGACGATACCCTGCTCGAATCCTTCTGCCTGGACGCGGGTGCCAACCGCCACGACCTGGATTCCCTGGCCGAGCGCCACCTGGACTACAAGACCACGCACTACGAGGACGTGGCGGGCAAGGGCGCGAAGCAGATTCCATTCGCCGAAGTGGATATCGGCATCGCCACCGATTACGCCGGCGAGGATGCCGATATCTGTCTGCAACTGGATGCGGTGTTCCAGCCGCGCCTGAAGGAAGCGGAAGGCCCGGCCTTCGTCTACCGCGAGATCGAGATGCCGCTGATCCCGGTGCTGGCGGATATCGAGCGCGCAGGCGTGAAGGTCGACCCGGACCAGCTCGGCGCGCAGAGCCAGGCGCTGCTGACGGAGATGGAGCGCATCGAGCGCGAGGCCTTCGAGGAGGCCGGTGGCGAGTTCAACCTCGGCTCGCCCAAGCAGATCCAGGAGATCCTGTTCGAACGCCTGGGGCTGCCGGTGCTGCGGCGCACGCCCAAGGGCCAGCCCTCGACCGCCGAGGACGTGCTGGAACAGATGGCGGGTGACTACGCCCTGCCACGCCTGATCCTGGAGCACCGCGGGCTGTCCAAGCTGCGCAGCACCTACACCGAGACCCTGCCCCGGCGCATCCACCCCAAGACCGGGCGGGTGCATACGTCCTATCACCAGTCGGGCGCGGCCACCGGACGCCTGTCGTCGTCGGAACCGAACCTGCAGAACATCCCGGTGCGCACCGAGGCCGGGCGGCGCATCCGCCAGGCCTTCATCGCCGAGGCGGGCCACCAGCTGCTGGCGGCCGACTACTCGCAGATCGAGCTGCGCATCATGGCCCACCTGTCGCAGGACGCGGGCCTGCTGCGCGCCTTCGCCGAGGGGCAGGACATCCACCGCGCGACCGCCGCCGAGGTCTTTGGCACAGAGCCGGACCAGGTCTCGAACGACCAGCGACGGGCGGCCAAGGCGATCAACTTCGGCTTGATCTACGGCATGTCCGCCTGGGGGCTGGCGCGCAACCTCGGCATCGAGCAGGGCGAGGCGCGCGAATACATCGACCGCTACTTCAATCGCTATCCCGGCGTGCACGACTATATGGAGAAGGCGCGCGCCAGCGGGCGCGAGAACGGCTATGTCGAGACGCTGTTCGGCCGTCGCCTGTACCTGCCGGAGATCAACAGTCGCAACGGCGCCCGGCGCCAGCAGTCCGAGCGCGTCGCGATCAACGCCCCGATGCAGGGCACGGCCGCCGACATCATCAAGCGCGCGATGGTGCGGGTCGCGAACGACCTGGCCGAATCGCAGATCGATGCCCGCATGATCATGCAAGTGCACGATGAACTCGTATTCGAAGTCGCCGACGGCGCACTGGATGCGTTGACCGACCTCGTGCGCCAGGCCATGAGCGGCGCCGCCGATCTCGACGTGGAGCTGGTGGTGGATATCGGCGTCGGCGCCAATTGGGACGATGCGCACTAAATGACGGACGCGCCCGCCATGCGCTTCAATCGGGTCGCCCCCTGGCTGGTCGCGATCCTGTTGCTGGCCACGGCATGGGTGCTGGCTGATCGCTATCTGGACACCGGCGGTTCGGGCGACGTCACGATTCTCCAACCGGGCGAGTGCGATCTGAACGTCGCCGCCTGCACCGCCACCCATCCGGCAGGCGGCACGCTCACCCTGGAGATCGCGCCGCGCCCGGTGCCGATGCTGCAACCCCTGGCCCTGACCCTGGATCTGGATGCGACCGCGCGGACCCACTTGGGCCACCCGGAGGCCCTGGAACTGGACCTGGCCGGGGTGGAGATGTACATGGGTTTTCAGCGCCCGCGACTGGAACACGCCGGCGACGGGCGTTACACCGGCGAGACCACCCTGCCCATCTGCACCACCGAGGCCATGACCTGGGCCGCCACCGTAATGCCCGCGGGCGACCCCGATGCGGCCCGGGTCCAGTTCCGCTTCGTCACCCGCCGCAGCCACAGCGACACACCCTGAGGGAGATCGACATGCAGCGCATTCCGCTGAGCAGCCTGTTATGGGCGCTGGCCGTGCTGGCGGCCGGTGCCCTGCTCGTCTTCGTGATGCTCCGCCCGGCCCCGCCGCCCGTGCCCCAGGGGGCCGACCACGAACGCCTGCCGGTGGCGGATGCGGTATCCGGCGGGCCGATCGAACTGCCGGTATCCACCGAGGGCAACCGGTTCCGGCTCGCGGACCTGGAAGGGCAATACGTCTGGGTGTACTTCGGCTACACCGCCTGTCCGGATGCCTGCCCCACCAGCCTGGGCTGGGTCAGCGCCGCGCTGGATCGCCTGCCCCCGGAACTGGAGGACAAGGTGGCCGCGGTACTGGTGAGCGTCGACCCGGAACGCGACGACGCCCAGCGCCTGAAGACCTACGTCGGCCACTTCCACCCGGCCATCCAGGCCGCTACGGGTTCCCACGAAGAGCTAGGGCCGATCACCGAACGCTACGGGGTGTTCTACGAGCGCACCGAGATCGACTCGGCCATGGGGTATGTGGTGGATCACAGCTCGTCCACCTACCTGATCGGGCCCGAAGGCGAACTCCTGGAGATCCACCCGCACGGGACATCGGCAAGCGAGCTGGTGGCTACCTTGCAGGCCCGAATCGAGGGCCATGAGGGTCGCGAATAAGTTCGCCCCTTTCACGCAGGACGCCCGTGTGAGGCCGGGGCAATCGATTCTGTGAAAAAATTCGCAATCCAGACGGATCCGGCCGGAACTTTGCCCGGACGACGCTTTCTCACTTCATAAGCGCTCTAGCCCAGCGCGGCCCGCTTCTCTCCCTGAGCGGGCACTAGGCCTCTCCACCCCCTGTAGAGGCCGAAATTAGCCCCGGTCCTACCCCAAGGCCGGGGCTTCTTTTTGTCCAAGCCTCCTGACCCAACGCCTGACACCCGGGCCCATGCCCGTGGGTCAACCGGACTCGTGGTCGACCAGCCAGTCGCCGAGCAGGCCGCGCAAATCGTCCACGCCCTGGTTTTTCAGGGAAGAAAAGGTCTGCAGCGTCGCCTCCACGCCCATGACCTCGAGCTCGCCATGGGCCTTGCGCAGCTGCCGATCGGCCTCCTGGCGCGAGAGCTTGTCCGCCTTGGTCAACACACAGTGCAGGCGGCAGCGCTCCAGCGAGACCCACTCCAGCAGCTGGCGATCCAGGTCCGTCAGCGGGCGGCGGATATCCATGATCAGCACCAGCCCAATCAGGTTTTGGCGCGTCCGCAGATATGCCCCCAGCAACTGGTCCCACTCGGCCCGCTTTCCGGCCGAGACCTTGGCAAAGCCGTAACCCGGCAGGTCCACCAGCCGCCAATGCTCTGCCGGCGGCAGGCTGAACAGATTGATCTCCTGGGTGCGTCCCGGTGTGCGCCCGACCCGCGCCAGTGCCTTGCGCCCGCACAGGGCGTTCAGGGCACTCGACTTACCGGCATTGGAACGCCCGGCAAAGGCGATCTCGACGCCGGCATCCTCGGGGAGCTGGGATAGCTGAGCCACCCCGCGCATGAAGGCGGTCTCGCGGAATCGGGGTTGCATGGGGGGATACAGTCCTTGGCCGAGTGCGGGGCTCGGTTTATTTTTGAGTACAAATTAGCATTGTGCTATAAACTGCGCCCCTTATGTTGATCGCCCTGCCATGGGGCACAAGGAACGGGTCGAGACCCGGCACGCATTTACAAGCAGGAGATTCTCCATCATGAACCACAAGCTTTCCGCTCTCTTTGCTGCCCTGTCCGTATCCCTGCTGCTCCCGCTGTCGGCGGCCCAGGCGGGCGATCCTCAGCGCGGCCAGGAACTCTCCCAGTCCTGCGCGGCTTGCCACCAGGCTGACGGCAACAGCGTCAACCCGGAATGGCCCAAGCTCGCCGGCCAGCACCCGAAGTACACCACCAAGCAGCTGGAAGACTACAAGTCCGGCCGCCGTGAAAACTCGCTGATGGCCGGCCAGGTTGCCAACCTGGACGAGCAGGACATGCGTGACCTGTCCGCCTACTTCGCCGAGCAGAGCATCAGCAGCGGCACCGCCGACGAAGAAGTCGTCGAGCGCGGCGAACAGATCTACCGCGGCGGCATCCCGTCGCAGAATGTCGCCGCCTGCATCGCCTGCCACGGCCCCAACGGCAACGGCAACCCGGAAGCGATGTTCCCGGCCGTCGCCGGCCAGCACGCACAGTACAGCGCCGACCAGCTGCGCTACTTCCGCAGCGGCGATCGCGCCAACGACAACGGTCGCATGATGCGCAATGTCGCGCGCAACATGTCGGATTCCGACATCGAGGCCGTGTCCCAGTACATGGCCGGCCTGCAGACCGGTAACTGATCCGGTCCGCAGTTGTGCCGCGCAGGATGGGCGGCAAAGCGACCCAGGAAAGGGGCGGCCGAGGCCGCCCCTTTTTGTTGGGCGCAAGAAAACCACGTTTTGCGGGAATGCCCTCGTAGCCACTTGCGTCATGGTGGGGCACGACCGAACTCCTCGGCACGCCATCGGTCCACCCAGTGCTCGCGGAACGCCCGTGCAGTTTGTCTTGGAAATTGAACCCCCTCGGGTTGCTTCGCATAGTCGCCAGGGTTAAAGCAGGTTTCAGAATGTCGAATATCGATCAGGCCGCAGACGCCGGCCCGTCCTCCGCATCTCGCCAGAAAGCCACCCGCAAGCCGCGGCGCAGCCGCATCCTTGTGGATTTCATGGGCTCGATGACCCTGGCGATCACCCTGCTGGTGGCGCTGTCCATCGCCTCCGTGATCGGCACCGTACTGGTGCAGAACGAGCCCTATACGGAGTACCTGATGGATTTCGGGCCGTTCTGGCACGAGATCTTCGCCGGGATGGGCCTGTATCAGGTGTACTCCGCCACTTGGTTCCTGCTGGTGGTGGCCTTCCTGGTCATCTCCACCTCCTTCTGCGTCTATCGCCAGTCGCCCGGACTGCTGAAGGATCTGCGCCGCTACAACCTGCAGGTCAAGGAAAAATCCCTGCGCTCGTTTCACTCGAGCGCCACCGGCGAACTCGACCAGCCGCAGGATGAATTCGTCGAGCACGCCCATCGGGTGTTGAAGGCCCAAGGCTTCAAGGCCCGCGAGAAGAACAGCGACGGCCAGACCGTCATCGCCGCGATGCGCGGGCGCTGGAACCGCCTGGGCTACCTGCTGACCCATGTCGGTATTGTCGTCATCTGTGTCGGCGCCCTGGCCGATGGCACGACCCTGCTCAAGATCAACGAATGGCTAGGGAACCTGGAGATCGAGACCCGCAGCGTGCCGATCTCCGAGGTCCCGCGCTCGGCATGGATCCCGGACTGGAACCCGTCCTTCCGAGGTTCGGTGGAGATCCCCGAGGGCGCCTCGGCCAACGTGGTCTTCCTGCCGATGCGGGAAGGCTATTTCGTCCAGGAACTGCCGTTCCGCATCGAACTGGAGGAGTTCCGCATTGAGCGCTTCTCCACCGGCGCCGAGAGCTCCTACGAATCGGACCTGATCATCCACGATCCGAACCGCGACGAGCCGCTGCGGCATACGATCTCGGTCAACTATCCGCTGATCTACAACGGCTATGCCATCTTCCAGGCCAGTTTTGCCGACGGCGGCACCCGTCTGGACATCGACGCCATCCCGCTGGGTCCCGAGGCGCTGCAAGCGCTCGAAGTCCCCGGCCGCGTGTTCCAGGAGATGGACATCCCGACCCCGGATGGCGATACCCGTACCATCGAGTTCACCAACTTCCAGCTGGAGAACGTGGTCCCGCTCCTGAATGAAGAAGGCGTGCGCGAAAACCGGCACATGGGCCCGAGCTTCGACTTCCGCCTGATGGATCGCACCGGCCATGGCCTGTACTACCGCAACTACCAGCGCCCGGCCCTGCAGGAAGGGGCGATGTATTTCCTGAGCGGCGTGCGCGAGAGTCCGGCCGACGAGTTCCATTACCTGTTCCTGCCGGCCGATGCCGACAACTCGCTGGAACGTTTCCGCACCTATCTGGCCATGCTGCACAACCCGGAGGTGCGCAACGAGATCGCCCGCCAGGTCGCCCGTGACGACGACACCGTCGAAGGGTCGCAGAACCAGGCGATTGCGCAAACCGCGGCCGAGTTGATGGGACTGTTTGCCCAGGGCGGCTACATGGCCGTGCACAACGAGATCGAACGCCGCGTCCCGGCCGAACGCATCGAGGAAGTACGCGACCTGATGGTCCGCATCCTTCACGCCGGCCTCCAGGGGCTTTACATGGAGGTCCTGCAGGACGAGGGTGTGGTCTCGATCCAGGAAGAGGAACAGCGCTTCCTGGAGGACACGATCTCGGCGATCAACGCGATCAGCCTGTATCAGTCACCGTTCTTCTTCCACCTGAAGGACTTCGAGCACCGCGAGGCCTCGGGCCTGCAGATCGCCCGCGCCCCGGGCCAGAGCACGGTGTACGTCGGCAGCACCATGCTGATTGTCGGGATCTTCCTGCTGTTCTACGTGTCCTATCAGCGCCTGTGGATCATGGCGCGGCGGCGCGAGGACGGCGAAGGCACCCACGTGGTGATGGCCGGCACCAGTAACCGCCATCAAGTGGAATTCGAGGAACGTTTCGCGCATCTTAAGCGCTGGATCATCGAGCAAAAGCCGGTCCGTTCGGACTCGGCTGGCGACGACAGTCACAACAAGAACGCCTGACCCGCGCGTCACCGGAGGAGCACACCATGTCTGTACCCCACGAGGCCCTGGATTTCGAACGGCCCGGTTTCTTCCGCCAACTGCAGTGGCGCGACTGGGCCTACTTTGCACTGATGGCCGCCGTAGCGGTGGTCTCGCTGACGCTCTTCGGCGAGAACATGGACCGCTACGACATCGGCGGCCTGATCCTTGCGGTCGGCACCAGCGCCTGGATGGGCTGGTTCTGGCGCCCATGGCAGGCCTTCTCGGTCATCGTCGGGGTGCTGGCGCTGTTCGGCATCTGGCTTTACGGCGACAGCCTGGCCGCCAACGAGACCAATTTCTGGCTGAACTACATCGGCTCCGGTCAGGCCGGCGTCATGTGGATGAGCGTGTTCCTCTATCTCTCTACTGTCGCCTACCTGATGGGCCTGTTCTCCAATTCCGATTTCCCCGCCCGCGTAGGTGCCGCCTTCGCCTGGGTCGGCGCGGGTGCCGGGACCATGGCGCTGCTAGTGCGCTGGCGCGAGATCTACCTGACCGACCCGACCTGGGGCTACATCCCGGTGGCCAACCTCTACGAGGTGTTCATCCTGTTTGCGGCCCTGACTGCGCTGATGTACCTGTACTACGAGCAGCGCACCGGCTCGCGCAACATGGGCGCCTTCGTGATGCTCATCATCGCGGCCGCGGTCACCTTCCTGCTGTGGTACATGTTCACCCGCGACGCGCACATCGTCGAGCCGCTGGTTCCGGCGCTGAACAGCTGGTGGATGAAGATCCACGTACCCACCAATTTTGTGGGCTACGGCGGCTTTGCCATCGCCGCCATGCTGGGCGTCGCCTTCCTGATCCGCGATCGCCTGGAACGCACGCGGCCGGACGCCGCGATCACCCAGCGCATCCCGTCCAAGGACACCCTGGACAGCGTGATGTACAAGGCCATCGCGATCGGCTTTGCCTTCTTCACCATCGCCACCGTGCTCGGCGCGATGTGGGCGGCCGAGGCCTGGGGCGGCTACTGGTCCTGGGACCCGAAAGAGACCTGGGCGCTGATCGTCTGGCTGAACTACGCGGCCTGGCTGCACATGCGCTTTACCAAGGGTTGGCGCGGCCCGACCATGGCCTGGTGGGCGATCGTGGGTCTGTTCATCACCACCTTCGCGTTCCTGGGTGTGAACATGTTCCTGTCCGGCCTGCATTCCTACGGAGAACTGTAAATGAAGCGTCGTGAATTCATGGGCGCCCTGGGCGGCGCCGGCCTGCTGCTCGCCACCGGTACCAGCCTCGCGGCCGAATACCGCGAAGGCCAGCACTACCGGGCCATCCAGCCGCCGCTTGACACCGGCCTGGAGGACGGCAAGATCCAGGTCGTCGAGATCTTCTGGTACGGCTGCCCGCACTGCTACGAATTCGAGCCCAAGGTTCAGGCATGGAAGCCCGGCCTGGCCGACGACGTACAGTTCGAATACCTGCCGGCACCGATGAACGATGTCTGGGCGCTGCATGCCCGGGTCTACTACACCGCCGAGAAGCTGGGCGTGCTCGACGAGGTGCATCAGGCGTTCTACGACGCGATCCACGATCAGGGCCGCCAGCTGCGCTCGGAAAGCGCCATCCTGCGCTTCATCAACCAGCGCGGACTGGACGCCGACGAGTTCCGCGAAACCATGCGCTCCGACGCGATTCGCCAGCGGATCGTCGAGGCCACCGAGGCGGTGCAGGACTACGGCGTGGGCGGCGTCCCCACCCTGGTCGTCAATGGCGAGGCTATCGTCTCCGCCAGCATGGCCGGCGGGCACGACGAAATGCTGGAGGTTGCCGACTACCTGATCGAACGTGCCCGCGGCTAACGCGGGCCCGTTCCGGCGGGTTCGGCTATGAGCGATCCGACCACCGCGCAGCGTCTGGTCGAGTGCCTCGAACAGGAGGGCGTGGAACGCATCTTCGGCCTACCCGGCGAAGAGAACATGGCCGTTCTCGACGCCCTGGCCGATTCCCCCATCGAGTTCGTCACCACCCGTCACGAGCAGGGCGCGGCCTTCATGGCCGACGTCCACGGGCGGCTATCCGGAAAGGCGGGCGTCTGCCTGGCGACCCTGGGGCCCGGCGCCACCAACCTGATCACCGGCGTCGCCGACGCCAACATGGATCACGCCCCCCTGGTCGCAATTGCCGGCCAGGCCAGCACCCATCGGCTGCACAAGGAATCGCACCAGGTCCTCGACCTGAAGGGCCTGTTCCAGCCGATCACCAAGTACAGCTCACAGGTACTGGAGCCCGAGATCCTGCCCGAGGTGATCCGCAAGGCCTTCAAGTGGGCCGAAGGCGGCAAACCCGGTGCCAGCTTCATCGAGCTGCCAGAGAACATCGCCGCGCTGCCGTGCCCGAATCCACCCTTGCCGGTACATGCCGGCCCGGCCGCCGTACCGGCCGAAGCGTCCCTGGAGGCGGCCGCGCGCCTGCTGAACGAGGCCCGGCACCCGCTGATTCTGGCCGGAAACGGCGTGATCCGTTCCGGCGCCAGCGGCGCCCTGGCCATGCTCGCCAGCGCCCTGAACATTCCGGTCGCCAACACCTTCATGGCCAAGGGCGTACTGCCGTTCCGCCATCCGCTGGCGCTGGGCTCGGTCGGTCTGCAAAGCCAGGACTTCGTGAATTTTGGCTTCCACAAGGCCGATGTGATCGTCTGCATCGGCTACGACCTGGTCGAATACCCGCCCAGCTTCTGGCATCCGGACGCCGACCGGACCCTGATCCATATCGACTCCGCGCCGGCCGAGATCGACGGTCACTACAATGTGACTGCCGAGGTACTGGGCGATCTGACGACCTGCCTGCACCGCCTGGCGGAACAGGTGAGCCCCCGCGAAGAGACCATCCTGCGCCCGCTACGCCAGAGCCTGATCGACGACATGAACGAGCACCGCAACGACACCCAGGTGCCGCTCAAGCCGCAGAAGCTGATCTGGGATCTGCGCACCGCCGCCGACCTCGACGCGATCATGATCACCGATGTGGGCGCGCACAAGCTCTGGATGGCGCGCATGTTCCGCTGCGAGCTACCCAATACCTGTCTGATCTCCAATGGCTTTGCCAGCATGGGGATCGCGCTCCCGGGCGCCATTGCCGCCGCCAAGCTCCACCCCGAACGCCAGGTGGTCGCGGTCACCGGCGATGCCGGCTTCCTGATGAACGTGCAGGAACTGGAAACGGCGGTTCGCCTGGGCCTCAACTTCGTTGTGCTGATCTGGAACGACAACGCCTACGGCCTGATCGAGTGGAAGCAGGTGCGCGAATATGGCCGCAAGGCCTTCGTCGAGTTCGGCAATCCGGACTTCGTGCAGCTGGCGCAGTCGTTCGGGGCGCACGGCGTGCGCATCGAACCCGGCGACAGCCTGGAGATGGCGCTGCGCGAGGCCCTGGTAACACCCGGGGTCACGATCATCGACTGCCCAGTGGACTACAGCGAGAACATGAAGCTGACGGAACGTTTGGGCGAACTGGTTTGTCCATTCTGACAACGCGGACTTGCCCGCCAGCAGGAGACGACCCGCGATGACCTCGATCGCGTCCGGCCATGATCGCACCGCGCCCACCGGGCCCGAGGGCGCGACACAACCGGAAGCCTCCACCCCGGAACGCCTGGGATATCACCACGAGCAGGGGAGCCAGCGCCTGCGGCTATTGAGCTTCAACGCCCAGGTCGGCATCCACTCCTCCCGGTTGCATCACTACCTGACCAACAGCTGGAAGCACGTGCTCCCCTACGGTGGGCGCATGGACAACCTCGACCGGGTGGCGCGCTTTATCTCGGAGTTCGACATCGTCGGTGTGCAGGAGCTGGACGGCGGTAGCCTGCGCAGCAACTTCGTCGATCTGGCCTCCTATCTCTCCGAACGCGCGCATTTCCCGTATACCTACAACCGGATCAACCGCGATCTGGGGCAGTTCGCCAAGCACTCCCTCGCCCTGTTCTCGCGCCTGGAGCCGGACCGGGTGCAAATGCACCGTCTGCCCGGAGCGCTGCCCGGCCGCGGCGCGATCGAGGCCCGCTACGCCATGGGCGACGGCGAGGAGCTGGTGCTGTTCCTGCTGCACCTGGCCCTGGGCAAGCGCACGCGGAAATCCCAGCTGGCCTACGTCGCGGAGCGCATCCAGGATTTTCCGCATGCCATCGTGATGGGCGACCTCAACTGCCAGCAGGACAGCGAGGAACTGCGGCAACTGGTCGCGCGTACCGGGTTGATGGAGCCGATGGCCTGCCCGGCCACCTATCCCGCCTGGGACCCACGTCGGGTCTTCGACCACATCCTGCTGACCCCCGACCTGCACGTCAGCGACGTGCGTGTATACAACGTGGCGCTCTCCGACCACCTGCCGGTCGGTATCGAGATCGAACTGCCGCAGCGCCAGGCTCTTCATGATCCAGCGCACTAAACCGATGTCGAAAGACGGGTACGGTTCGAGCGCCAGTGTCTACATGAGTCCGTGTTTCCCTGGCATCCACCCCATTTCCGCGTTTAAATAGGCGCGCCTACTATCCGGGATTTCCCGATGTCCGACAGCGATCTGCGCAAGACCATTATCGAGCTCGAGCGCTCGCTGGACCGGGAGCGAGCCCTGCAAGACGCGATCCGTCGGGTGGCCCTCAGGGCGCTCGCGGTGGTCTCCGCGAAAGTGCCGGCGCTGGAAGGCGCCGTGCGCGACCTGACCCGCGCCATCGAATCCGACCCCGGCGACACCGCCTGGCTGGATCGCCTGAGCGGCCAACTGGCCGACGCCGTGCGCTCCAGCGATCAGCGAGAGGACCTGGCGGACGGCATCCTCGCGGTCGTCCAGCGTGGCCTGCTCGGCTTCGAATTCCTCGACCCCGAGCTGGAGGCCCTCACCCGGGCCGCCGATCGGCGCGACAAAGCAGAGATCGAACGCACCCTCACACGCCTGTTTTCGGTGATGCACGACAAGTGCGAGCAGGCAATGACGGAGCGCGAAGAACTCACCGAGGTCGTCGGCGAGATCTGGCACCGCCTGGAAGACGTGGATACCGCCCTGTCCGAAGACGAGGCGCGCGGCCAGCGCGCCCGGGAATCGGTCTCCGAACTGCACGCGGGGATCTCCGGGGATGTCGAGCACATCAAAGGCCGGGTGGTCGACGTCGAGGACCTCGCGACCCTGCGCACCGAGGTGACCCGCGGTCTCGACCGCATGGTGGAGCGCGTCACCACGTTTCGGAACGAGCAGGAAGACGAACTGCAGGTGGCGCAGGAACGGAACCGCCTCTTGCGCTCCAAGGGCCGCAGCCTGGAGGGTCAAGTGCAAGCGCTGCGCAACCGGCTGGAGCAGGCGCGCGCCGAAGCCAGTCGCGACAGCCTCACCGGCCTGCCCAATCGAATGGCCTTCGAACAGCGGCTGCAGCAACTCCCCGCGGAACTCGAGAAATCGGGCGCGGCCTCGCTGCTGGTCTGGGACATCGACCACTTCAAGGCCATCAATGACGAGTACGGCCACACCGCCGGCGACAAGGTCCTGCGGGCGGTCGCCGAGATTCTGGCCGAGGGCGTGCGCGAGCCGGATTTCGTCGCGCGCTACGGCGGGGAGGAATTCGTGATGATCATCCATCGCGAGCCTGACGCTGCATACAGCCAGGCCAATACCATTCGCGACGCCGTGGATCGCCTGATCGTGCGCTCCGGCAAGACGCGTCTGAAGGTCACCATCTCCGCCGGGCTGGCCGGAATCGACCCCGCCGCCGCCCCGGAGGCGATATTCGATGCCGCCGACCACGCGCTGCTACAAGCGAAAAAGCGAGGCCGTGACCGCATCGAGCGGGCCGGCGACTGATCCACTGCCAAGGAAACCCATGAACGGCACGCCCCAACCCCACCTGATCTTCGGCGAAGTCCTGTTCGATTGCTTCCCCGACGGTACGCGCGTCCTCGGCGGCGCGCCCTTCAACGTCGCCTGGAATCTGCACCAGCTGGGCGAGGCCGCCTGTTTCGTGGGCGGCGTGGGGAACGACGCGGACGGCCGCAGCATCCGCGAGCGCATGAACCGCATCGGGATGGACACCCGCGGTCTGTACCACCATCCCGCGGCCCCCACCGGCCAGGTCCGCATCGCCCTGGAAGACGGCGAACCAACCTACACCATCGTCCCTGACCAGGCCTATGACACCGTTCCGGCGGAATGGGCGGACCAGCTGCCGGACACCGCGGGCCTCCTCTATCACGGCACGCTCGCCCTGCGCGCGGACAACCGCGAGCTACTGGAACGGTTACAGGCCCGCGCACAACATCGTTTCGTCGACGTGAACCTGCGCGCACCGTGGTACCAGCCAGACGACGTCCTCGCGCTGATGCGCGGCGCCGGCGTAGTCAAGCTGAACACCGACGAGGCGGCCACACTGGCCCCGGACGTTGCCGCACCGGAGCGCCCGGCGGCGCTCCTGGAACGCGCCGCGATCCGCTCCGCACTGATCATCACCCACGGCGCCGGCGGCGCAGCCATCCACACCACCGATAGCCAGCACTGGCAGGCCCCGGCCCCAACCGTCGACGGCTTCCGTGATGCCGTGGGCGCTGGCGACGCCTTCGCCAGCGTCGCCATCATCGGCCTACAAAACGGTTGGCCCTGGACGACGACCCTGGACCGCGCCCTCCAGTTCGCCGCCGCCCTCTGCACCCTGCAGGGTGCCACCAGCGAAGATCCCGACTTCTACCGCCGCGCCCGCACCGCCTGGAGCTAATCGCTCCCTCGCACAAGCAAGGCCCCGCCCACAAAAACCCGGCGGCAACCTGACTCCAGAGAAGGGGCTCAGCCCATCCTCACGCCAATGGGCAGCGATGAGAGCCAAGCCGAGCATGTATCGCTTGGAGACACTGTGCTGGTCTAATTTCCGTGGACACCTCGTTAGGTGGGACGATAACCCCCTGGACGAGGAGAACAACCATGGCACGCAAGCGCCGAAGCTTTTCAAGCGAATACAAGGAGCGCGTGGCCCGGATGGTGGTCGATGACGGTCTGGAGGTCTCGGTCGTATGCCGGGATCAGGATCTAGGCGAGACGGCCGTTCGGCGCTGGGTCGATCAACTCAAGGCGGAGCGCGCGGGGCAACTGGGCGAGGGTCGGCCGCTGACGGCGGAACAGCAGCGGATCCGCCAGCTCGAGGAAGAGAACCGGCGATTGAAGGAGGATAAGGAGCTGTTAAAAAAAGCGTCGGCCTTCTTCGCCCGGGAA
>NZ_KB906576.1:0-18055 GCF_000381505.1 Thioalkalivibrio sp. ALM2T
CAGTACCACCCGGTACTCAAACAGAGGAAGATCCCGCACCCGCCGCAGCGTCGTCTCGTGCACCTGCCGGGTCCGATGACCGCAGCGTTCGCAGTGCATCCACTGCCGCGTCGGCTTCAGGTGCAGCTCCAGCGTGCCGCCGGCCTCCTCCGGCCAAACTGCACGCTCCAGCCGATAGCCTTCCCAGCCGCCCAGCTTCTGCAACGTCTTCTTGTCCAGCATCGCTCTCTCCCGTGTCCTTCCTGGCTCCACGTGAGACTACGATGCCCTTCAGCGGTCGAACACCTCCCCGGTATCCTTCGATGAACCATAAAAAAGGCAGGGGCTTTCGCCCCTGCCGTCTAGTTATCCCACTAGATCCGGGTTGTGCTTGCGATCAATCGCGGCGTTCGAACTCCGGCGCAGAGCGTAGCTCTTCACGGGTTACGTCAACGCGAAGTTCGCGATCATCCGCAGTGCCGGAGGTGGTCACGTGACCCCAGCCAATGGCGACGTCTTTCTCGCCCATGCCCAGGAATCCGCCAACACCGATTACAATAGCGACGACCTGGCCGTTCTCGTCAATGATCAGGTCATCGACCGAACCGAGATCTTCATCGCTCGTGGTTTTAACATCAGTGCCGATCAGCTCGCTCACGTGCATGCTGTTGGCCGGTGAAGAGTCCATGTAGCCGCGGTGCTGCATGCGGGCCTCGTCGCGGGCGGCACTGTAATCTTCCGCACTTTTCGAGTCAGACTGCCCGGCGCGCTGGCCCTGTTCACTCTGGGTGCTCTGCGCGTCGCGATCAACGTCCCGCTCATCGTACTGTTGTGCCAGCACAGAACCTGCGCCGAGGGTGATGGCTGGGGTGACCAAAGCGTAAAAGGCAAATGAATGTAGCTTGTTCATGTGAATCTCCTTCGAAACGGATATCCCGGCTTGGAAAAATGTCCGTTTTAACGGCTTCATCAAAACCTGTCCTTCCTAGCGACATTGCCGGGAAGGGACTGAATCGCCACGTTGCAGCGGATTCAGGATGAGGGTTCAAAATAGGCTCAGGGCGTGAACGGGTCTGTTCGCTGGCACACTGACGGGGGCCGTTCGCGTTCTTTGTGATCGCCGAGTATTGAAAATGTGAAGGGGGTGGCGGTTTTAAAAAACGATGGGTCAAGGTGCCCCGACATGGCGGGTCGGAAGACCGGGCTTGGACGTACCCGGTAGGGGGGGCGTGCAGCACCATGGATATGGCTCTTGCGGATTGCGTATTCGAGCGTTGGGAGCCGGTGGTGAGGTGGACCGGGGGCTTTGGCAACAGGCGGGGTGCGTGCGCCAATCCCGAGGGCGTATGCGCGCGGGGTGCATGAAGGCCGGGCGAAGGACGCCAGCCAGCGGGGTGGGTTGCGAATGCGCGCATGTCGCGACCGACGAGCGCTCGCGGAGTGTTTCCCTACGTGGCCAGCAGTAGGTAGGTGGCCGCCCCGATCACGCCGGCCAGAATCGCGACTGCGACCAGCCCGACGCCGAATAACAGGCGATTGGTGCGGCGGGCGGCGTCTTGAGGACTGGCCGGCACCGGTCGCTCGGGTTCGGCGTGCGCGGTATCCCGCCCGTGGCGCAGGAGGTCCAGCATCGCGTCGATGCGGTCGTTGTCGAAGGCGAAGGGGTCGAACCTGCGTTGGCCGAAGCGTTGCAGCAGTTGGCGAACGTCCACGGCCGCCGGGACGTATTTCATCGACCATTCGCCGAATCCCGGGGTATCCAGTGACTGCTCGCGCAGTACCCGGACCTCTTCGTGGCGACGATCACGGCGGATGCGGTCGATGGTTTCGCGCACCGCATCCGGGTCGCCCTCCAGGCACTGGAAGAAGTGCCCGTCGCCGTAGTAGAGCGCGCCGACAATCCCGCTGCGCGGGTTGTTCTGGCGCGACTGCATCAGGATGCGACTGACTTCGGGCTCGATGCCCTGATTGGACGTGTTTTCGCGAAACGTGGCGCGCGAGGCGTAGACGAGCTGGAGAATGGCGGGCATGCGGACGTCCTTCCTGGGAAGTAAGGAGAAGACCGCCCCCGCTGCGCGGGGTTCACTCAATCATCTGGTTGACGTGTTCCAGACCGATCGCGTCGTCTTCCCAGTTGAGCTGGGTTGTGCCGGGCTTGGCGGCCAGGCGTCGGATGGCGGCAACCGCGTTGCGGTCGATGGAGGCCAGGCGATGCCGCGTGGCGTTGTGACTCTCGATGTTGGCCGCCTGCAGGATGTCGCTGTAGTTGACCGGTTCGCCATCCTCCGGCTCGCGCTTGAGGTTCTCGTGTTCGGCCACTGCACGGATGATCTCCGGCTCGAAATTCCAGTTCTTCAGCATCGCGCGGCCGATGGGGACATGCGCGGCGTCGGCGGCGGCCTGCAGGGCGCGCGGGTCCTCGTAGATCTCGGGTGTCTTCTCCGCGCGGCGCAGGATCGGGATCATGCCGATGTCGTGCACCAACCCGGCGAGCAGTGCGGTATCGGGGTCCAGGTGCGGGTGCCGGCGGGCCAGCAGATAGCTGATGATCGCCACCTCCAGGCTGTGGTTCCACAGTTCTTCCATGCGTGCGCGGATCATCTCGTTCCCGCTCTGGAAGACCTCCTTCATCGACAGCGCAATGATGGTCTGGCGGGCGCGTTCCATCCCCAGGCGCGTGACGGCGGAGCGAATGGTCGCGCAGCGCGTGAGTCCACGGTAGGCCGGGCTGTTGGCGTGCCGTACCAGGCGCGAGGCCAGGGCCGTGTCGCGCGAGATCAGGTTGACCAGGTCAACAATGGAGCTGGACTCGTCCTGGGTGATGAACAATGCCTGCACCGAGACATCGGGCAGGGTCGGGATCTCGATCTGGTGACGTTCGAGATCCTCGCGCAGGCGTTCCAGAAACTTTTCGACTTCCGCTCGGGTGGCCAAGGGCAATCCATGTCCGGCTGGGAAATGACGCGCCGATTATGCCATACCGCGCCCTCGCGGACGGGGATTCACGCCGGTTGACGGGCCGCTGGGCCCTGCCGATGATGAAGGGAGCCGACAGGAGGTCGTGATGCGCCGATTCGTGCTGGACACCAGTGTCTTTACCAACCCGCATGTAGCTGGGCAGTTCGGCGAGGATGCCGAAGACATCCTGCGGACCTTCCTCACCCTGGCGCGCCATTGCCCCGCCGAGTTCTACATGCCGTTGTCGGTGTACGAGGAGTTTCGCGGCATGCGCGACCTCGAGGCCATGGCGGCCGATTTCGAGACCGTGGTCTGGGTGCGTTCGCCGCGGCGCTTCGCCCTGATGCTGCCGAGCGACATCCTCTACGAATTCATCGACGAGGTGCGTACGCGGATTGACCGCGGCCTGCGCATTGCGGAGGAGCATACCCGCCAGGCGGGGGCGGCCGAATCGCTCAAGCCCGAGCTGATCACCCAGCTGCGCGAGCGTTTCCGTGAGGCGATGCGCAAGGGGCTGGTGGATTCGCGCGAGGACGTCGATGCCGTGCTGCTGGCGATGGAGCTGGACGCCGAGCTGGCCAGCGCCGACGAGGGTATGCGCAAGCTGGGCAACCGCATGGGCATCAAGCTGGTCACCGCCGACTACCTGCGTCGGGTGATGGAGAACCTGGCCGAATCCGGCGGCGGCGCGCGCGAGCTCTGAGCGCTTCCCGGGTTCAGTCGTACTGCCGGTCACCGGCCAGGGCCGAGGCCAGGGTGCCGGTGATCCGGTCGAACAGGCGCTCGAACTCCAGCAGCCAGTAGCCGTTTTCCTCCTGGCGCGGCGTGTCCGGCAGGAAGCGCACATGGCGCCCGCCGGTGGCCTGCATGTGATCGATGAAGCGCTGGGCCCCGGCACGCTCGCGGAAGCGACAGCGGTAGGTGTGGCCGACGCGTCCCTCGTGCCGGCTCTTGTCCACCGCGGTCGCCAGCCCGGACAGCAGGGCCGCGCCCAGTTCGCGCTCCACGGCGACGCGCTCTGCGGGCGGGTGTTCGGCGAGGAAAATGGCCAGGCGGGTCAGACGGTTGGTGAAATACTCCGGTGGCAGGTCCAGCAGCTGTTCGGAACACACGCGGATGTCGTTGATACAGGAACCGCCGGCCACGTACTTGGCGCGGTGCTCGCCATCCGCGGTCTTCAGTACCAGGCCCTCGGCACCCTCGGCATCCAGTTGCCGGATCAAGCGGCCCAGGGCCTCGGTGTCTGCGGGCGTGAACCGCCCGTGCAGCGGGGCCGGTGGCAGGTCATGGCGCTCCATCAGTGCAAACTTTTCATCCTGCGGCACAAAGCCCGGCTGGCCGAGCCGCATCAGGTCGAACACGAACAAGCCGACGTCGTCCGCGACCCGCGGGGTGGAGCCCTCCAGATAGGGCGTGTCCGGCCCGGCGATTTCCGTGCAGAGCACCAGATCGGGTTCTGCCTCGAACACCGCGAGGTCCACGAAATCCGGCACCCGGTCGGTACTGAAGGCACAGACAAACCCGCCCCGGCTGAAGGCGACGACCCGGCCTTCCCAGCGCAGGATGCGCACGTTGAAGCCGTCGATCTTCTCCTCCGCCCAGAACGGCTGATCGAACTGGCGCGGCAGCCCGGCCTCCAGCGACTGGATGCGCCCGATGGCCGGGTAGCCGGGGACCACCGAGCCATCCGGAAGCACCACGGAACCGCGCGGGTAGTGATTCACCGGCTCCAGCAGCCGGGCGTATTCCAGCCCGTCGAACGTCAGGGCCTCGGCCCGATGGTTCGCGATGGCGTCCTGCAGGGTTTCGCCGTCGATCATACGTTCTCCGGTTCCAGCGTCTTGCGCAGCCCCTGGATCTGGTCCTCCAGGGCCTCGGTGTGGCGGCGGGCCTTGTCGGCCTGGGTGACCAGGCGTCGCGCCATACTGATGATGCGTAGTTGGCGTTCCATCTCGGTCATGCTCAGCGAGCCGAAGGTGCCTTCGCGCAGCAGGGCTGCCTTCAGTTCGGCATAGGCCGTCTCCACCGTGCTTACGGCCTCGGTAGCCGCCAGGCCTCCGCCGGTTTCGCTTTCCAGATTGGCCAGATCCAGGGCGCGGATCACCTGCTCCTGCCAGGCGCGGCGTTGTTCGCTGACGATCGGGCGTTCCTCGCCAGTCGAGTGGCGGCGCAGATCGGCGATCTGGTCGGCCAGCAACGCGGTCTCCCGATGGTAGCGCGCGATGCGTACCGCCTCGGCGATGCCGTGCCCGACCGTTTCCGGCATCGGGTGGTTGGCGGTGCGGGTGGCAAAATCGCTGATGGCCGTGGTCAGCTGTTCCACGGCGGCGCGTCGGGTGTCCAGGGTGCCCGCGGCTGGCGAGTCTGGGCGCAGGGCCTCGCGCGCCATGGAGTGGCTGATGTCGGCCAGGCGTTCGGTCTCCTGCAACAGCGACTGCAGTGCCAGATCCGGCACGCCGGCGCTGTGCTTGTCGAGAAAGCGCGGGTGCGCGATGTCTTCCTCCTCGGTGCGAAAGCGTGCCTGCAGGAAGCGGATCATCGGCGGGGCCACCGGTACCATCAGCGCGACGCCCAGCAGGTTGAATGCGGTGTGGAACAGGGCCAGCAGCACCGCCGGGGCCGGGGCCTCGCCAGTGCTGCCCCAGATCCAGGCGATCGCGGCCAGGAACCAAGGCAGGATCAGCAACGCAACGATCGCGGTCAGGCCGTTGAAGATCACGTGGGCGGCGGCCACGCGCTTGGCATTGGGGGTTGCGCCGATCACGACCAGCATGGCCTTCACCGTGGTGCCGAGATTGGACCCGATCACCGCGGCTGCGGCGGCCTCCAGTGGCAGTACGCCGCTCATCGCGGCGGTCAGGGCCATCGCCATTGATGCTGAAGAGCTTTGCATCAGCACGGTTAGCAGCGCGCCGATGCCGACCATGATGAGTAGGCCTATAAAGCCCGGTCGGGCGAGGGCGGAGAGGTCGAAGGTTGCGCTCAGGCCTTCGAAGGTCTCACGCAGTACGTCGATCCCGAAGAACAGCAGACCGAAGCCGGCCAGGGCCAGACCCAGATAGCGCGGACGCGCAGCCTTCATGAACAGGTAGAGCAGGGCGCCGATGCCGATGGCGGGCAGGGCGAAGGCCTCGATCCGTATGTTGAAGCCGATCAGGGCCACCAGCCAGCCGGTCATGGTGGTGCCGACGTTGGAGCCGAAGATCACCCAGACCGATTGGCCCAAGGTTAGAAGCCCCGCGTTGGCGAAGCCGATGGTCGCGACGGTGACCGCGCTGGAGGACTGCACCAGCGCGGTCACGCCCATGCCGGAGGCGAGCGCGCGCGGGCGGGTACGGGTCCAGACGCCGAGGATATGTTGCAGCGCCTTGCCGCCGGCGGTCTTCAGGCCGTCGGTCAGCAGGGTCATCCCGAGCAGAAACAGCCCGAGACCGCCGAGGAAGCCGGCGATCAGGGCGTAGGTGCTGACGGCTTCGGCCTCCGGCATGCGAGCGGATTACAGCGTGATGGTCTCGCCAAAGGCCGGCACGTGGGCCTCGGCGCCCAGCTCGTCGCGCAGGCCGGCGGCCAGCGCCTCGCGCGCCTCCGGCTCGCCGTGAACCAGGTGGAACACCGGCTGGTCGCGGAAGCTGCGGGCCCAGTCCAGTAGCTGAGTACGCCCGGCGTGGGCGGAGAAGCCGCCGAGGGTGTGGACCTTGGCGTTCACCTTGACCTCGTCGCCCAGCAGCTTGACCCGCTCGGTGCCATCGACCAGCCGGCGCCCCAGCGTGCCGGCAGCCTGGAAGCCGACAATCACCAGGTGCGCCTCGCGCCGCCACAGGTTGTACTTCATGTGGTGACGGATGCGCCCACCGTTGCACATGCCGGCCCCGGCGATGATGATCGCGCCGCCGGTAATACGGTTGATCGCCATGGACTCATCGACTGTGCGACAGACCTGCAGCCCGGGTAGGTAGCCACCCGGGTCGCCGTTCGCGGCCTTGTGCAGGCGCTCCATGTCCTCGCTTTTCAGCGTCTTGTACAGCCGGGCGTAGAGCTCGGTCACCTTGATCGCCATTGGGCTGTCGAGGAACACCTTCTGCTGCGGCAGGCGCCCGGCGTGGTGCAGCATGCCCAGGTGGTAGAGGATCTCCTGGGTGCGCCCGACCGCGAACGCCGGGATCAGCACGTTGCCGCCGCTGGCGGCGGCCTGCTCGAGGATCTGCCCGAATTCCTCGATGGTCTCCTCCATTGGCCGGTGGTCGCGGTCGCCGTAGGTGCTTTCCAGCAGGACGTGGTCCGCGTGTTCCATCCGCGCGGGTTCGTGCATCAGCACGGCGTCGGGGTTGCCGAGATCACCGGAGAAGACCAAGTGCCGGTCACGCCCGCCGGAGGGCACGATCAGGTCGACGATCGCGGAGCCGAGGATGTGTCCGGCGTCCCGAAAGGTCAGACGGACGTCGCCGGCAATGGTCTGTGTGTCGCCGTAGGGAACGGCCTTGCAGAGCCCCAGGGTGGTTGCGACGTCGTCGATGTCGTAGACCGGCTCGACCAGGGGTTTGTCCGCGCGCCGGCGCCATTTGTTCTCCCACTCGATGTCCTTGCTCATCACGAAGGCCGCGTCCTCGAGCATGATCTCGAGCAGTTCCTCGGTCCCTGGTGTGCAGTAGATGGGGCCGCGGTAACCATCGCGGACCAGCTTGGGCAAGAGTCCGGAGTGGTCCAGGTGGCCGTGGGACAGGACGACGGCGTCGAGCCGACCGGCGAGTTCCGCCAGTGGTTCGCGGTTGGCCTCGTCGGCGTCGTTGCCGCCCTGATGCAGGCCGCATTCCAGCAGGATGCGGGCGTCGTCGGTCTCGAGGAGATAGCGCGATCCGGTGACCTCGCCGGCCGCCCCCTTGAAGGTGAGTTGTGCCATGTCCCGAAGTGTACGCACGGAGTGGGCTTTGCGCGCAACCCTGCCGGGGTTGGTCGACGAGGATCAATTGGCGATCCAATCTGCGGGTGGTTGACCCGCTGGCGGCGGCGGGGGAGGCTGAGCGCTGTGGATACAGGAGACGAGGGAATGCGACTGATCAGTCCAGCCTTCCGTGACGGCGAGGCGATGCCGATCGAGGTGTCGGCTCGCGATGCCAACGAACTGCCGCCATTGGACATCCATGAGGTGCCGGAACACGCACAGAGCCTCGCGCTGATCCTCGAGGACCTGGATTCGCCGCTGGGCGAGGTGACGCACTGGCTGGTCTGGAACCTGCCGCCCGACACGCAGCGGGTGGATTCCCTGCATCTGCCGAGCCAGGGCCGCGTGGGCCTGGATGCCTTCGGCAAGGCCGGGTATCTGGGCCCGATCCCGCCAGAGGGCTGCCATCATTATCGCTTTCGTCTGCTCGCCCTGGATGAGGTGCTGGAGTTGGCGCCGGGTGCGACGCGCACGCAGTTCGACGTCGCGGCCGAGGGGCATGTGCTGGCCAAGGCCGATCTGACCGGCGCGCTATGCGCGGGCAACCCGGACCCCGATGCCTCGAACTGACGCCCATCCCTTCGGATCGAAACCAGGCCGTTCACCATGAGCCAGTACCGCCCGGAAGCCTTTTTCGCCACGGTCAATCCCACCGTGTTCACCGCCTCCGCGATCATGGTGGTGGTGTTTGTCGCCTTCGGGGTGGTCTTCCCGTCTACCGCCAGCATGGTGTTCGACGGCATCCACGGATTCATCACCGAGTACCTGGGCTGGGGCTACCTTCTGGTGGTCACGTTCTTTCTCGGGTTCCTGGTCTGGCTGGGCTTCAGTCGTTATGGGTCGATCCGGTTGGGGCAGCCGGACGATCGGCCCGAGTTCGGTTTCGCCGCCTGGTTCGCGATGCTGTTCTCTGCCGGCATGGGCATTGGCCTCGTGTTCTGGAGCGTGGCCGAGCCGATTCTGCACTACCAGAACCCGCCAACGGGCGAGGGCGAGACCGCGGAGGCCGCGCGCCAGGCGATGGTCTATACCTTCTTCCACTGGGGGCTGCATGCCTGGGCGGTGTACGTGGTGCTGGGGCTGTCGGTGGCGTACTTCAGCTTTCGCCACCGCCTGCCGCTGACCATTCGCTCGATCTTCTACCCGCTGCTGGGGGATCGTATCTACGGCCCGATCGGGCACGTGATCGACATCCTCGCGGTGTTTGGCACGCTGTTCGGGCTGGCGACCTCGCTGGGCTTCGGGGCGATGCAGCTCAACACCGGGCTCAATGTGCTCGTCGATATGCCCGTCTCGCACTGGTACCAGGTCGGCATCATCACCGCGATCACGGCCGTGGCTGTGCTGTCGGTGATCTCCGGGCTGGATCGCGGGTTGAAGTGGGTCAGTGTGTTCAACCTGGTGCTGGCGGTCAGCTTCATGCTGTTTGTGTTGTTCGCCGGGCCCACGCTTTTCATCCTGCGCTTCCTGCTCGACTCCACCGGCGGTTATTTCCAGCAGCTGATCGAACTCAGCCTGCATACCGACGCGATCGGTGGCTCCGAGTGGCAGAAGGACTGGACCATGTTCTATTGGGCCTGGTGGATTGCCTGGTCACCGTTCGTTGGGATCTTCATCGCGCGCATCTCGCGTGGGCGCACCATCCGCGAGTTCATCGTCGGCGTGCTCGCACTGCCTACGCTGTTCGTGTTCGCCTGGATGGCGATCTTCGGCGGCACCGCGCTGCACATGGAGCTGTTCGACGAGGGCGCGGGGATCGCCTCGGCGGTCGCCGAGGACACCACCGTGGCCCTATACGCGACCCTGGCCCAGCTGCCGTGGACGACCTTCGCCTCCGGGATCGCCACGCTGCTGATTGCGACCTATTTCATCACCTCCTCGGCCTCCGGCACCTACGTGGTGGATGCGTTGATCTCGCGCGGGTCGAAGCACTCGCCGAAGCGCCAGCGGGTGATCTGGGGGATTACCGAGGGTGCGGTGGCGGCCACGCTGCTGATCGTCGGGGGTGAACGTGCGCTGGACAGCCTGCAGACCGGCTCGCTGACTGCCGGGCTGCCGGTCGCGATCATCCTGGTCTTTTGCTGCTTCAGCCTGATGCGCGCGCTCGGCCGCGAGTATCGCGTCGAGGGTGTGGACCCGCCCTGGCGCTGATCCAGTAGAGGCGCCAAGGCCCTGGAGGCTCGGCCGCTTTAGCCCATCGGCATTCCGGTTCGCGGAGGTAGATCGACTACACTTCGTTCACCGCTTCTCGCCTGGTCCGCAAGCACAAACGACTTGAGCGCGGGCGTACTTTGATCAGTGTTTCCCTGGCGTGATAGGAGTCCGATGGATTGGATTTTTCCACTGATCCTGATTGGCGCCGGGCTGATCGTAGTCTCGGTGCTCACGTCGGTGCTGTCGTTCCGGCTGGGTGCACCGCTGTTGCTCGTGTTCCTGGGGATCGGCCTGCTCGCCGGCGAGGACGGGCTCGGGCTCGAGTTCGACGATCCCAATACCGCCTTCCTGATCGGCAGCCTGGCGCTGGCGGTCATCCTGTTCGACTCGGGCTTCGGTACTCGGCTGCGCACGCTGCGTCAGGCGGCTGGCCCGGCCATTGTGCTGGCGACCGTTGGGGTGGCGCTGACCACACTGTTGCTGGGGGTGGCCGCTTACTGGGTACTGGACCTGTCCTGGGGCTATGCGCTGCTGCTGGGTGCCTTGATCAGTTCCACGGATGCTGCGGCCGTGTTCTTTCTGCTGCGCGTGGGCGGGGTGAAGATCAACCGTCGCGTGCGTTCCATCCTGGAGGTGGAATCGGGTTCCAACGACCCGATGGCGATCTTTCTGACCGTAGTTTTCATCGAGTGGATCCTGTCCGGCACCACGACCGGTGGCCTGGCCACGCTGTTCGCGACCGAGTTCCTGTGGCAGATGGGCCTGGGTCTGCTGCTTGGCGCCGTGGGTGGCTATCTGCTGGTGGAGCTGGTCAACCGCCTGCCGCTGGAGGAGGGGCTTTATCCGATCGCGGTGATGGCCGGTGCCGTCAGTCTGTTCGCGTTGACGGGTTTGCTCGGCGGCAGTGGTTTCCTGGCTGCCTACGTCGCCGGGATCGTGGCCGGCAACCGAAAGCTGCGGGGGGCGGCAAAGCTGCATCGTCAGCAGCAGGGGCTGACCTGGCTGGCGCAAATCAGCATGTTTCTGGTGCTGGGCCTGTTGGCGACGCCTTCGGAGTTTCCGTCGCTGGCGCTGCCGGCCCTGGCGCTGGGGCTGGTGCTGATCCTGCTCGCGCGCCCGTTGGCGGTCTGGCTCTGCCTGCTGCCGTTTCGTCAGGATTGGCGGAGCACGGCGTTTGTCTCCTGGGTGGGCCTGCGCGGGGCCGTGTCGATCCTGCTGGCGATCCTGCCGATGGTGGCGGGCGTCGAGGGCGGCGAGATGTTCTTCAATATCGTGTTCATGATGGTGCTGGTGTCGCTGTTGGTGCAGGGCTGGACGATCCGTCCGGTGGCCAAGCGGCTGGGCCTGGTGGTGCCGCCGGAGATCGGCCCGGTGGAACGCGTGCAGCTGGAGTTGCCGGGCAGTCCGCGCCATGAGTTGGCGGTCTACCGTGTGATCGAGGACAGCCCGGTGCTGCGCGGCGCCCGTCTGCCGCGCTGGGCGCGTCCGTCGCTGGTGGTGCGCGAGGGCCGCTCGGTGCGCTATCAGCAGGCAGGGCACCTGACGCCGGGGGACTACCTCTACATCTTCGTGGTGCCGGAATACATTCCGCTGCTGGATCGACTGTTCGCCAGCCCGCGCATCCCCGGCCATGACGACCCGGAGTTTTTTGGCGAGCTGCCGCTGCATCCGGAGAGGCAGTTGGCGGACCTGTGCGAGATGTACGGGGTGTCCTGCGAGGGTGCGGATGCGCAGCTGACTATCGGTGAGTATCTGGCGCAGGAGCTACCTGGAGACCCAATCGTGGGCGACCGGGTGAGTTTCGGCACCGCGGATCTGATTGTGCGCGAAGTGGATCCCCTCGGGCGGGTGGCGCAGGCGGGGCTGGCCTTCATGCGCCATGGGGCCGGCGGCGACGGCCTGACCTTGCCCTGGTACGGCTGGTGGCGAGCCCTGCGCGGGCGGCGCGCGCCGGACCGCTAGCGGCCTCACTACGGTGTCCCTTGTTCCAGGGTCTTGCGCAGGTGTTCGATCTGCTCCGGCTTGATGCCGGCGATGTCCTTGATCGGCAGGGTGAACGCAAAGCCGTTGCCGACCGTGCTGAGGTCCAGCTCCTCGTCCAGCCGCTTCAGCAGGCGTTCGGCCAGGGTGGCTTCCAGGACCATGAGCAGAACGTTGCGCGCCGAGGAGTCCTTCAGGTCCATGATCGGCGAGCGCCGTAGCTGGGCAATGCCCTGGCCTTCCAGCAGCGTCAGCCCGGCCGCGCCCTCGCGGCGGACGGTCTCGATGGCGCGCTCGGCCCGGTTGCGCGGGACCACGGCGGCGAGCAGTACGAATTGCATGGCGTTCCTCGCGTAAGGGTTGGTCAGGGTTGGGCAAAGCCGCCGACAAACTGCAAGCCGGCCAGGGCCTGAGCATCCAGGGTGAAGGCCAGGCCGTTGTAGGGCTGCAGCAGGTCCAGTTCCAGGTTCAGGCGGCGCGAGATGCGCTCGGCGCGCTCCTCGTCCAGTTCCCAGATGCAGATCGATTCCTGGCCCTGGTAGGTCACGCCGAGGAAGGTCATGTGGTCGGGGAAGCCGAGCCCCGAGCCCTGCATCACCGTACCATCCGCGCCGCCTTCCTCGGCCGCGATGGCCAGGGCCTGCTCCTCGCGGTCCTGGTCGATGATGGCTATCAGAAAAGTCTCTGCCATGCGGGTCCTTCCTGAGCGGTGGTCTTGCGGCGTGGAATCGGCGCCTACCGCCGGATTCCGGTGCCTTCAGTATGGCAATCTTCCCCGGGAAGCGCACGGGCGGTCCCGGATGCAAAACCCCGGGTCCTGGCGCTTGCGCCCGTTCCGGCTGTGGACTCCGTACGTCGCACCGGACTCATCGTGCCAAAGGAGGGTGCATGTACGACCCGTTTATCCAACCGGAATCGGTCGAGGCTGCCGCCCAGGCACTGCCGGGGGCGGTGGATGTCGGGCTCACCCTGGACTGGACGAGCAGTGATGCCCGTCACCGGGAGTGCCTGTTTCTGCCTTGGCTGGAGCCGGGGCGGGACCACTGGCCGGGCGATCTGGGCACGGCCCTGGACGCGCTAGAAGCGGGCGTGATGCATGAGGCCCCCCGAGAGGCAGCTGCGGCCCTCGTCCCGCCACGGGAGGAGGGCCGCGTGGTCGATCTCCCGGCCACGGCCTTCAATCGCAGTCTGCGCAAGCATCGCCGGGTGGAGCCGCACGCCGGTCGTTTTTACCCCCGGGCGTTCATCGCCGGTCACGCCGGGATCGAGGCCGGGGATCGCGAGTTGTTCCGGGTCGGCGCGTTGGAGGGCGAGGCGCTGACGGCGGATCTGAACCATCCGCTGGCGGGCCACGACCTGCAATTGCAGGCGCGGGTCGTGGCTCAACATGACCATGGGCGCGACGACGGGCAGACGGAGGATGTCGCCCGGCGGCTGACGGCCCGCGGGCCAGGGATGCAGGCGCGCTGGCACGGCCGGCCAACCGACTTCTGGTCGCACGGGGCGCTGGAACGCGAGGATCCGAACCCGGATGCCGCGTTCTATGCCGAACCGCGCTTGGTGCACCACCTGGACGCGACTGCGCGGGGGCAGATCGCCGGGCTGTATGCCGCGTGCATCCCGCCCGGTGCGCGGGTTCTCGATCTGATGGGCAGCTGGGAATCGCACCTGGACCGGGTGCAGACACCGGCCGAGGTGGTCGGGCTGGGCATGAACGCGCAGGAACTGGCGGCCAATCCGGTGCTGACGGCGGCCCAGGTGCAGGACCTCAACACGCATCCCGATTTGCCGTATGCGTCCGGGAGCTTCGACGCCGTTGTGTGTACCGCCTCGGTCGAATATCTGATGTGTCCGGAGGCGGTGTTCCGCTCGGTACGCGAGGTCCTGCGCCCGGGCGGGGTGTTCGTGGTGACCTTTTCGGATCGCTGTTTCCCGACCAAGGCGGTTGCGGTGTGGGAACGCCTGTACGACTTCGAGCGCATGGGGCTGGTGCTCGACCTGTTCCTGTGCGCCGGTTTCACGGATCTCGCGACCTTTTCCGTGCGCGGGCTGCCGCGGCCGGCGGATGATCCGTATGCCGGGCGGCTAGAGCATGCGGATCCTGTGTTTGCGGTGTGGGGTTGTCGAGGGGAGTGAGCGGTGGCTCTTTGCCGGTGGCGGCGCGGGCCGAGGGCTTCGCGGGCAAGCCTGCTCCCACAATGGCAGGACTCGCCGTGCGGGGGCAGCCTGTCGGAGGCAAACCCGACCGGACGCGGTTCTCAGGCTGGGCAGACTTGGCCCCACGCAGAACGTTTTAACCGGTAAACTGCGACGTGATTCGAGATGCCCGCGCCGCGGGCCGGACCAGTGGGGAGCGCATGGCCGCAAGCAAGGCCAAATCCGGGGGCAAGGGCAGCAAGACGGCAGAGCCGGCCGCACCGCCGAGCCTGAGCGGGCAACTCCTGCGCGGGCTGCGCGAGGGTGCGCTGCTGATCTTCGGCATGCTGGCGCTGTATCTGCTGGTAGCGCTGGCCAGCTATCACCCGGGAGATGCCGCCTGGTCGACTACCGGCGACGGCGAGGGTCTGCGCAATCTGGGCGGCACCACAGGCGCCTGGTTTGCCGATATCGCTTTCCATCTGCTCGGCTATCTGGCCTATCTGATCCCGCTGGCGGTGGGCGGCATTGGCTGGTGGCTGTTCCGGCATCGCCGCGAGGCGCAGATCGCCAGCCCCATGGAGCTCACCGTGCGCGGTCTGGCGCTGATCGTGGCGCTGATCGCCGGCTCGGCCCTGGCCGCGCTGCACCTGATGCCGGGCGGGATGCCGGTGCATGCCGGCGGCATCCTCGGCGACCTGTTCGGCGGCTGGGCGGTCGCCGGGCTGAGCCTGGTGGGCGGGACACTGGTCCTGCTGGCGCTGTTCCTGGCGGGGGTGACCCTGTTTACCGGGCTGTCCTGGTTCCTGCTGATGGATCGTCTCGGACAGCTGGCCGTGCGTGGCTGGGAGCGTGCCCGCGTGGCGATCGACTCGGCCCGTGACCGCCGTATCGGCGCCCGCGAACGCGCCGAGCGCGAGACCCGGGTGGAGAAGGAACGCAAGCGCACCGAGAAGCGGCCCCCCTCGCGGGTGGAGCCACGCATCGAGACACCCCCGCCCAGCCCGCGGGTGCAGAAGGAGAAGCAGGTCCCGCTGTTCACCGAGGGGACGGGCGCGGATCCACACCCGCCGCTGGCCCTGCTGGACGAGGCGCCGCCGCCGCCCGACGGATTCTCCGAGGAGTCGTTGCAGGCGCTCTCCCGCCTGGTGGAACTGAAGCTGAAGGACTTCGGTGTGGAGGTCGAGGTGGTCGCGGTCCAGCCGGGGCCGGTGATCACCCGCTTCGAATTGCAGCCGGCGGCCGGGGTGAAGGCCTCGCGCATCTCCGGGCTGTCCACCGATCTCGCACGTTCGCTGTCGGTGATGGCTGTCCGCATCGTCGAGGTGATCCCGGGCAAGTCCACGGTGGGGCTGGAGATCCCGAACGAGAACCGCGAGATCGTGGCCCTCTCGGAGATCCTGCGTTCGGATCTGTTCGACTCGAACAAGTCGCCGTTGACCATGGCGCTGGGCAAGGACATCGGCGGCGGCCCGGTGATCGCGGATCTGGCGAAGATGCCGCATCTGCTGGTCGCCGGGACGACCGGTTCCGGGAAATCGGTGGGCGTCAACGCGATGCTGCTGTCGCTGCTGTACAAGTCCACGCCGGAAGACGTCCGCCTGATCCTGATCGATCCGAAGATGCTGGAGCTGTCGGTCTACGAGGGCATCCCGCATTTGCTGTGTTCGGTCGTCACCGACATGAAGGATGCCTCCAACGCCCTGCGCTGGGCGGTGGCGGAGATGGAGCGGCGCTACAAGCTGATGTCGGCGATGGGCGTGCGCAACATCGGCGGCTTCAACAAGAAGGTGCGCGATGCCCAGGCCGGCGGCGAGCCGCTGAAAGATCCATTGTTCAAGCCGGAGGAGGCGATCACCGAAACCGAGGCGCCGGAGCTGGAGCCATTGCCGTTTGTTGTGGTTGTGGTCGACGAATTTGCCGACATGATCATGGTGGTGGGCAAGAAGGTGGAGGAGCTGATCGCCCGCCTGGCGCAGAAGGCACGCGCCGCCGGCATCCACCTGATCCTGGCCACCCAGCGTCCGTCGGTGGACGTGATCACCGGGTTGATCAAGGCGAACATCCCCACCCGCATCGCCTTCCAGGTCTCCTCGCGCGTGGACTCGCGCACCATCCTCGATCAGATGGGTGCCGAGCACCTGCTGGGCCACGGCGACATGCTCTATCTGCCACCGGGCAAGGCGATGCCCGAGCGCGTGCACGGCGCGTTCGTCAGTGACAACGAGGTGCATCAGGTAGTCGAATACCTGAAATCCACGGGCGAGCCGGATTATAACGACGCGATCCTCGACGAGCCGGAGGCGGGGGCGGCCAGCATCCCGGGACTGGAATCGCCCGAGGGGAATGGCAATGAATCGGACCCGTTGTACGACCAGGCCGTGCAGGTGGTGATCGAGTCGCGCAAGGCCTCAATCTCGTTCGTCCAGCGCCGGCTGAAGATCGGCTACAACCGGGCCGCGCGCATGGTCGAGGACATGGAGGCCGCCGGCCTGGTCAGCTCGGTGCAGTCGAACGGCAATCGCGAGGTGCTGGTGCCTGGGCCGAACGACTAGGGGATGCTCTGAACGGACCGCGCGTTCGTGTGAGGGCCGGCCGCGTTTTCTTTTGAATTCGGGTCTGCTGAGCTGTTGCAGCGAGCTGATGTAGCGTGGCTACGTTGCGCGTTGTCAGCCCGCAGAGTCGACGCGAACGCGCGATATCTGTTCGAAGTCTTCCTGGTTGGGAACAACTGCCCGGTCATCCGCGTCCGAAGGACGTCGGGTTCACGCCGGGTTAAGCCTCGCGGCGCATCATCAATCGCATACTCATCCTTCCTGGAGACTGCATGAACGCTCGTCCCTTTACGCGTCCGGGTGCCCTTTGGCGGGCCCTGTCCCTTGGTCTGGTCCTGGCGTTGGCCGCGGTTCCGGCCCTGGCCGTGGACCGCGGGCTGGAGGATGCCCGTGCTGCACTGGACCGCTTTGTCGATGGTCTGGAGAGCTTCTCCGCCGAGTTCACCCAGACCGTGCGCGACGACACCGGCTACGTGCTGCAGGAGTCCGATGGCCGCATGCAGCTGGGGCTGCCCAATCGCCTGCACTGGGAGGTGACCGAGCCGTTCCCGCAGACCATCGTCTCCGATGGCGAGGACCTGTGGATGTACGACCCGGACCTGTCGCAGGCCACGGTGCGCCCGCTGGGGGATGCCTTCGCCGCCACGCCGATCGCCGCGATCACCCAGCCGGAGCGTCTGGACGAGCACTTCCGCATGTCACTGCGCCCGGTGCCGGGCGGCGATGCCCTGCGCCTGGTGCTGGTGCCGCGCAACGAACAGGCCGACTTCACCAGTCTGGATCTGGACCTGACCGCGGATGGCGACCTGACCCGCATGGCCTTCCGCGACATCTTTGGCCAGGAGACCGTGATCCTCTTCCACGAAACCGAACGCAATGGCGAACTCGACCCGGGCGTGTTCACCTTCGACCCGCCGGCCGGGACCGACATCTATCGGCCTTGAGCGAAACCCGGCCGCTGGTTATCTGCCACAGAGGACACGGAGAAAACAAAGGCTTTTAGGTGCGTAGATACCGTCTTGATCTATGAGTTGCAAGGCATGTCATTACGGGGTTGATACGGGGTTTGCGACTTGAGCACGCCGAAGGCGATGTGCAGGAGCTTGCGCATGGCCGCCCCGATCGCCGCCATCTTGGCCTTGCCCCGCCTCAGGAGGCGGTGATACTGGTGCCGCACGTCCGGGTTGTAGCGGGTGGCCACCACAGCCGCCATGTAGAGCGTCTTGCGCAGCCGGCCCGAGCCGGCCTTCGCCAGTCGCGGGGGCCGCTGGATCGAGGTCCCGGACTCCTGATGGACCGGTACCAGCCCATGGAACGCCGCCGCCTGCCGGGCGCTCGTGAACGTGCGGCTGCG
>NZ_KB906577.1:0-17501 GCF_000381505.1 Thioalkalivibrio sp. ALM2T
ACTCGACGCTGGGCTACCTGCCTCCCAGCGTCTACGAGCAACCAACGGCAGCCACTCCACCTAACGCGGTGTCCGAAATCACTTGACCACCACACACTACAACCCCGCGACTAACCCAATAGGACGCTGATCGATTTGCAGCTCGCCCATACAACGCGGTGACAGATTATTAACCGTGCCCGGTCAGTACGCAGACCGACTCAAACACCGACGTCTACATCATGCCCGGCGCGATGCGTACCGCCTCGCCGTGGACATCCACGGTGTCCTGCTCCAGGCGGACACGCACCACGAAGACAAGTCCCTGTTGCTCATCCTGCACCGCATCCTGCGAGACGACCGTCACCACACCATCGATGGTTCCGTACTTGGTATAGGGGAACGTCTGCAGCTTGACCTCGGCCTCCTGGCCAGCCCGGACAAAGCCGATGTCCTTGTTGGGCAGGGTGGCCTCGACCTCCACTGCGCCATCCTCGGGGACCACGACCATCAACGGACGGGCCGGCTCCACGACACCGCCCACCGTGTGCACGGCCAGTTGCTCGACCGTGCCATCCACGGGGGCCCGCAGGCGGGTCAGTTCGTCCAGGCGGCGCGCCTTGATCAGGTCCTGGCGCAGCGACTCGGCGTCCGCGAGCGCCCGGTGCAGGGTGTCCAGCGCCTCACGACGACTCTCCGCGCCCAACGCCTCGCGTTGTTCCCGGAATTCGTGCAGCGCGGCTTCCGCCTCGGCCAGGCGCGCGCGCTGGGCGATCAGTTGAGTTATCGGATTCCCCGGACACTTCTCCAAGCGTCGCCTCGAAGTCCAGGATGAGATCACGTGCGCGGACTTGCAGGTCCCGCCATTGTGGAAGCAGTTCGAGGGGGTAGGTAATTGCGATCGAAGCCCCCCATTCAGGCAGATAATATCGATGAACACATACCGGACGACTCTCAGGATTCGGCATTTCGCCGTTGTAGCACTCGATCATGTCGCTGACGTAGCCGTCCAGATCGCCTTGCCAGTGGAGTGTTTGGTTCCAGGTATGGAAGCGCTCGGTCCCCGGCCCCACGGGCTCCGCCCAATTCAGACCTGTCTCCGGATGGGTGCCACGCATTTCGTAGTGGATTCGCACCTCTTCTGCCCCCCCCACATTTCCGTTGGATTTCGGGGAGGGAGCCTCCTGGTATGGGGTCGCCCCTCGATTCTTTCGATCCTGCCTCGCACCACTGGTGCCCATCCGCGCTCGATTGTTGTCTCGGGGACTCTGAAAGTACCCAAGGCAATCCGCAGCCACACATCACCGTCGGGATCGTCCTTGCTCCAGTAGCTTTTCTGCGTTTCTGGGCTGCGCGGCTTCAGATCCGGCCATCGAACCGCGAGCGTGAAGGCATGGGCCTCATCCTCGAAAGCGCGCTCATCAGGCTTTGGCGTATCCGGATCCCGTGGCGCCCAGGTGCTCTGGTCCTTGTATTCGATGCCGACCAGCGCGAGATAGTTGGACGGGATCGCAATCGGCACTCCATTGATGTTGGCCTTGCGAATCGGGGGCGAAAACTCCTGGATCTCGAGCCTCGGCGGCTCGCCATAGATCTCGTGCAGGGTGTCGAACACCCCCACCCCGGCGAGCCAGGGCCGTGCGAGGCCCGACCACAGGGCGGAACCCGCTAGCCAGATCGCCACCAGGACGACCACGATCAGGGTCAGCCGGCCGGCGCCGCTCATGCGCCCCTGCCCCGGTTCTGCGTCCGGATCACGAAGATCGGATAGAGAGTGAAACGGGACCGCCACTCATGGGGGATGGAAAGACGCGCGGAAGGCCTCATGGCGCGTCGAGCTCGACCGAAAGGGAGTCCAGGAGCTGTCGAACCTCGCGATCCATTCGCTGCCAGTCCGGAAGGTGCTCGGGGGCGAAGCGATAGGTCAATGCGAGATCATCGCGAAAGACGGTCATGGCCATGCATTCAGAAGCGGGCTGATCGCCTGGCGGGGCACAATGGATTACGAGGTTCTTTGATGCGTCTTCAGGGATGAAAAACGGCGGCTGGCCCAGGGCCTTTAGGCTCACTTCCTGGGGATCGATGTCGAACACGGCGAGGTCATCATCGGATGCCCGGACGTCCTGAGGGTTCTCCCTTGCGAGCCGCGCCATCGCGCCAACAAACGACAACGGCGGATCATTCAAAAGCGCGATTTCCACCCGGTCTCCGAGTGCGTCGTCATCCCGAGTCCAGCGATCACGGTCTTCGTGGTGATAAGGCCGCAGATCCGGCAGGAGGACGCTCAACTGGAGGGTCGCCGGTTCATGCCGCCCCTCTCTGGGGTACGGCCAGTGGCCCAGCTCTTCATAGACCGAGTAGAAAAACCGCACCGGCACATCGAACTTGTGGCCTGACAAGTCGAAGTGCGCCGTTGCGATATTCAGATAAATCCTGCCCGCATAGTCGTTGATCTTGTGCGAGACCGGGTTCTCCGTGAAGACGACCAGCACCACCAGGGCTACGAGGGCCAGCTCCAGCCTCCAGTAGCGAAACGTAAGGCGGAAGCTGCGCACCGTGGGGGCGACGGGCGCGCCCGTCTCCAACCGCACTGGGTGGCGCCGCCGAAACCACCAGACGGCCATCAGCGGAATGCCAATCAACGCGAACAGGGCCACCGGCAGTCCCGTGGATATCTCACGCCCATACTCTTCCAGAAGAAGTATGAATCCCAGCATCACGGCCACCGGCAGGGCCAGTATGAGCAGGGCATAGCCGATCCTGACAGCAGCCGACGCACGACGGACGGCAATCAGCACCCCAATGGCCGCAACAATGGCAACCGCCATGGGAATCAGGGCAATGAGCACTGATCCCATCAGGCCGGCGACGCTCATGACCTCCGCCCTCGTTTCCGTGGGGCCGACTTTCGGCTGGGCCACTGAATAAACCCGAGCGCGAACCATTCGACATCGAGGGCGCAAAAGCGCCTGAGGGTCATCATGGGTTGGCCCCTTCGACCGCCAGAGAATCCACCAGCCGCTCGCTCTTGGTCGCGATGCGGCGCCAATCGGGGAGGTATTCAAGGCCGAAGGTCTTTTCCAGCGCGATGCCGGGACGGAATGCGGTCTTCATCCGGCAACTGGGGGAAGGGACGTCCTTCGGACTCGCGCAGGTGATAAACCACGCTTCGGATTCATCGCGAGGAAACAGACGGAGTCTGCGAGCGTACAACAAAGCTTCCACATCCTCATTGTGCCGATCAACGCCATACGTCTTTGCCGTTTCCGGGGCGAGGGGCTCCCCTGATTCGGCGGCCCGCGCTCGTAAGGTTTTTACGTTGGATTTGGAAAAATCATCCTCCCAGATCGTCACACGAACCCGGTCCCCGCGGCCGCCACCCTCCAGATTCCAGAGATGTTCCTCTTCGGGATAGAAGGGTCGCAGATCCGGCAACAGGACGTAGATGCTCAGGGCGCCGACATCCACCCGGCGATTCTTGGCTCTCGGCCAGTATCCACGCGGCACGTACGCATCAATCACGAAATATCGCATCGGGATATCGAAGTGCTGGTCCGCCAGCTTGGCCCGGACGACCTCGTTTTCGAGGTTGTGCTGCCCAACGCGGTCGTACGCCCACTGCGTGAGCGGGTTGTATGTGGCGCCCATCCCGACCACGACAAACGCCATGAAGCCAAGAATGAGGATATGGCGATGCCAGGCGCCAATCGCCAGACGAAAGCTCTTCAGTTTCGGGGCATGCCGTGCGGATGCCGGCAGCGGATAGCGATACAGGAAGTACCAGGCCACCAGAATGGGGCCGATGACGTATGACAGAAGCCCGAGCTGGGCCGCGATCAGATCATGGGGTTCATCGCCCAGGAGCATCCAGCCGAAGGTCTGCAGCACGAATGGCACCGCGAGAACGGCAAGGGCGAACAGGACCCTGGCCCGAACGGGCGCACGCGATCGCTCGGACAGGATGCCAGCCGCCGCGATCAGTGCGATCACATAGGCGATCAACCAGAGCATGGAGCGCCTCTCGCGGTTCGTGATATGCCCAACTGGAAACGCGAGGGGGGATGGGAAAAACCTCCGCGGCGACAATCGAACGCCCGCCCGAATGCGACCCGCGCGAGCGTGGGAGCACGAAAGGTCATGGCGGCTGAAAGATCGGGGTGTGCCTGTACGGCGAATGCGCCAGTCCGTGGCGAGGTCATGGACATTCCCTTTCCATGATTAAGGTTGCCGACTCTGGCGCGAGGTCCGAAGGGTGTCAAGGCCGGCAGACCTGCGGTGCGCGGGGAGATGCCACGCTGGCCCGCAGGGCTGGTATCCTCGCAGTCCATTGATGGCCGCCGTTTGGCGGTCCGCTGATTTGGTTCGGGCGGCGCCCGGACCGTGGATTCTGGAGGCCGCATGAGCAGTACCCACCGACCCACCGATATCCAGCTGCATCAGAAGTCGCGCATCCTGGAGCTGGCGTATTCGGACGGCTCGCATTTCGAGTTGCCCTGCGAGTTCCTGCGCGTGTATTCGCCCTCGGCCGAGGTGCGCGGGCACGGCAAGGGCCAGGAGGTGCTGCAGGTCGGCAAGGAAGACGTGAACATCACCGGGATCGAGCCGGTCGGAAATTATGCGGTGAAGCTCGTGTTCTCCGACGGGCACGACACCGGCATTTATGACTGGGACTACCTGCACGAGCTCGGAACGAACCAGGAGCGACTGTGGCAGGATTACTTGGATCGGCTGAAAGAGGCCGGACACGAGCGCAAGACGCACTGACAACGGCACTTTGATGAAAGAAGAATCCGGCAAGACCCACTTCGGCTACCAGAGCGTCCCCGAGTCCGAGAAGGCCTCGCGGGTCGGCGAGGTGTTCCATTCGGTCGCGTCGCGCTACGACGTGATGAACGACCTGATGTCCATGGGCGTCCATCGCATCTGGAAGCGCTACACCCTGGAGCGCACGGGCGTGCGCCCAGGCATGAAGATCCTGGACCTGGCCGGCGGCACCGGGGACCTGGCCGGGGCCTTTGCCCCACGCGTCGGACCGAAGGGGCAAATCGTGGTCTGCGACATCAATGCCTCGATGCTGGAGGCCGGGCGCGACCGCATGCTGGACGAGGGCCATGTGGGCAACCTCGACTTCGTGCAGGCGGACGCCGAACAGCTCCCCTATCCGGACGACTACTTCGACCGCGTGACCATCGCCTTCGGCCTGCGCAACGTGACCCGCAAGGAGCGCGCGCTGGCCGAGATGCGCCGGGTGATCAAGCCGGGCGGGCGCGTGCTGGTGCTGGAGTTCTCGCAGCCGATGGCGCCGCTGCGCCCGATGTACGACGTCTACTCCTTCAAGGTGTTGCCGCTGATGGGCAAGCTGGTCGCGAACGACGCCGACAGCTACCGCTATCTGGCCGAATCCATCCGCATGCACCCGGACCAGGAGACCCTGGCCGGCATGATGCGCGACGCCGGACTGGAGCGGGTCGAATACGACAACCTGACCGGCGGCATCGTCGCCCTGCACCGCGGCACCAAGCTCTAGCGCTCTCATGGCCGAACCCTTCGCCCTGCCCAGTCCGTTCGCGGCCCTGATCGAGGCCACGCTGAACGAACACCTGGCCAGCGCCCCGGAGAAGGACCGGGCGCGGCTGGCCGGGCGTGCGATCGCCATCGTGATCGAGCCGCCGAGGCTCGCGCTGTCGCTGGTCGGGGCCGCGGACCGATTGCAGGTTACAGGCGGCGTCGAGGAGCCAGTGGACGTGCAGCTGAAGGGCTCGCCGCTATCGCTGGCCGCAGCGATGGCACGCGACGACCGCTCCGGGTTGAGCATTACCGGGGATGCGACCGTGCTCTCCGACCTGCAACATGCACTGCGCGATGCCGGCATCAACTGGGAAGATCTGTTCGAACGCTTTGCCGGCGCCGGAGCGGCCGGGCCGCTGCGCCACCTGCTGGACCAGGCGCGCGACAGCCTGCGGCACTTGGGCCGGCGCTCCGCCGAGGACACGGCCGACTACCTGCGCGACGAGCTCGAATGGCTACCGGCCGGCGGCGCGTTCGAGGCCTTCGCCGAAGACGTCACCACGCTGCGCGACGACGTCGCCCGGCTGGATGCGCGGCTGCGTCGTCTGGAGGCACCGGCCTCCGCACCTGACGACCGGCAGGCCTGATGCGCCGCGCGCTGTACCGAGGCCTGCGGCTGTGGACCATTGCGCGGGTCCTGGTGCGCTATCGCCTGGACGTCATCCTGTTCACGCTGAAGCCGCTGCGCCCGCTCAGCTTCCTGCTCTATCTCGCGCCCTGGAACTGGTTCCGTCGCACCGAAGGCACCCGCGGCGAGCGCATTCGCAAGGCGCTGGAGGATCTGGGCCCGATCTTCATCAAGTTTGGACAGATGCTCTCCACTCGGCGCGACCTGCTCCCGGACGACATCGCGATCGAGCTTGCGCGCCTGCAGGACCGGGTGCCGCCGTTCCCCAGTGACCAGGCGCGCGCCGTGATCGAGGCCGAACTGGAGCGCCCGATCGAGATCGCCTTCGCTGCCTTCGAGGACACGCCCATCGCTTCGGCCTCCATCGCCCAGGTGCATGCGGCCACGCTGCAGGACGGGCGCGAGGTGGTGGTGAAGGTGGTCCGCCCCGGCATCCTCAAGACCATCCGCGCGGATCTCGAGGTGATGCACCTGATCGCCGACCTGGCAGATCGCTACTGGTCGGAGGCCAAGCGCCTGCGCCCGCGCGAGGTCGTGGACGAATACGAAAAGACCGTCACCGACGAGCTGGACCTGATCCGCGAGGGCGCCAATGCCGCCGCGATCCACCGCAACTTCGAGGACAGCCACCTGCTGTACATCCCGGAGATCATCTGGGACTACACCCGCCGCAGCGTCCTGGTGATGGAGCGCATCGGCGGCCTCCCGGTGGCCGACATCGCCGCCCTGCGCGAACGCAACGTCGACCTGAAGCTGCTAGCCGAGCGTGGGGTGGAGATCTTCTTCACCCAGGTGTTCCAGCACAACTTCTTCCACGCCGACATGCACCCGGGCAACATCTTCGTCGATGCCACCCACCCGGATGACCCGACCTACCTTGCAGTCGACTTCGGCATCGTCGGCTCGCTACTGGACTCCGACCAGCGCTATCTGGCCGAGAACTTCCACGCCTTCTTCAACCGCGACTACCGCCGCGTGGCCGAACTGCACGTGGAATCCGGCTGGGTGCCGAAGGACACCCGCGTCGACGAGTTCGAGGCCGCAATCCGCACCGTCTGCGAGCCCATCTTCCAGCGTCCGCTGGACGAGATCTCCTTCGGCCAGGTCCTGCTACGCCTGTTCCAGACCGCGCGGCGGTTCAACATGGAGGTCCAGCCGCAGCTCGTGCTGCTGCAGAAGACCCTGCTGAACATCGAGGGTCTGGGCCGCCAGCTCTACCCCCAGCTGGACCTGTGGACCACCGCCAAGCCGTTCATCGAAAAATGGATGCACGAGCGCATGGGCGTGCGCGCCTTTATCCGCAACGCGCAGCAACACTTGCCGCGCCTGCTGGCGCACCTGCCGGAACTGCCGATACACCTGGAGAAGGCCCTGACCGTGGAGGAACAGCGGGCCGAGCGCGACGCCGCGCTACGCCGCCAGATCCTCGAGCTGGAAAACGGGCTGAGGCGCCAGTCCCGCCGCCGCAACGAGGGCTGGGCGGGCGTGGCCCTGCTGGCCCTTGCGGGGCTGGCCACGCAGCTGGAGGTCACCGCCTGGCAGGGGCTCGCCTGGCCGGTCTGGCCGCTCGCCCTGTTCGGCGCCGGCATACTGCTGTTCAGCCTGCGTCCCGGCCCCCGGCGCCGGGCCAACGACAGGAATGCCTGAACCCCACCCCGTCCAGTGGGCCATTCCGACCGCTGACCGCCCTCGCGCGCGTGTATTACCAATTCCTGTTTGCTCCCTCTCCCGTACCTTTTTAAGCTGTGGAATATCCCCGGCACGGACGCCGGCCTGAACCCGGCCATTCACCGACCAGAGTACTGCATGCCCCGCAGGCGCCGCCTTTTCCGACTCGGGATTCGCCAGAAGGTGGTGCTGGTCCTGCTGACCGTTCTGCTGACCGCGCTGTCGATCAGCGGCTATCTGGTCATGCGCGATGTCGAACAAAACGTACTTAGCGAGACCGACCGACGCGGGGCCGAGACCGCGGACTACCTCGCCCGGTCGATCGCCTACAGCGTGGTGGGCTACGACTACCACACCATCCAGCTGCTGCTGGACCAGGTGGTCGAGGCCGGGGGCGTGGTCCACGCCCGGGTGCTGAGTGATCGCGGCAATACCATGGCCGAGGTACAGCACCCCGACCGGGCGAACCTCGAACGCGTCGAGTTCCAGCGGCCCATCGAGCTGGATGGGCGCGAGGTCGGGCACCTGGAGATGGAACTGAGCATCGAGCCGATCCTCGCCCAATTGGAGCAGCAGAAGACCTCCCTGATCCGCCGCGAGGTCGCGGTGATCGCCCTGATCGCACTGGGCGAGTTCGTCGCGCTGTCGTGGATCATCATTGCACCGCTGACGCGCGTTTCGCGCGCCCTGGAGTCGAACGTCGACCAAAACGGCGTGATCCTGCGCGATATCGACGTGCATTCCAACGACGAGATCGGCGACCTGGCCGCACGCTTCAACCAAATGCGGGCCCAGCTCAATACCGCCAACGAGCAACTGCGCGGCCGCGTGGAGTCCGCCGACCGCGAGCTGCGCGAGGCTTACGAACGCCTGATCCAGCAACAAAAGCAGCTGGAATCCTCCAATGCCGAGCTGGAAGTGCTGACGCGCACCGATCCACTGACCGGTCTCGGCAACCGTCGCGCCTTCCAGGAGGCGATGGAGCAGGATATCGCGTTGTTCCGACGCCACGGCGACCCCGCCAGCCTGCTCATTCTCGACCTGGACAACTTCAAGGCGATCAACGATACCTGGGGCCACGACACCGGCGACCGCATCCTCAAGGCCTTCGCTGGGCTACTGCGCGAGCATTGCCGCGATACCGATACCACCTGCCGCATGGGAGGCGAGGAGTTCGCCGTTTTTCTCCGCCGCTGCGACGCCCCGGGGGCCCTCAAGACGGCCGAGAAGTTGCGCCAGACGGTCGCCGCGATGGGAGTCCCCACCGAGGATGGCCGCCAGCAACTGCACGTAACCGTCAGTATCGGACTCGCCTCGCTCTCGCTGGAAGAGGGCGTCACCTCGTCCAAGGGGCTCTGCCGGGCCGCGGACCAGGCCATGTATGCCAGCAAGCGCCGCGGCCGCAACCGCGTTACCAACTACACCACGCTGATCAGCGAAGACCCGCTCTCAGTGAATTTCCAGGGAGACGAGACATGAACAACCGGACGACCCGATGCTTACTGGGAGGGGTGCTCGGGCTACTCCTGCCACTGACGGCGCAGGCAACCGCAGACGATGAACTGGTTTTCGGCTCGGTCGCGATGGATATTCCCGCGCAGATGCTGAGCCGGCTGGAGCCGTTCACCGAATACCTGGCCGGCACCCTCGAACGGGACGTGAACCTGCGCCTGTCCTCCAGCATGCCGGACGCGATCCGCGAGATCGTCGAAGGGCGCTCCGACATCGCCTACCTGACGCCGGTGGCGTATATCCGCGCAAACCAGCGCGGCGGAGTCGAACCGCTGGCGCGCACCATCACCAAGGGCGAGGACAGCTTCCGCCTGATGATCGTGGTCGCGGAGGACAGTCCATTGCAATCGCCGGAGGAACTGGCCGGCAAGCGTTTCGCCTTTGGTGACGAGGCCGCGCTATTGCAGCGTGCTGCCGTAGTGGATTCGGGGATTGAGTTGGCCGACCTCGGCGCTTATCACTTCCTCGGACACTACGACAACATCGTGCGCGGCGTAATCAGCGGCGATTTCGACGCCGGCATCCTCAAGGACACCGCGGCCTATCGCTGGGAAGGCAACGGCATCCGCATCCTGCACGCCTCGCCCGCATTGCCACCGTATGTGATCGCGGCCCGCGCGGGCCTCGACCCGGCACTGCAGGATCGCATCCGCGCCGCGCTGCTGACCGCCAGCCCGGACGACCCCGCCTCGGGACCGGCAATGCGCGCCCTGGACGAAAACTACGACGGGTTTGCCCCGGTCAGCGACGCCGACTATGACGTGGTGCGCGGGCTGATCGCGCCGTTCGACTGAGGGCGGCCTTCTTCACCCCCTTTGTTGCCATTAGCCCCTGCAGGGGCTCAGCAGGGTCAGACGTCGAGCAGCAACCGCGCCGGGTCCTCGATGGCTTCCTTGATGGCGACCAGGAACTGCACCGCCTCGGCACCATCGACCAGGCGGTGGTCGTAGGACAGGGCGACGTACATCATCGGCCGGACGACGACCTCGCCGTCCACCGCGACCGGGCGTTCCTTGATCGCGTGCATGCCGAGGATCGCGCTCTGTGGCGGATTCAGGATCGGCGTGGAGAACAACGAACCGAACACGCCCCCGTTGGTGATGGTGAACGTGCCACCGCGCAGCTCGTCGATATCCAGCTTGCCATCACGCGCGCGTTCCGCGTAGTCGCGGATGCGCCGCTCGATCTCGGCAATGGGGGCGTTGCCGGTATCGCGCAGCACCGGCACCACCAGTCCGCGCGAGGAGGAGACTGCGATGCCGATGTCGCTGTAGTGGTGATAGACGATCTCTTCGCCATCCAGTGCGGCATTGACGACCGGGAAGCGCTCGAGCGCGCGGCTGGCCGCGGCCACGAACAGGCCCATGAAGCCGAGCTTGATGGAATGGCGCTTCTCGAAGGGCTCCTTGTAGCGGCTGCGCAGGGCCATCGCCGCGGACATGTCGATCTCGTTGAAGGTGGTCAGCATCGCGGTGGTCTGCTTCGCTTCCAGCAGCCGTTCCGCGATGCGCGCCCGCAGGCGGGTCATCGGCACACGCTCGATGCGCTCGGCGCGGTCTCCGGGGTCGGCCGGATGCGCCTGGGGTCGCGCCGCCCCGACGGAACCCGATGGCTCCGAAGAAGCCGCGGGCGCGCTGCGATCACTGCGCGCCCGCTCCACGTCGGCACGCTGGATGCGCCCGTCGTCGCCGCTGCCCTCGACATCCTCCGGACGCAGGCCGGCTTCCTGCAGCAGGCGCCGCACGGCCGGCGTGGGCGGCGGCGGGCTACCGGCCGCTCCGTTCCCGGCCCCGGACGGCGCGGGCTCGGGTGAGGAGGCAGCGGCCGGTTTCTCTTCCCGATCCCCCGTGGCCACGGACGCCGGCTTGCCGCCCTCCGTGGCTGTCGATGCCCTGGAAGGCGCTGCCTCATCCTCGGCCTCTTCGTCCGGGTCCTCCGGCGCGGCTTCGGCGGGCCCCAGATAACCCAGGATCGCGTCGGCCTTGACCACATCGCCCTCGTTGGCGGAGAGCTCGACCAGGGTGCCCGCACTGGGGGCCGACACCTCGAGGACCACCTTGTCGGTCTCCAGTTCGGCGATCAGCTCGTCACGCTTGACGGCGTCACCGGCCTTTTTGTGCAGGGCGATCACGGTCGCATCGGCGACCGACTCGGGGAGTTCCGGGACCTGGATCGGGGTGCGATCGGATGCCATCTCGCTTCCTTGTTCTGTGCGTCTGTATCGAATGTTCAGGGCGTCGGGTGCGGCGTGTCACGCGAACTGATCGGCCCGAAGGCGCGCTCGAGCAGATCTTTCAGCTGCGCCTTGTGCACCTCGGGGTAACCGACAGCGGGCGCGGCGGCCGGGGGTCTCGCGACGGCGTGCAGGGTCTGGCCACGCACCGCCAGCAGCGGGTTGATACGCGGTGCGACAAACTCCAGGTAACCCTGGTTCTCCGGTTCATCCTGGACCCAGACGAATTCATCCGCCTCCGGATAACGCCCCAGCAATTCGGTCAGGCGCGCCTCGGGGAAGGGGTAACACTGCTCCAGGCGCAGGATCGCCGTATCCGCGTGCTCGCCCTCGGCCTGGCGCGCAGCCAGATCGTAGAAGATGCGCCCACTGGTCATCAGCACGCGCTTCACCTTGCCGGGATCCTCGATGCGGGCGTCGTCGATGACCGTCTGGTACTGGCCCGTCGCCAGCGCATCGAGGTCGGAGACCGCGTCCTTGTGGCGCAAAAGGCTCTTCGGGGTCATCACGATCAGTGGCTTGCGATAGGGCCGCAGCATCTGCCGGCGCAGCAGGTGAAACATCTGCGCCGGCGTAGTAGGCACGCAGACCTGCATGTTCTCCTGCGCCGCCAGTTGCAGGAAGCGCTCCGGGCGGGCCGAGGAGTGCTCCGGCCCCTGCCCCTCGTAGCCGTGGGGCAGCAACAGGGTCAGGCCGGACAGGCGCCCCCACTTCTGCTCGCCGGAGGAGATGAACTGGTCGATCACCACTTGGGCGCCGTTCACGAAGTCGCCGAACTGCGCCTCCCAGACCACCAGAGCCTCGGGCGCGGCGGTCGCGTAGCCGTATTCGAAGGCGAGCACGCCCTCCTCGGACAACAGCGAATCGATCACCAGGAACCGCGGGTGGTCCGGATCCAGGCGCCGCAGCGGGACGATGGCCTTGCCGGTCTCCTGGTCGTGCAGGACCGCATGGCGGTGGAAGAAGGTACCCCGGCTGGAGTCCTGCCCGGACAGGCGAATGCGGTAGCCGTCCTGGATCAACGCGCCGTAGGCCAGGGTCTCGGCCGCACCCCAGTCCAACGGCTGCTCGCCGCGCGCCATGGCCACGCGGGCATCCAGGATCTTCTGCACGCGGTCGTTCAGCCGGAAACCCTCCGGCGGGGTGGAAAGCTGCTCGAGGGTGCGCGCCAGACGGTCGGCGGGGGCGCCGGTGTCCACATCCTGGTCCCAGGTCTGGTTCAGATAGGGACCCCAGTTGGTCGAGGATCCGGCATGGCTGTTGCGCTCGCGCAGCAACGACAGCGCCACCGGCTGGCCGGCATCCAGTCGGCCGCGATAGTCCTCCAGCGCTTGCTCCTGTGCATCTTCGGTCGTCAGGCCCTCGCGGATCAGGCGTCTGGCGTAACGCTCGCGGGTGGTCGGCAGGTCGCGGATACGACGATACATATGCGGCTGCGTCGCGGCCGGCTCGTCGGCCTCGTTGTGACCCTGGCGGCGGTAGCAGACGAGATCGATGACCACGTCCTTGCCGAAGCGCATGCGGTAGTCCAGCGCGATCTGGGTGATGAACACCACGGCCTCGGGATCATCGCCATTCACATGCAGGATGGGCGCATTCACCATCTTGGCGACATCCGTGGCGTAATGCGTCGAACGGGCGTCCTTCAGGGTCGAAGTCGTAAAACCGATCTGGTTGTTCACCACCACATGCACGGTGCCCTTGGTGGAGAAGCCCCGGGTCTGGGACATGTTCAGGGTCTCCATGACCACGCCCTGCCCGGCAAAGGCGGCATCGCCATGGATCACCACCGGCATCACCCGGTTGCCCTTGCGGTCGCCGACGCGCACCTGGCGTGCCCGCACCGAACCCTCCACCACCGGGGTGACGATCTCCAGGTGCGAGGGATTGAAGGCCAGCGCCAGATGCACCCGACCACCCGGGGTATCCAGGTCCGAGGAGAAACCCATGTGGTATTTCACGTCGCCGGTGCCACGGTCGTCGCGCGGACGCCCCTCGAACTCGTTGGCCAGCTCCTCCGGGGACTTGCCGAACAGGTTGACCAGCACGTTGAGGCGTCCGCGGTGTGCCATGCCGACCACGAACTCCTGCAGCCCGCGCGCGCCGCCCCGCTGGATCAGGGCATTCAGCAGCGGGATCAGGCTCTCCGCGCCTTCCAGCGAGAAGCGCTTCTGACCGACATAGCGCCGGTGCAGGTAGCGCTCCAGACCCTCGGCCGCGGTCAGGCGCTCGAGGATCGCCAGGCGGGTGTCGTCATCGAAACCGAAGTGGCCATGGGCCGATTCCAGACGCTCCTGCAGCCAGCGCTTCTCGTCGGTGGCCATCAGATGCATGTATTCCGCGCCGATACCGGCGCAGTAGGTCTCCTTCAGCACCCGCTCGATCGTATCCAGCGAGACCCGCCCGTCGATGAACAGCGAGCCCGGATCAAAGGTGACATCGGGGCCGACCTGGTCCAGGCCGTGATGCTCGCGGCTCAGCTCGCGCGGTGGCTCCGGCGGTTCGCGCTCCAGAGGATCCAGACGGGCGCCAAAGTGACCGAGGTAGCGGTAGGCATTGATGAACTGCAGCACGCGGATCTGCAGCTGTTCATGGGCCAGATCCGGCCGATCGGTGGAGCGCCGGCGGCGTTCCGGGCGCGGCGCCCCTTCCAGCGAGCGGAAGTAATCGGCCCAGGCCGGCGGGACGGAATCGGGGTCGTCCTGGTAGCGCTCCAGCAGATCCTCGGCGAAAGCGAGGTTATCCGGGTGCAGTTCCTGCCCGGATACGGGGCTGTCCAGCCGGTGCCGGGATGGCATCTCGTTCATTCGCGGTCTCTTCCCATTCCTGATGCGTCGGCCTTTGGGACCTGATCGGCGCGAGAGGTTCCCGCGCGGAGTCGGTGAATCAGCGTCTTCTTGAAGGCTGCCTCCGAGGGTAGCGCGTTTGCGCGGGCGAAGGCACACGGCCCGCATGCGGAACGTGCGATTCCGGCCGGGTTTCCCTACCATTCGCGCATGGATGTCTCCCCCCTGCTCGATTCCCTGAACCCGGCCCAGCGCGAGGCCGTGGCCGCCCCGCCGCATCCGGTGCTGGTCCTGGCCGGCGCCGGCTCCGGCAAGACCCGCGTGCTGGTGCACCGCATCGCCTGGCTGATTGGCGTCGAGGGCGTGGCCCCGCACAGCCTGCTGGCGGTCACCTTTACCAACAAGGCGGCGGCCGAGATGCGCGGGCGCATCGAGTCGTTGCTGGGGCACCCGGCCACCGGGCTGTGGGTCGGGACCTTCCATGGCCTCGCCCACCGCCTGCTGCGCCAGCACTGGCAGGAGGCGAAGCTGCCGCAGGCCTTCCAGATCCTCGACTCCGATGACCAGCTGCGCATGGTCAAGCGCGTGCTGCGTGCCCTGGAGCTGGACGAGTCGCGCTGGCCGCCCAAGCAGGCACATTGGTACATCAACGCACGCAAGGACGAGGGCTCGCGTCCAGAACACCTGCCGGATACCGGCGACCCGGTCGCCCGCCAGTGGGTACGCGTCTACACCACCTACCAGCAGGCCTGCGAGCGCGCCGGTGTGGTGGACTTCGCCGAGCTGATGCTGCGCTCGCTGGAACTGCTGCGCGACAACAAGGCCCTGCTGGAGCACTACCGCACGCGCTTTCGCCACGTGCTGGTCGACGAGTTCCAGGACACCAACGACATCCAGTACGGCTGGCTGCGCCTGCTCGCCGGGGACAGCCCGGTATTCGCCGTGGGCGACGACGACCAGTCGATCTACGGCTGGCGCGGCGCGAAGATCGAGAACATCCAGCACTTCCAGAAGGACTACCCGGGCACCCAGGTCGTGCGCCTGGAACAGAACTACCGCTCTAGCGCCAACATCCTGAACGCAGCCAACGCCCTGATCCGGCACAACTCGGGCCGTCTGGGCAAAGAGCTGTGGACCGAGGGCCACGAAGGCGCACCGGTCCGCCTGTACACCGCGCTGAACGAGCAGGAAGAGGCGCGCTTCATCGCCGAGACCATCGCCCGCCACGTGGACCAGGGCGGGCTGTACCGCGAGTGCGCGGTGCTGTATCGCTCCAATGCCCAGTCACGCGTGCTGGAAGAGACCTTCATCGGCCGGCGCATGCCCTACCGGGTCTACGGCGGCCTGCGCTTCTTCGAGCGCCAGGAGATTCGCGATGCCCTGGCCTACCTGCGCCTGGCCGGCAACGGCGATGACGATGCCGCCTTCCTGCGGGTGGTCAACCAGCCCCCGCGCGGGATCGGCGAGAAGACCCTGGAGGGCCTGCGCCAGGCCGCCCAGGCGGCGGACACCAGCCTGCTGCAGGCCGCCACGCAGGCGGTGGACGCCGACGCCCTGCCCGGACGCGCGCGCACCGCGGTCGCCGGGTTCGTGCAGCTGGTCCGCACCCTGCAGCAGGAGCTCCCGCGCCAGCCGCTGGCCGACCAGGTGGAACAGGCGATCGAGCGCGCGCAACTGCGCGAGCACTACAAGAAGGAAAAGGGCGAGCGTGGCGAGGCTCGGCTGGAAAACCTGGACGAGCTGGTGGGGGCCGCGCGCGCCTTCGACATGAGCAGCACCGCCGAGAGCGAGGAAGGCGAGGGCAATCGCCTGACCGAATTCCTCGCCCACGCCGCGCTGGAGGCCGGCGAGGGTGCGGCCGACCCGCACGAGGACGCGGTGCAGATGATGACCCTGCACTCGGCCAAGGGCCTGGAGTTTCCGCTGGTGTTCCTGACCGGCATGGAAGAGGGGCTGTTCCCCAACGCCCGCTCGCTGGAGGAGCCGGGGCGGCTGGAAGAGGAGCGCCGCCTGGCCTATGTCGGCATGACCCGCGCCGAACAGGAGCTGTACCTGATCCATGCCGAGACGCGGCGGCTGTATGGACGCGAGTCCTACAACGTCGCCTCGCGTTTCATCAACGAGATCCCCGAGGGCGCGCTGGAAGTACTGCGCCCGCAGGCCTCGCCCTATGGGGCGGGGCGCTTTGCCGCGGCCCGGCACAAGACGGCGGGCTTCGGGGCCATGGATGCACAGGCCGCCGAGGCCTCCGCGGCGGGCCTGGCGATCGGCGCACGGGTACACCACGCGAAGTTCGGCGAGGGGCTGATCACCCAGTTCGAGGGTTCCGGCAACTCGGCCCGGGTCCAGGTGAACTTTGCCCACGCCGGCTCCAAGTGGCTGGTGCTGAGCTTCGCCAAGCTCGAAGTCCTGGGTTAGGAAACGCCGGTTTGTTGCACCACAGAGCGCACAGAGGACACGGAGAAAACCGTCGAAAAAGGCGGGATGCGGTTGAGCGCAGCGGAACGCATCAATCCGGGAACCGGGAAGCCCCGAGCTGCGCCACGATGCGATTCGCTGCGCTCATCACATCCTACTCGCCAACCCGACACCAATAGACGCATGGCGTCATCCCGGAAATCCCGAAGCGGTTATCCGGGATCTCGTTGCGGCTTACACGGCGTCGGTGGCAGGTCTTGGAGATCCCGGCTCTTCGCTGCGCTACAGCCGGGATGGCAGGGTATAGCGCCGTAACTTGTCTTGGGTTTCTCCGCGTCCTCTGTGCCCTCTGTGGTGCAAACGCCCTTGACCTCCTTCGTGGACTTCGCGGTGAAACAAAAAAGGTTCATCGAGCATTACCGGGGAAGGCTGCGCGGATTTTGAGGAAGAAGTATTCCTGGTCGCGGTAGCCATAGGCCCGACGCTTGATGACCTTGATCGTGTTGTTAATGCCCTCGACGACGCTGGTGTTCAGCCGGTGGCGGCAGCGCGAGACGATGCCGGGTAGGTAGGGCTCCAGCAGGCGTGCGAAGCGCTGCAGGGCCTGGATTCCACTCTCGTGCGCTTGCTGCACCCATTGCCGCCACGCCTGGTACGTCCGCTCGGGGCTGCGCTGGAACCACAGTCTCTTGAGTTCGTCGCGTAAGAG
>NZ_KB906578.1:0-15347 GCF_000381505.1 Thioalkalivibrio sp. ALM2T
CATCGCCGCCGTCAGCGTCGTTTTCCCATGGTCCACATGACCAATCGTACCCACATTCACATGCGGCTTCTTACGCTCGAACTTTTCCTTGGACACAGCTCAAACCTCTTTACAGTTCTTTCAAATAACGCGAATTCGGGATCAGGACGCCTTGGCGGCTACCGCCTCGGCGATCTGCGCGGGGGCCTCGGCGTACTTCTCGAATTCCATCGAGTAGGTCGCGCGACCCTGACTCATCGAGCGCAACTGGGTCGAGTAGCCGAACATCTCGGACAGGGGAACCTCGGCCCGCAGAAGCTTCTGCCCGGCGACGTCCTCCATGCCCTTCACCAGGCCACGACGGCGATTGAGGTCGCCCATCACGTCGCCCATGTACTCTTCGGGTGTCTCCACCTCGACCTTCATCATCGGCTCAAGAAGCACGGCGCCGGCCTTCAGCGCGCCTTCCTTGAAGGCCATGGAGCCCGCAACCTTGAACGCCATCTCGTTGGAGTCAACGTCATGGTAGGAGCCGTCGAACAGCGTGACCTTCACGTCCTCGACCGGATAGCCGGCCAGCACACCATTGGACATCTGCTCGGCCACACCCTTGTTGACCGCCGGGATGTAGTCCTTGGGCACCACACCGCCCACGATCGCGTTCTCGAACTGGTACCCGCTACCGGGTTCCAGCGGCTCGAGGCGCAGCCACACGTGGCCATACTGGCCGCGACCGCCCGACTGCCGCACAAACTTGCCTTCCTGCTCGACCGTCTTGCGAATGGTCTCGCGGTAGGCCACCTGGGGCTGGCCGACGTTCGCCTCGACCTTGAACTCGCGCTTCATGCGGTCCACCAGTACCTCGAGATGGAGCTCGCCCATACCCGAGATGATGGTCTGACCGGACTCTTCGTCGGTATGCACCTTGAAGGACGGATCTTCCTGCGCCAGTTTGTTCAGCGCGATGCCCATCTTTTCCTGGTCGGTCTTGGTCTTCGGCTCGACCGCGATGGAGATCACCGGCTCCGGGAACTCCATGCGCTCAAGCTCGACCGGGTCATTCGGATCGCACAGCGTCGTACCGGTGTAAAGATCCTTCAGGCCCACTACCGCGCCGATGTCGCCTGCACGTAGCTCCTTGATCTCTTCGCGGGAGTTGGAGTGCATCTGCAGGATACGACCAATCCGCTCGCGGCGGTTGTTTTGCGTATTCAGCACCGAGTCCCCAGCCGACAGAACGCCCGAATAAACGCGGACGAACGTCAGGGAACCCACATAGGGGTCGGTCATGATCTTGAACGCCAAAGCCGCGAAGGGCTCGTCGTCCGACGCGTGCTTGGCCACCGGCTCTTCGGTGCCCGCCTTCACGCCCTTGATCGCCTTGACCTCCTCCGGAGAGGGCAGGTACTCGACAACCGCATCCAGCATTGCCTGGACGCCCTTGTTCTTGAACGCGGAACCGCACAGCATCGGGACAATCTCGAGCGCGAGGGTCCGCTGGCGCAGGGCCGACTTGACTTCTGCCTCGCTGAGATCGCCCTCGTTGAGGTACTTGTCCATCAACTCTTCGTTCGCCTCGGCGGCGGCCTCGAGCATATTCTCGCGCCACTTGTCGGCTTCGGCCTTGAGGTCATCGGGGATGTCCTTGTACTCGAAGCTGATACCGAAGTTCTCTTCGTCCCAGTAGATCGCCTGCATCTTAACCAGGTCGATCACACCCTTGAACTGGTCTTCGGCGCCAATCGGCAGCTGGATCGGCACCGGGTTGGCCTGCAGCCGCTCCTTCATCTGCTCGTAGACACGCAGGAAATCGGCGCCGGCGCGGTCCATCTTGTTGACGAACGCGAGACGCGGCACGGCGTACTTGGTTGCCTGACGCCAGACCGTCTCGGATTGCGGCTGCACACCGCCCACGGCGCAATACACCATGACCGCGCCGTCGAGCACGCGCATGGAACGTTCGACCTCGATGGTGAAGTCCACGTGCCCGGGCGTATCGATGATGTTCACTCGATGCTCGTCGAACTGCTTGGCCATGCCGGACCAGAAGCTGGTGGTCGCCGCGGAGGTAATGGTGATCCCGCGCTCCTGCTCCTGCTCCATCCAGTCCATCGTGGCGGCGCCGTCATGCACCTCGCCGATCTTGTGCGACAGACCGGTATAGAACAGGATGCGCTCGGTCGTCGTCGTCTTGCCGGCGTCGATGTGCGCGCTGATCCCGATATTCCGGTAGCGCTTCAGTGGTGTCTTGCGTGCCACGGTGAGCCTCTCTAAATCTGGTTTACCAGCGGAAGTGAGCGAACGCCTTGTTCGCTTCCGCCATGCGGTGAGTGTCTTCGCGCTTCTTGACGGCCGAACCCTTGCTGTCCGAGGCGTCCATCAGTTCGCCGGCCAGCTTCAGGGCCATGGTGCGCTCGCCCCGCTTGCGGGCGGCCTCGACCACCCAGCGCATGGCCAGCGCATCCTGACGCACCGAGCGCACTTCCACCGGAACCTGGTAGGTCGCACCACCAACGCGGCGGGACTTCACCTCGACACGCGGACGAATGTTGTCCAGGGCGCGTTCCAGCGCACCCATCCCGTCGCCCTGCTTGGACTCGATCTGGTCCAGGGCGCCATACACGACCTGTTCGGCGACGGACTTCTTGCCGTCACGCATCACCGTGTTGATGAACTTGGCCAGGCGCTCGCTTCCGAACTTCGGGTCGGGGAGGATGTGACGCTTGGGGGCTGCTGCTCTTCTAGACATGTTTCAGTTCCCGGACTGGATCATGGATCACGGTTAGGATTTGGGACGCTTGGCGCCGTACTTGGACCGGCCCTGCATGCGCTTCTGCACACCCTGGGTGTCCAGGCTGCCGCGCACCGTGTGGTAACGCACACCCGGGAGATCCTTAACACGGCCGCCACGAATCAGGACCACCGAGTGCTCCTGCAGGTTGTGGCCTTCCCCACCGATGTAGCTACTGACTTCGTAGCCGTTGGTCAGCCGCACGCGCGCAACCTTGCGCAGCGCGGAGTTCGGCTTCTTCGGGGTGGTCGTGTAGACACGGGTGCAGACCCCGCGCTTCTGCGGGGAACCCTGCAGCGCCGGCACGTCGCTCTTTTCGACGGGGCGCTTGCGGGGCTTGCGTACCAACTGGTTGATCGTGGCCATGAAACCCTTTCTCCTAGCCTAAAAATAACGACAGGCCGGCGCCGAGACCGGACTGTCGAGGGAGCGGAAGTCTAATCGCAGCCCCCGTGAGTGTCAAGGTGGGACGGGTCACTCGGACCCGTCTTCCGTGGTACCCGGGTCGGTCGTGGCCGGTTCGGAGTCGGCGATCACCGCCGGCGCCTCCGCGACCGTCTCGAACTCGGGCATTTCCAGTGCGCGCTTGCGGCGACGCTCCTTGTGATAGGCGAGGCCCGTCCCCGCGGGGATCAGGCGTCCGACAATCACGTTTTCCTTCAGGCCGCGCAGATCATCACGCGCACCGCGGGTCGAGGCCTCGGTGAGCACGCGGGTGGTCTCCTGGAAGGAGGCCGCAGAGATGAACGATTCGGTCACCAGCGACGCCTTGGTGATACCCAGGAGCACGCGCTCGTAGGTTGCCGGCTGCTTGTCGGTACCCAGCTGTTCGTTCTCCTCCAGGACCCGGATGCGATCGACCTGATCCCCGGCGAGGAACTTGGTGTCACCGGCGTCCTCGATGTTCACCTTGCGCATCATCTGGCGGACGATCACCTCGATGTGCTTGTCGTTGATCTTCACACCCTGGAGACGGTAAACGTCCTGGATCTCCTGGACCTGGTACTCGGCCAGGGTGGTGACACCGCGCAGACGGATGATGTCATGCGGATCCAGTTCACCGTCCACCACGACCTCGCCACGCTCGACGCGCTCGCCTTCGAACACGTTCACGGTACGCAGCTTGGGAATCATCATCTCGACCGGGTCACCCTTGTCCGGGGTGATCACGAGACGCTGCTTGCCCTTGGTCTCCTTGCCGAAGGACACGGTGCCCGAGATCTCGGCCAGCACCGCCGGCTCCTTGGGACGCCGCGCCTCGAACAAGTCAGCCACACGCGGCAGACCCCCGGTGATGTCACGCGTCTTGGAGGATTCCTGCGGCAGGCGGGCAATGACGTCACCCACCTCAACCCGGGCGTTGTCCTCCAGGTTGAAGATCGCATTGGCCGGCAGCATGTACTGCGCGGGCATGTCGGTCCCCGGGATGTACACCTCGTTGCCGTCGTCGTCCAGCAGCTTGACCGTCGGGCGCAGATCCTTGCCCGCCGTAGAGCGGCTCTTCGGATCCAGCACCACGTTGGACGACAGGCCGGTGAACTCATCGGTCTCCTTGGTGACCGTCACGTTCTCCACGAAGTCCGCGAGGCGCAGGTTACCGGCCACCTCGGTGACGATCGGATGGGTATGCGGATCCCAGCTCGCGACTTCCTGCCCGGCTTCGACGGCATCGCTGTCGTGGACCGTGATCAGCGCGCCATAGGGAATCTTGTAGCGCTCCCGTTCGCGACCCTGATCGTCGATCACACCCAGCTCGCCCGAGCGCGAGACCGCGACCAGGTTACCGGCCTTGTTGGTGACCGTCTTCAGGTTATGCAGACGGACAGAACCGGAGCTCTTCACCTGGATCGCACTGACCGTCACGGCACGGCTCGCGGCCCCGCCGATATGGAAGGTACGCATCGTCAGCTGGGTACCCGGCTCGCCGATCGACTGCGCGGCGATGACGCCCACGGCCTCGCCGGCGTTGACCTCGTGGCCACGCGCCAGGTCACGCCCATAGCACTTGGCACAAATGCCCTGGCGGGTCTCGCAGGTAATCGCGGAACGCACCAGCACTTCGTCGACCGAAGCGGCATCCAGGGAGTCCACCATGGCCTCGTCCAGCAGCGTGCCGGCCGGGATCAATACCTCATCGGTACCCGGGCGCAGCACATCGACCGCAGTGGTCCGGCCGAGCACGCGGTCGCGCAACGGCTCGACCACGTCGCCACCTTCGATGATCGGCTTCATCTGCAGGCCCTGCTGGGTCCCGCAATCCGGCTGAGTCACCACTACATCCTGGGAGACATCCACCAGGCGGCGGGTCAGATAGCCCGAGTTTGCGGTCTTCAACGCCGTATCGGCCAGCCCCTTACGGGCGCCGTGGGTGGAGATGAAGTACTGCAAGACGTTCAGACCTTCGCGGAAGTTCGCGGTGATCGGCGTCTCGATGATCGAGCCGTCCGGCTTGGCCATCAGGCCACGCATGCCGGCCAGCTGACGAATCTGCGCAGCGGAGCCACGCGCACCGGAGTCGGCCATCATGAAGATCGAGTTGAACGAGTTCTGCTCGACGGTCTCGCCGTCCTTGTTGACGACCTTCTCCTTGCCGAGCCGCTCCATCATGGCCTTGGCGACCTGGTCATTACAGTGAGACCAGATATCCACGACCTTGTTGTAACGCTCGCCCTTGGTCACGAGACCCGAGGCGTACTGGTTCTCGATCTCCTTAACCTGTTCTTCGGCGCCCTGCAGGATCGGCTGCTTCTCGTCCGGGATCACCATGTCGTCGGCGCAGAAGGAGACGCCGGCACGGGTGGAGTAGTAGAAGCCCGCGTACATCAGCTGGTCCGCGAACACCACCGTATCCTTCAGACCCAGGCGGCGATAGCACTGGTTGATCAGGCCGGAGATCGCCTTCTTGTTCAGCTCGCGGTCGATCAGCTCGAACGGCAGACCCTTGGGCATGATGCGCGACAGGATCGCGCGACCCACGGTGGTCTCCAGGCGCAGGTACGGCAGGCTCTCACCCTCGCCGACCTCGGCCATGGTGTCGCCAATCCGCACGGTAACGCGCGCGTGCAGATCCACCAGCTTGTGCTCGTAGGCGCGGTGGACTTCGTCCACGTCGGCGAACGTCATGCCTTCGCCCTTCGCGTTCACCTTCTCGCGCGACAGGTAGTAGAGCCCCAGAACAATATCCTGGGACGGCACGATGATCGGCTCGCCGTTGGCCGGGGACAGCACGTTGTTGGAGGACAGCATCAGCGTGCGCGCCTCCAGCTGGGCCTCCAGCGACAGCGGCACGTGCACGGCCATCTGGTCACCGTCGAAGTCCGCGTTGAACGCGGCGCAGACCAGCGGGTGCAACTGGATCGCCTTGCCTTCAATCAATACCGGCTCGAACGCCTGAATACCCAGGCGGTGCAGGGTCGGTGCGCGGTTCAGCATGACCGGGTGCTCGCGGATCACCTCTTCCAGGATATCCCAGACCTCGGGACCTTCCTTTTCCACCGCCTTCTTGGCGGCTTTGATGGTGGTCGCGAGACCACGGCGCTGCAGCTTCCCGAAGATGAACGGCTTGAACAGTTCCAGGGCCATGCGCTTGGGCAGGCCGCACTGGTGCAGACGCAGGGTCGGGCCCACCACGATCACCGAGCGACCGGAGTAGTCTACACGCTTGCCCAGCAGGTTCTGGCGGAAGCGACCCTGCTTGCCCTTGATCATGTCAGCCAGGGACTTGAGCGGGCGCTTGTTGGTACCGGTGATGGCACGGCCGCGACGGCCGTTGTCCAGCAGCGCGTCCACGGACTCCTGCAGCATGCGCTTTTCGTTGCGCACGATGATGTCCGGGGCATTCAGCTCCAGCAGGCGACGCAGACGGTTGTTGCGGTTGATCACCCGGCGGTACAGATCATTGAGGTCGGACGTCGCAAACCGGCCGCCATCCAGCGGCACCAGCGGGCGCAGGTCCGGCGGCAGCACCGGCAGCACCTTCATGATCATCCACTCCGGCTTGTTGCCGGAATCGAGGAAGGCCTCGACCAGCTTGAGCCGCTTGCCGAAGCGCTTGATCTTGGTCTCGGAACCGGTCTCGCTCAGGTCCTGGCGCAGTTTCGTCGCCTCGGCCGGCAGATCCATTTCCTTCAACAGGCTCAGCACGGCCTCCGCGCCCATCAGCGCGGTGAAGTCGTCACCGTGCTCCTCCATCGCCTCGAGGTATTCCTCGTCGGTCAGGAGCTGGCGCTTCTCCAGCGTGGTGAAGCCCGGATCGGTGACGATGAAGGACTCGAAGTACAGGACCTTCTCGATGTCCTTCAGGGTCATGTCGAGCAGCAGGCCAATCCGGGACGGCAAGCTCTTCAGGTACCAGATGTGGGCAACCGGCGAGGCCAGGTCGATATGGCCCATGCGCTCGCGCCGCACCTTGGTCTGGGTCACTTCGACGCCGCACTTCTCGCACACCACGCCACGGTGCTTCAGGCGCTTGTACTTGCCGCACAGGCACTCGTAGTCCTTCACCGGCCCGAAGATCTTCGCGCAGAACAGGCCATCACGTTCCGGCTTGAACGTCCGGTAATTGATGGTTTCCGGCTTCTTCACCTCGCCAAAGGACCAGGAACGGATCTGGTCCGGGGACGCAAGACCGATGCGGATCGCATCGAACTCTTCCGGCTGGGTCTGTTGCTTGAACAGATTCAGGAGGTCTTTCATTCGCTTGCCTCACAAACTTGGTTTCGAGGGGCGCACTGCGCCCCATCGGATCACAATCGGATCGGAGAAGATCAGTCCTGCTCGAGCTCGATATTGATGCCGAGCGCCTTGATCTCCTTCATGAGCACGTTGAACGACTCGGGGACGTTGGCCTCCATGTGGTGCTCACCGTCAACGATGTTCTTGTACATCTTGTTGCGGCCCTGCACGTCGTCCGCCTTCACCGTCAGCATTTCCTGCAACGTGTAGGCGGCGCCGTAGGCCTCCAGTGCCCAGACCTCCATTTCGCCGAAGCGCTGACCACCGAACTGCGCCTTGCCACCCAGCGGCTGTTGGGTGACCAGCGAGTACGGGCCGGTGGACCGTGCATGCATCTTGTCGTCGACCAGATGGTTCAGCTTCAGCATGTGCATGTAGCCTACGGTGACCGGGCGGTCGAAGCCGTCCCCCGTGCGGCCGTCGTACAACTGGGCCTGCCCCGTTTCCGGCAGGTCCGCCAGACGCAGCATCTCCTTGATCTCGGCCTCTTCGGCGCCGTCGAACACCGGCGTCGCCATCGGCACGCCACCGCGCAGGTTGCGGCAAAGAGCGATGATCTCGGGGTCCGACATGGAGTCGAGGTCGACCTTGCGTTCGCGGTTGTTGTAGATCTTGTCGAGGAACTCGCGCAGCTTCGCGATCTCGGCTTGCGCCTCGAGCATGCGGTTGATCTTGTGGCCGAGACCTCGGGCCGCCCAACCCAGGTGCACTTCCAGCACCTGGCCGACGTTCATGCGCGAGGGCACGCCCAACGGGTTCAGCACCACGTCGACCGGGGAACCGTCCTCGAGGAACGGCATGTCCTCTTCCGGCACGATCATCGAGATCACGCCCTTGTTCCCGTGGCGACCGGCCATCTTGTCGCCCGGCTGCAAGCGGCGCTTCACGGCCACGTAGACCTTGACCATCTTCTGCACGCCTGGCGGCAGGTCGTCGCCCGCGGCCAGCTTGGCCTTCTGGTGCTCGAACTTCTTCTCGAACGCCTCGTGCTGATCCTTGATCTGGCGGCCCAGGTCTTCCAGCTGGCTGTTGACCGCATCATCCTGCAGGCGGACCTCGAACCACTTGTCGCGGGACAGCCCCTGCAGGTACTTCTTGGTCACCTTGGAGCCATCACCCAGCCCATCCGGGCCACCGGCGGCGGTCTTGTTGACCAGCAGCCTCTCGACGCGGGCATAGATGTCATCCTCGTAGATGCGCAGCTGGTCCTTCAGGTCCTTCTGCACCGCGGCGAGATCGTCGGCCTCGATCGACCGGGCGCGGGCGTCTTTCTCCACACCGTCGCGGGTGAAAACACGCACGTCGATCACCGTCCCCTCGATGCCGGATGGCACACGCAGGGAGGTGTCCTTCACGTCCGAGGCCTTCTCGCCAAAGATCGCCCTCAGGAGCTTCTCTTCCGGCGTCAGCTGGGTCTCGCCCTTCGGCGTGACCTTGCCGACCAGGATGTCGCCCGGGTTCACCTCGGCCCCGACGTAGACCACGCCGGACTCGTCCAGCTTGTTCAACAACGACTCGGAGACGTTCGGGATATCCGCGGTGATCTCTTCCTGGCCCAGCTTGGTGTCCCGAGCGACACAGTTGAGCTCCTCGATGTGGATCGTGGTGTAACGATCCTCCTGCACCACGCGCTCCGAGATCAGAATCGAGTCCTCGAAGTTGTAGCCATTCCAGGGCATGAACGCGACCATCATGTTCTGCCCCAGCGCCAGCTCGCCCAGATCCGTGGATGAGCCATCGGCAATCGCGTCACCGCGGGCGATTTCGTCGCCCACCGCAACCAGAGGACGCTGGTTGATGGAGGTGTTCTGGTTGGAACGCGAGTACTTGGTGAGGTTGTAGATATCCACGCCCGGCTCGCCGGCGACGGTTTCGTCGTCGTTCACACGGACCACCACACGACCGGCATCTACCGAGTCCACCGTACCGCCGCGCTTGGCGACGATCGCGGAGCCGGAGTCGATGGCGACGGCGCGCTCGATCCCGGTACCCACCAGCGGCTTGTCGGCCCGCAGGCACGGCACGGCCTGACGCTGCATGTTCGCGCCCATCAGCGCGCGGTTGGCATCGTCATGCTCCAGAAATGGCAGCAACGCGGCGGCCACCGACACGATCTGCTTGGGCGAGACGTCCATGTACTGGATCTTGTCCGGAGACGAGATCGTGAACTCTTCCTGGTGGCGGCAGGACACAAGGTCATCGCTCAGGCGACCTTCCTCGTCCATCGCCGCGTTCGCCTGGGCGATCACGTACTGACTCTCTTCGATTGCGGAGAGGTAGACGATCTCCTCGGTCACCTTGCCCTCTTCGACCTTGCGATACGGCGTCTCCAGGAAGCCGTAGCGGTTGGTGCGGGCATACACGGCCAGCGAGTTGATCAGACCGATGTTCGGGCCTTCGGGAGTCTCGATCGGGCACACGCGACCGTAATGAGTCGGGTGCACGTCGCGCACTTCGAAGCCGGCACGTTCGCGGGTAAGCCCGCCCGGACCCAGGGCCGAGATACGCCGTTTGTGCGTAACCTCGGACAGCGGGTTGTTCTGGTCCATGAACTGGGACAGCTGGCTGGACCCGAAGAATTCCTTGACCGCGGCGGCCACCGGCTTGGCGTTGATCAGCTCCTGCGGCATCAGGCCCTCGCTCTCGGCGACGGTGAGACGCTCCTTGACCGCGCGTTCGACACGCACCAGGCCAAGGCGGAACTGGTTCTCGGCCATCTCGCCCACGCTGCGGATGCGGCGGTTGCCCAGGTGGTCGATGTCATCGGTACGGCCGTTGCCGTTACGCAGGTCAATCAGCACCTTCAGGACATCCAGGATGTCTTCCGGCGACAGCACGCCCGCGCCCTCGTCGGTATCGCGACCCACGCGGCGGTTGAACTTCATCCGGCCCACGGCGGACAGGTCGTAGCGATCTTCCGAGAAGAACAGGTTGGAGAACAGGTTCTCCGCAGCGTCCTTGGTCGGCGGCTCGCCCGGGCGCATCACGCGGTAGATCTCGACCTGGGCCTCCAGCTGGCTCTTGGTCGGGTCCAGACGCAGCGTATCCGACATGTACGGACCGTGGTCGTAGTCGTTGGTGTAGATGGTCTCCAGCGACTTCACGCCCTCGGCGCGCAGCTTGTCGAGCATCTCCTGGGTCAGGGCGTCATTGGCATTGGCGATCAATTCCCCGGTGGACTCATCCACCACGCCCTTGGCCAGCACCCGACCCAGCAGGTATTCGTCCGGCACCCGCAGGGTGTTGATGCCGGCCTTCTCGATCTCCCGGATATGGCGCGGCGTAATACGCCGACCGGCCTCGACAATGACGGTTTCGCCATCGGTAATGTCGATCACGGCGGTCTCGCCGCGCATGCGCTCGGGGATCAGGTCCAGCTCGCCGCCGTCATCGTCGAGGGTGAGCTGGTTGAATTCGAAAAAGGTGGTGAGGATCTCTTCGGTATCCATGCCCAGTGCGCGCAGCAGGATCGACGCCGGCAGCTTGCGGCGGCGGTCGATGCGCACGAAGACCCCGTCCTTGGCGTCGAACTCGAAGTCGAGCCAGGAGCCGCGGTACGGAATAATGCGGGCGTTATAAAGCAGTTTCTGTGCACTGCCCTGGGTCTTGCCCTTGTCGCTGTCGAAAAACACGCCCGGCGAGCGGTGCAACTGCGACACGATTACGCGTTCGGTACCGTTGATGACAAAGGTGCCGTTCTCGGTCATGAGCGGCATTTCGCCCATGTAGACTTCCTGCTCCTTGACCTCCTTGACCACGGTGGAACCCGCCGGGGCTTCCTTGTCGTGAATCACCAGGCGCAAGAGGACACGCAGCGGGGCCGCATAGGTCACGCCACGGATCTGGCATTCCTTCACGTCGAACATCGGCTCGCCCAGGCGATAGCTCACATACTCGAGCTGGACATGACCGGAATAGCTGACGATGGGGAAAACCGACTGAAACGCCGCATGCAGGCCCATCGGATCCCGCCCGTCGGACGCTCGGTCCGCCTGCAGGAAATCCCGATAGGAGGTCAGCTGGGTTTCCAGCAGGTACGGGACTTCGAGGATCTGGGGACGCTTCCCGAAGTCCTTGCGGATACGTTTCTTTTCGGTATAACTGAGGGCCATGGCTTACCTCGGAGGCTAGCTGAACAACGCGCGACAAAACACGCGCCACCACGGGCTGAGGCTGGCGACCAAACGGCCGCCAGCCTCAGGGCTTCGTGATGTACACGAAAACAACAGGCGCAAGCGCCTTCTTACTTCAGTTCGACGGTGGCGCCCGCGCCTTCCAGCTCCGCCTTCATCTTCTCGGCCTCGTCCTTCGGAGCGCCTTCCTTCACGGTCGCCGGCACGCCTTCGACCATTTCCTTGGCTTCCTTCAGACCCAGACCGGTCAGGCCGCGGACGACCTTGATGACGCCGACCTTGTTCTCGCCGAAGCTCGACATCACGACGTCGAACTCGTCCTTGACTTCAGCGGCAGCGGCTTCGCCACCAGCGGCAGCCGGGGCGGCCGCAACAGCGGCAGCGGCGGACACGCCGAACTTCTCTTCCATCTCGCTGATCAGGTCCACAATCTCCAGGACCGTCATATTGCCGATGGCTTCCAGGATATCTTCTTTCGAAACGGCCATTTCTTAATCTCCTAACGGGTCGAGCCCGAATTCATTCAGTACATGCTGCAGAAGCAGGCTTGAAGGGTTCTTCAGGCTGCCTGCTTCTGATCACGGATTGCTGCAACGGTACGCACAAGCTTGCCCGGGACTTCGTTCACCGTACGGGCGAACTTATCGAGCGGTGCCTTCATCGTGGCGAGCAGCTGCGAGAGCGCCTCGTCACGGGTCGGCAGGCTCGCGAGGCGATCGAGATCGTTCGCCCCCATGAGCTGCCCACCAAAGGACACCAGCCGGACCTTCAGCTGATCGTTTTCCTTGGCGAAGTTCTTCACCAGGCGTGCCGCGGAGCCAGGCTCCTCTTCACTGAAGGCAAGGATTAGCGGACCCTGCAGCTCGGGCTGCATGCACGCGAAATCCGTACCCTCAATGGCACGCTTGGCGAGGTTGTTCTTCACCACCCGCAGATAGACCCCGGTAGTGCGGGCCTGCCGACGAAGGTCGGTCATCTGCGCGACCGAGAGACCCCGGTACTCCGCGGCGACCGCGGAATGCGCCGAGGCAGCAACCGTAGCCAGCTCCGAGACAATCGCCTTCTTGTCGTCGAGATTCAAAGCCACGTTGACTCTCCTCTAGTAAGACCACCCGGAGGTGATCGTGAAACCGGGCGAACCCGGCACTTCGGTGCTCCCGTCGCAGGTACTTCCTGAATCGGGTGACACCATCTGCGCAGGCTGGCGTATTAAGCCGGGCCCTGGAGCTCGGCGCCTGCGGTCTTGGATGGCGTGCCGCTTGCGCGACAGCCGACCAAAAACCGTATTTTCTTGCTTAGAGCTCCAACGAGCCCTGATCGACCTTGACGCCCGGACCCATGGTGGTCGAGACGACCACGGCCTTGACGTACTGCCCCTTGGAGGTCGCCGGCTTCATCTTCAGCAGGTCGGCCAGCAGGGCGTTCAGATTGTCGGTAAGCGAATTCGTGTCGAAATCGGCCGCGCCAATAGTGCAGTGGACGATGCCACCCTTGTCGGTGCGGTAGCGCACCTGACCACCCTTGGCATTGGTCACCGCGGTGGCCACATCCGGGGTCACGGTGCCGACCTTCGGGTTCGGCATCAGGCCGCGCGGGCCGAGAATCTGGCCGAGCTGGCCGACCACGCGCATCGCATCCGGGGATGCGATCACCACGTCGAAGTCCATCTGGCCGGCCTTCACCTGTTCGGCGAGGTCGTCCATGCCGACCACGTCGGCCCCGGCTTCCTTGGCGGCATCGGCGTTCGCACCCTGGGTGAACACAGCCACGCGCACAGTCTTGCCATTGCCGTGCGGCAACACGGTGGAACCGCGCACCACCTGGTCGGATTTGCGCGGGTCCACGCCGAGGTTCACGGCCACGTCCACCGACTCGCGGAACTTGGCCTTGGGCAGGTCACGCAGGAGATCAAAGGCTTCGGAGACCGGATACAGGTGACCCGGCGCAACCTTCTCGCGATAGGCCTGCATACGCTTGGAAAGCTTCGCCATGTCAGAGACCCTCCACTTCGAGGCCCATACTGCGGGCACTGCCGGCGATGGTACGCACGGCGGCATCGAGATCAGCCGCGGTCATATCCGGTTCCTTGGTCTTCGCAATTTCTTCCAGCTGGGCGCGCGTCACGGTGCCGACCTTGTTGGTGTTCGGCTGACCGGAACCGGACTGAATGCCGGCCGCCTTCTTCAGCAGGACCGCCGCCGGGGGCGTCTTGGTAATAAACGTGAAGCTGCGATCCGCATACACGGTTATCACCACCGGAATCGGCAGACCGGGCTCCATCTCCTGGGTCTGGGCGTTGAACGCCTTGCAGAACTCCATGATGTTCACGCCGCGCTGACCCAGCGCCGGGCCCACGGGCGGGCTCGGGTTGGCCTTGCCAGCCGCCACCTGAAGCTTGATATACGCTTCGATTTTCTTTGCCATGAGGACTCCCTCGGGTGCAAACGCCTTGCGGCTCCCCGATTAACAGGTGATGACGCTTGCGCGTCTCAGGTTTTCTCGACTTGGTGGAACTCGAGTTCCACGGGCGTCGACCGCCCGAAAATCTGAACCGCCACTAGCAGACGACTCTTGTCGTAGTTGACTTCTTCGACCACGCCATTGAAATCGTTGAACGGGCCGTCAATTACGCGGACCATCTCGCCCACCTCGAACAGCACCTTCGGACGCGGCTTCTCGGCGCCTTCCTGCATGCGCTGCAGAATCGCGTCGGCTTCCTTGTCGCTGATCGGCGCCGGACGGTCCGCGGTGCCACCGATGAAGCCGAGCACGCGCGGCACGGCCTTGACCAGATGCCAGGCCTCGTCGTTAAGGTCCATCTGAACCAGGACATAGCCGGGGAAGAACTTGCGCTCACTCTTGCGCTTCTGGCCGTCCTTCATCTCGACGACCTCCTCGGTGGGCACCAGGATTTCGCCAAAGTGGTCCTGCATGCCGAAACGCTCGATGCGCTCCTCCAGGGACCGCTTCACCTGTGCCTCGAAACCCGAGAATGCCTGTACGACGTACCAGCGTAGTGCCATGGGGAAAATCCTGCTGCTTATCCGATGAACCGACTGATGCCCCAGCCCAGGAACATGTCCAGGAGCCAGAGCATGATCCCCACCAGGATCACGACGGCAATGACGATCAGCGTGGTCTGGGTCGTCTCTACGCGGGTGGGCCACACCATCTTGCGCACCTCGGTGCGCGCGTTGCCCATAAAGCCGGCGAGCTGGCTGCCCTTGGCGGTCGTCATCGCGATCCCGATGGCGACCCCCACGACGGCAAGCAGCCCGAGGACGCGAATCAGAGTGGATTCGTCCTGGAACCAATAGAAGCCCATGACGCCGGCAATCAGCAGCGCCACAGCCACCGCGAGCTTGACCGTATCAAGCACGCCGGTCTGTTCCGATTGTTCACTCATGAATACGTATCACCCGGTGCTGCCGCCATCTCGAAGATGGCAGGCCAGGAGGGACTCGAACCCCCAACCTGCGGTTTTGGAGACCGCTGCTCTGCCAATTGAGCTACTGGCCTAGAAATCGAATCGACAAGAAACAAACGCGAGAGACGACGCACGCGGCGCCGCCTCTCGCGGTCAGTCTGTCAACTTGTCTACTGTATCACTCGATGATCTTGGAGACGACGCCGGCGCCCACAGTGCGGCCGCCTTCGCGGATCGCAAAGCGCAGACCGTCTTCCATCGCGATCGGATTGATCAGGGACAC
>NZ_KB906579.1:0-13753 GCF_000381505.1 Thioalkalivibrio sp. ALM2T
CCACCCGGTACTCAAACAGAGGAAGATCCCGCACCCGCCGCAGCGTCGTCTCGTGCACCTGCCGGGTCCGATGACCGCAGCGTTCGCAGTGCATCCACTGCCGCGTCGGCTTCAGGTGCAGCTCCAGCGTGCCGCCGGCCTCCTCCGGCCAAACTGCACGCTCCAGCCGATAGCCTTCCCAGCCGCCCAGCTTCTGCAACGTCTTCTTGTCCAGCATCGCTCTCTCCCGTGTCCTTCCTGGCTCCACGTGAGACTACGATGCCCTTCAGCGGTCGAACACCTCCCCGGTATCCTTCGATGAACCTTTTTTTATGCGTGTTGGTCAGGCACCGTGTGCGGACGGTGAAGTCTGCTGCGGCGGCCCTTGGCCGGGTTGAAAGGGGCGCAGGTGCCGAGACGGAGGCTGGGATGAGACAGAAGCGGACGGACGGAGGGTTGGTCCTGGTGGGGCTGGTCCTGCTGGGAATTGGACTCTATGCGATCTTCGGCGGACAGTTGGCTTTCACGCCCATTGCGCCGCGGGAGGGTTCCGGGTTTGGCGGACCGGTGGCAACAGTCATTGGCGTGGCCTTCGTGATCGGGGGCCTCTATTTCCTTCGGGAGTCGCGCCGCTGATCACACTGGGCTTGGGACCACGTTGGAGAGCCGGCCTTGGTTTCCGACCGCAGCGTCAGGTGGCCGGAGGGGGGGCTGCGCCTTGTCGGTTGATTGGCGCAGCCCTTCGAGATCCCGCCGCGGCCGGGCTGACGTGACCGCGGGCACGGCGTTGGACTGGTAGTTGGAGTCAGGCTTGAGCCGTGGTTCGCCACGTGAAGCCGTAGTCCTGGCTTGCGATCTCGGTGTCGGATGGTGAGGAGCCAAGCCCCTCGGCGAGCGCCTGGCGTGCAAGCGTCTCGTGGTTGTTGTCACTCGACAGGTGCATACCGATCACATGGCGTAGCCTGGATCGATCGATGCGATGGAGAAGATCGGTTGCCGCGTGATTCGGTAGGTGGCCGTAACCGCCCGCAATACGTCGCTTGAGCGATGCCGGGTACCGCCCGGCGGCGAGCATGGCAGGGTCGTGATTGCACTCCAGTAGCAGGGCTTCGGCAGCATTGGCCACGTCGACCATGTGCGGGGAGATGTGGCCGGCATCCGTCATCAGGACCAGTCGATGATCGCCGTCGGAAAACGCGAATTGGATGGGTTCGCGGGAGTCGTGCGGCACCGTGTACGGTTGCACCCAGGCGTCGTCGATCTCCAGCGGTGCGTCCGCCTGGATCTCCTGGATGTGAGCAAAACCGGTGTCGCGGGCGGCCAATCGGGTGCCGGGGCTGGTAAATACGGTGAGGCCGTAACGCCGGGATAGTGGCGCGGTGGCGCCGATGTGGTCGGCGTGCTCATGGGTCACCAGGACGGCCGTCAGGTCCCGTGGGGTCAGGTCGACCCGGGACAGGCGGCGTTCCAGCTCCTGCATCGAGAATCCGCAATCCACCAGCAGGCGGGTGGCACCGATCTCGACCACCAGGGCGTTGCCGGAACTCCCGCTGCCCAGGGAGCAGAAGCGGATCATGGTGGCTGGGCTCGCCGTATTCTAGCGAAGGATCTGCTGCTCGATCTGCTCCAGTACGGACTCGGCGTCACGGCGGCCAAGGGGCTCGCCATCGATGTCGCGCGCCTCGATTCGCAGATCGCCGTCGCCGATGGCGGTCAGGCGAATCTGATAACGCTCGTTCTCGCGACGATCGCCGCCGCGCCCGAAGATCCGACTGAAGAAGCCGCCGCGTTCGCTCTCGCCGACCATGTCGGGACGATAGGTCACCTCGAAGGTCCCCGTATTGCGATCTTGGTCGTCCACCAGGAGGCCGGCGCGATCCAGGTAGGTGCCCATCTGCGACCACATGCGGTCGAAGTCGCTGCCCGTCACCAGTACCGGCTGGCCTTCGTGTTCCGTCTGGTGCAGCTCAGTCGGGCGGTCGCCAATGGTCTCGGCTACCCGGGTGCCGCCCTCGGGGGTCTCGCCCGTGGCGAGGTAGACACGCAGGCGATTAAGCATTTCGGCTTCGAGTTCGGGATCGGACGGGCGCATTGCCCAGCGCCAGGTCTCGCCCTCGGGTTCTTCCGTGGCTCTGCGGTGCGAGATGTAGATGGCTGAGCGGCCATTGTCGCGTTCGACGCGCAGGCGGTATTGGTCGCGCGTGTTGGCGTCGTATACGTTACCCAGCGCACGGGCGAAGATGTTCTGTGTGCCCCGCAGCGGAATCCCGGCGCGGTCTTCGGCCCATTCGGTCTCCATGACGCCGACCTGGGGTTCGTTGCGCTCCAGGCGCAGGTTCTGACTGTCCCAGAATGCGGTCAGGCGATCCCAGAGATCCTCCGGGGCCACCTCAACACTCAGCCAGCGGACGCTGCCTTCGCGCATCAGCTGGATCTCGGTCGATTCCGGAAGCACCCGGGCATCGCTGCGGACCGGCGCGGTTGCCCCGGCGGGCTGGCGCTGCTGCTGGCGGGCCGCGGAGTCTTGCTGCATCTCGCGGGCGCTGATCCGTTCGCCCGGGGCGTCCGGAATACGGTAGGCACGTTCGCTGTCGGGCGCGATCAGGTCCGGTGGGACCTCGAGGTTGTCCATCTGCCGACTCATTTCGTACTCGGGGCCGGACTGGCGGTCGCCGGAGGTCGAGCACCCGGCGATGGCCAGGCCCGTAGCCAGGGCCAGGGCAGTGCGGGTCGCGTGGCGGTGGAGCTTGGCAGACTGTTTCATGTCGGGGATCAGACCTCTATGCCGGCCTGGCGCATCGCGTCCAGGACCGGCGCATGGAAGGGTTCGGACAACGGAGTCAGAGGCAGGCGGATGCCTTCCTCCATGAGGCCCATGCGTTGCAGCGCCCATTTGACCGGAATCGGGTTGGCCTCGAGGAACAGGGCCGAATGCAGCCCGTCCAACTGGCGATTGATCTCGCGCGCCTCGTCGGGGCGGCCTTCGCGCACGGCGCGGCACATGGCGGCCATCAGTTGCGGTGCGACGTTAGCGGTGACAGAGATGACCCCGTGGCCGCCCGCGAGCAGAAAGGCCAGCCCGTTGCCGTCATCCCCACTGTAGAGGTCCATGCGGTTGCCGACACGGGCGACCAGCTCGGCGGTGCGTTCGTTACTGGCCGAGGCTTCCTTGATCCCGATGATGTTCGGGATGTCGGCCAGACGCTCCACCGTCTCCGGTAACAGATCGACTGCCGTGCGGCCAGGCACGTTGTACAGAATCTGCGGGATGTCCACCGCTTCCGCAATGGCTTTGTGGTGCAGGTAAAGGCCTTCCTGGGTCGGCTTGTTGTAGTAGGGGGAGACCAGCAGGCAGGCATCCGCGCCGCCTTCCTTGGCGCAGCGGGTCAGGGCGATGGCCTCGCGCGTGGAGTTCGCGCCGGTACCCGCGATCACCGGCAGGCGCCCCGCGACGGTCTTCACCGTGTGGGCGATGGCCTCGCAGTGCTCGTCGAAATCGAGGGTCGCGGATTCGCCGGTGGTGCCGACGGCAACAATGGCATCGGTGCCGGCCTCGATGTGGAATTCCAGGAGCCGATCCAGGGCCGGCCAGTCCAGGCTGCCGTCCGCGTGCATCGGGGTCGCCAGTGCGACCATGCTGCCTTGAAACATCGACTCCTCCAACAACGGTAATGGTGCAGTCTAACGGGCGGGTGACAGGGCATTCAAGATTCCTTCGGCCGACTGTTCGCCGCACCTCGTCTTTCGTGCACCCGGTCGCCTCCCCTGGCGGGGAGATACGCGGATCAAGTCCCCCGACTGCGTTGGCGCCGCCGGGGCAAGGTGGTATGTTGCGAGCCATCATGCCTGTCGCCGCTTTCACGCAGAGAACCCCCGGGTGCTTGCCCGTCCCTTGCCTCGCGCGCCGCCGGCGGGTGCCGCATGGCTGAGGTGGTTGGCGCGGGCACCCACACCCACCTGATCCTCAACCTGATCGGGCCCGATCAGCCCGGTCTGGTGTCCAGCGTGACCCGGGTGATCGCCGATACCGGCTGCAATCTCGAATCCAGTCGCATCACGGTCGTGGGTGGCTACTGCTGCATGGCGCTTAGCGCCAGCGGCAACTGGAAGACCCTGGGCACCCTGGAGTCCCGCCTGCAGCGCCTGGAGGCGGAGATGGGGCTGGTCGTGGTGGCCCGTCGCGGCCCGCTGGAGGAGCGCCCCGAGGCGGCCATGCCCTATGCCGTGGATGCAGTAGCCCTGGACACCCCGGGCCTGCTGAATGCCCTGGCCGATTTCTTTACCAGCCGTGGGGTGAACCTGCGCGACGTTCAGACCCGGGTATACATCGCCCAGCAGACCGGGGCGCGCATGTTTGCGGCCAATATGGTCGTGGATATCCCCGCAGGGCAGCACCTGGCCAGCCTGCGCGGCGAGTTCATGGACTTCTGTGACGAACTGAACGTGGACGGCGTGTTGGACCCGATCAAGGCCTGAGACGGCCGGGCTGGCGTGGCGTCCGTAGTCTTCATACTTTGAGACCCTCTACTCAAGGAGCAGCGCCTGATGAGCATTGCAATCGACCAGCGGGTACCCGAGGACCTGCGTGTGCCGGCGACCGGCGACCAGACCCTGGGACCGGCCGACTTCCAGGGCCGCATCTTGGTCCTGTATTTTTACCCCAAGGACAGCACCCCGGGCTGCACCAACGAGAGCCGCGACTTTGCTGCCAACCAGGCCGCGTTTGACGCCGCCGGTGCAGTGATCCTCGGTGTCTCGCGCGACAGCGTGAAGAGCCACGAGAACTTCCGCGCCAAGCAGGAGCTGCCCTTCGATCTGTTGAGCGATGGCGACGAGACCCTGTGCGACGCCTTCGATGTCATCAAGATGAAGAACATGTACGGCAAGCAGGTACGCGGTATCGAACGCTCCACCTTCGTGATCGATGCCGACGGCGTACTGCGCAAGGAGTGGCGCAAGGTCAAGGTGCCGGGCCATGTGGATGAGGTCCTCGCCGCGGTGCGCGAACTCGCAGGGAGCTGAGCCCCTCTTCCCCCACTTCGCCCCGGAGGTGTCATGAACGCGACCGCCCAGGATCCGAAACGCCTGCTCGTCCTGGACACCAATGTCCTGATGCACGACCCCACGGCGTTGTTCCGCTTCAAGGAACACGACATCTTCCTGCCCATGGTCGTGCTCGAGGAGCTAGACCGCGGCAAGAAGGGGGTTTCCGAAGTCGCGCGCAACGTACGCCAGGTCTCGCGCTTCATTGACGAGCTCACCACCGGCGCCCAGCACGAGCAGATCGCCGCCGGGTTGCCGCTGCAGGCGGATTCGCTCAGCGAGTCGACGTTCGCGCCCACCGGGCGCCTGTTCTTTCAGACCCGCAACCTGTCCTCCAGCCTGCCGGCCTCGCTCCCGGGCACCTCGGCCGACAATGACATCCTCGCCACTGCCCAGGCGCTGAAGACCGAGTATCCCGACACTCCGGTGACGTTGGTATCCAAGGACATCAACCTGCGCATCAAGGCCACGGTGATCGGCCTGCATGCGGAGGACTACTACAACGATCAGGTGCTGGACGACGTCAGCCTGCTGTTCTCCGGCATGACCGAACTGCCAGCGGACTTCTGGGAGACCCACGGTGCCAAGATGGACTCCTGGCAGGAGTCCGGCCGCACCTACTATCGCGTGACCGGCCCGCTGGTGGCCGAGTGGCAGCCCAACCAGTTTGTCTATCGCGAGGGCGAGAACCCGCTGTCCGCGATCGTGCTGGAGATCGACCAGCCGAACGAATCCGCGGTAATCGAGCTGGTCGACGACTACATGACCCCGCGCCACAGCGTCTGGGGCATCAACGCCCGCAATCGCGAGCAGAACTACGCCCTGAACCTGCTGATGGACCCGGAGGTGGACTTCGTCTCCCTGCTGGGGGCCGCCGGGACCGGCAAGACCCTGCTGACCCTGGCCGCGGGGCTTGCGCAGACGCTGGAGGACAACACCTACAAGGAGATCATCATGACCCGGGTCACGGTCCCGGTGGGCGAGGACATCGGCTTTCTGCCCGGGACCGAGGAAGAGAAGATGACCCCGTGGATGGGTGCGCTGATGGACAACCTCGAGGTGCTCGCCAAGTCCGAAGGCGCCGGGGACTGGGGCCGGGCAGCCACCAACGACGTGCTGACCAGCCGCATCAAGATCCGCTCGCTGAACTTCATGCGCGGGCGCACCTTCCTCAACCGCTACATCATCCTCGACGAGGCGCAGAACCTGACCTCCAAGCAGATGAAGACGCTGATCACCCGCGCCGGACCGGGGACCAAGGTGGTGGCGCTGGGGAATATCGCGCAGATCGACACCCCGTACCTGACCGAGACTTCCAGCGGGCTGACCTATGTAGTGGACCGGTTCCGTAACTGGACCCACAGCGGCCACATAACGCTGACACGCGGGGAGCGCTCACGGCTGGCGGACTACGCCTCGAATCACTTGTAGATGTCGGGAAGACAAACGCGGGGGGGCGGCAACGGAGCGGGAAACGGACACCGTCATCGCGAGGAGCGAAGCGATGTGGCGACCTCCTGAAGCTGGCAACGAGCCAGGATCTGGTGGTTCCGGATGGAGGTTACTCGCTGCGCTCGCCCTTCGGGCCGGCCTGCGGCCGTTCAACGCGCTTCGGGCTTTTGTTCCGCGTCGCCTTCGGCTCCTCGCAATGACGGTGCTTGTGGCTGGCGGGGCGCTGGGGTTGCTGGAGCGAGTGGGGCGTCAGCCGTCTTCGCTGTAGCGCACGCAGGCGCGGTCGGTCTCCCACAGGGTCAGCGCGTGCATGCGCAGGCCCGGGCGGTTCAGGCGTCCGGCCATTTCCCGGTAGAACCACTGGGCAATGTTCTCGGCCGTGGGGTTGACCGTGTCGAACGGCGGGACGTCGTTCAGGTAGCGGTGATCCAGCTGCCCGGCGATCTCGCGCGCGGCGGTCTTGACCACCTTGAAGTCCACCGCCATGCCGGAATCGTCCAGGGTCTCGGCCTGGACCTCGGCCTCCACCTTCCAGTTGTGCCCGTGCATGTTCGCGCACTGCCCCGGGTAATCGCGCAGGGTATGCGCGGAGGCAAAGTCGGTCAGGACGCGAAGGGTGTAACGGGCACTCATGATCGTTTTCCGGGCGAGCGGCCATGGCGGCCGGGTTTTGATTAGCCCGCGAAGCCTATCCGGCTGCCGTCGTCCGCGCAATTCTCCAGCCCGAAGGCGTGGCGAATCGCGCCCAGTACGCCGGCCGTGTCGAGGCCGCAATCGGCCAGGATTTGTTCACGCGAGCCATGCTCGGTGAAGGCATCCGGAATGCCCAGCACCTGGCAGGGCAGGGTCAGCCCCTCGGCGGAGAGCCACTCCAGTACCGCGCTCCCGGCGCCACCGGCGCGGGCATGGTCTTCCAGCGTCACGAAGCCCTGGTGGCTGGCGGCCAGTTGCGCCAGCAGATCCGTATCCAGGGGCTTGATGAAGCGCATGTTGACCACGGTGGCATCCAGCGCCTCGCCGGCCGCCAGGGCGGTCTCCAGCAGCGCGCCGAAGCTGAGGATGACGACGCCCCGGCCCTCGCGTACCACCTCAGCGCGGCCGACCGGAAGCGTCTCCAAATCCTCGCTGCTGCCCTCCGGCAGTTCGCCGGGCCCGCCACCGCGCGGATAGCGCACCGCCGCCGGGCCGTCGTGGGCGAAGCCTGTGGACAGCATCTGGCGACACTCGCGCTCGTTGGCGGGTGCCATCAGTAGCAGGTTGGGGACCGTGCGCAGCAGGGCGGTGTCGAAGGTGCCGGCATGGGTCGGGCCATCGGCGCCGACGATCCCGGCGCGGTCCACCGCGAACAGCACCGGCAGGTTCTGCAGTGCGACGTCGTGGATTACCTGGTCCATCGCCCGTTGCAGGAAGGTCGAGTAGATCGCAACCACGGGCTTCTGGCCCTCGCAGGCCATGCCCGCGGCCAGGGTGACGGCATGCTGCTCGGCGATCCCGACGTCGAAATAGCGCTCCGGGAACTGCTCGGAGAATGCGACCAGGCCCGAGCCCTCGCGCATGGCCGGAGTGATACCCAGCAGGCGCGCGTCGGCCGTGGCCTGGTCGCACAGCCACTGGCTGAAGATGTCGGTGTAGGTTGGGGGCTTCGGGGCGGACGGGGCGAGGCCGTTTTCCGGCTCGAACTTGGACACGCCGTGGTAGCGGCAGGGGTCTTCCTCCGCCGGTGCATAGCCCTGGCCCTTGCGCGTGACGACGTGCAGCAGCTGCGGCCCGTGGGTGCCGCGCAGGTTCTTCAGGATCGAGACCAGCCCGTTCACGTCGTGGCCGTCCACCGGGCCGAAGTAGCGAAAGCCCAGCTCCTCGAACAGCGTGCCGGGCACGAACATGCCCTTCATGTGTTCCTCGGCGCGCTGGGCGAAGGCCTTCATCGGCGGGACGAACTCCAGCATGCGCTTGGAGCCCTCGCGCATCGAGCTGTATAGCGGGCCGGACAGCAGTCGGGTGAAGTACTGATTGAGCGCGCCGACATTGGGCGAGATCGACATATCGTTGTCGTTCAGGATCACCAGCAGATTGCAGTCGAGATCGCCGATGTGGTTCAGCGCCTCGAAGGCCATGCCCGCGGTCATCGCCCCGTCGCCGATCACCGCCACGTGGCGCCGGTCCAGCCCGGCGTGCTTCGCTGCCAGGGCCATGCCGGCGGCAGCGCTGATGGAGGTGCTGGAGTGCCCCGCCCCGAAGGCGTCGTATTCGCTCTCCGCGCGCTTGGGGAAGCCGGCCAGGCCCCCATACTGGCGCAGACGGGCCATGTCGGCCCGGCGTCCGGTCAGGATCTTGTGGGCGTAGGCCTGATGGCCGACGTCCCAGACGATGCGGTCGTCGGGGGTGTTGAACGCGTAGTGCAGCGCGATCGCGAGTTCCACCGTGCCGAGGTTGGCAGCGAGATGGCCGCCGGTGCGCGAGACGCTCTCGATCAGGAATTGACGCAGTTCGTCGGCCACCCCGGTGAGTTCCGAGGCCGGGCGTTCCCGCAGGTCGGCGGGCCATTCGATTGCATCCAGCAGGGGTGTGGGGGTCATCTAGGCGGGCCGGTTCAATTCATGCGATCGACGATGTACCGCGCCAGGAAGCGAAGCAAGTCCGCCTCCTGACCGAAGGGTTGCAGCTCGGTCAGCGCCTCGTCGACCAGAGCCACCGCCCGCTCGCGCGAGGCCTCCAGGCCCTGCAGCGAGGGGAAGGTGGGCTTGTGCAGGCGGGCATCCGCGCCACAGGCCTTGCCCAGGATCTCGGGGTCGCCTTCCACGTCGAGGACGTCGTCACGGATCTGGAAGGCCAGGCCGATGCATTCGGCGTAGCGTGTCAGGCGTTCCAGGGCGTCGGGGGCGGGCGTGCCGGCCAGCGCCCCCAGCCGCACTGAGGCGCGAATTAGGGCGCCGGTCTTCAGCCGGTGCATGCGTTCCAGTTCCGGCAGGTCGATGGGCTGGCCGCAGGCCCCGAGGTCAATCGCCTGGCCACCGGCCATGCCGTGCAGGCCGGCGGCGTTCGCGAGCTCGCGCACCGCGTTCAGCCCGGTCGGCGCGGGCAGCTCGGCGACGCCATCGGTCAGGATGTCGAAGGCCAGGGCCTGCAAGGCATCCCCGGCGAGGATGGCGGTCGCCTCGTCGAAGGCCTTGTGGCAGGTCGGGCGGCCGCGACGCAGGTCGTCATCGTCCATCGCCGGAAGGTCATCGTGGATCAGCGAATAGACGTGGATCATCTCCACCGCTGCGGCCATCGCATCCAGCGCCGGTTCCGGGGCGCCGGTCGTGCGCCCGGCCGCGTAGACCAGGACTGGGCGCAGGCGCTTGCCGCCGGACAGCGTGGCGTAGCGCATCGCCTCGATCAGGCGGGCGTCGGGGGCGCCGTCCGTGCCCAGGTGGCTGTCGAGGACGGCCTCGATGCGTTGCTGGTAATCGTTCAGGGCCTGCTCGGGGTCAGTGGCGGTCAATGGCGGCTCGCTAGAACGGGACATCGGGGTCCGTCGTGTCGTGCGGCTCCGGTGTCCGGGGAACATGGGCGCTTGCGTGGTGGTCATTCTGGGCAGCGGTGCCGGAAGGTGTTTCCTGGGCCAGTGCCTCGATCCGGCGCTGGGCATCGTCGAGCGCCAGCTGGCAGCGGTTGACCAGTTCCATGCCACGCTGGAATTCGCCCAGCGACTGCTCCAGGCCGAGCTCGCCGGACTCCATCCGGGCGACCAGGGCCTCCAGGGCCTCCAGGCTGGCTTCGAATTCCGCCGGGCTGTCGGCGCTGGGCGAGTCGGTCATGATGGATTACCGGGTCGAAAAGGTGAGAAAGTATCCGATCCGCTGCGGCGAGGAAAGGCGTGGCGCACGGCAGCCCTTGTTTATGGCGCCACCGCCCCCATAATCCGAAGGGCTTCCGGTTGACACTGAACCGGGTGCCGACTAGAGTTTTCGTACGGTTTAGACCGAGTCTAAACAACCGTCTGCACAGGCATTCCTGTGGTTGTGTAGAACTTATCCAGAGAGAAGGAGAGCACCATGGACCTGAAAGGCAGCAAGACCGAAGAAGCCCTGAAAGAGGCCTTTGCCGGCGAATCGATGGCCAACCGCCGTTACCTGTACTTCGCTTCCAAGGCCGATGTGGAAGGCTACAACGACGTCGCCACCGTGTTCCGTTCCACCGCGGAAGGTGAAACCGGCCACGCCCACGGTCACCTCGAGTACCTCGAGAGCTGCGGCGATCCGGCCACCGGCCTGGAGTTCGGCCCCACCTCCGCCAACCTGAAGACCGCCGTCGCTGGTGAGACCCACGAGTACACCGACATGTACCCGGGCATGGCCAAGACCGCCCGCGACGAAGGCTTCGACGAAGTTGCCGACTGGTTCGAAACCCTCGCCAAGGCGGAGCGTTCCCACGCCAACCGCTTCCAGAAGGCGCTGGACCAGTTGGACGACTGATCGTCTCGCAGTGCTGGAAGTACACGGGGCCGGTCCGCCGGCCCCGTTTTCCGGGAGATACGGAACAGCCTGTGGCGTGGCTGAATGCGGTTCACCTCGCATGCTGTTCCGTGTTTCCCTCGAAGCATCGTACTGATACGGACACCGGAGGGATGCATGTCTGCGCCGACGCACCAACGTGAAGGAAGTCTCGAAGCCCCGACCCGTCATCCGCTGGACTGGAAGAACCCGGAGTTCTACAACGAGGAGTCACTGTTCAGCGAGCTCGAACGGGTCTTTGACATCTGTCACGGCTGCCGTCGTTGCGTAAGTCTGTGCAACTCCTTCCCCACCCTGTTCGACTTGGTCGACGAATCCGAGACCCTGGAGGTCGACGGGGTCGACAAGAAGGATTACTGGCAGGTCGTCGATCACTGCTACCTGTGTGATCTGTGCTACCTGACCAAGTGCCCCTACGTGCCCCCGCACGAGTGGAACGTGGACTTCCCGCACCTGATGCTTCGGGCCAAGGCCTTCCGTTTCCAGAACGAAGGCGCCAAGACCTCGCACAAGCTGATGTCCAGCACGGACATGGTTGGCAAGCTGGCGGGCATTCCGGTGGTCGCCGGCGCGGTCAATGCCGCCAACAAGAACGGCGCGGTGCGCAAGATGCTGGACAAGACCATGGGCGTGCACCCGGACGCCCCGGTCCCCGAGTACCACTCCAGCAAGGGCCGCTCGCGCGTTGCCAAGACCGCGAAGGGTGTCAGCAATCCCGAGCCGGCCGGTGCCACCCAGGGCAAGGTCGCCCTCTACGCGACTTGCTACGGCAACTACAACGAGCCGCATCTGGTCGAGGACCTGGTCAAGGTCTTCGAGCACAACGGTATCGAGGTCACCCTGGTCGAGAAGGAACAGTGCTGCGGCATGCCCAAGCTGGAGCTGGGCGACTTGAAGTCGGTGGAGGCCTCCAAGGACGCCAACATCCCGGCAATGAAGCGCATGATCGACCAGGGCTATGACATCGTGGCCCCGGTGCCGTCCTGCGTGCTGATGTTCAAGCAGGAACTGCCGCTGATGTTCCCTGACGACGCCGACGTGATCGCGGTGCGCGACCGCATCTTCGACCCGTTCGAGTACCTGATGGAGCGGCACAAGGACGGCAAGCTGAATATCGATTTCCCCGAGAAGCTCGGCAAGATCGCCTACCACGCCGCCTGCCACCTGCGGGTGCAGAACATGGGTCTGAAAACCCGCGATCTGCTCAAACTGGTGCCGGAGACCGAGATCGACGTGATCGAGCGCTGCTCCGGACACGACGGCACCTACGGGGTGAAAAGCGAATTCTACGAGACGGCATCCAAGATCTGCCGTCCGGTCGTCAGCCGCGTGCAGAAGGCCGAGTCCGACCACTACTCGAGCGATTGCCCGATGGCCGGCCACATGATCGAGAACGGGCTGCAGGGCAAGGGCGAGGACAAGGCGCCCGAGCATCCGCTAACCCTTCTGCGCCAGGCGTATGGCCTGTAAGGCTGCCGGGCGGTATATCAGGACCAGCAAGGGCGTGAACGAACGCCCGCGAACGGAGAGAATCCATGGCGAGTGACAGCTACCACGAACCGGTCGAGGAACTGAGCGACGAGTCGCGCGAGATGCATCGCGCGATCGTCTCGTTGATGGAAGAACTTGAGGCGGTGGACTGGTACCAGCAGCGCATCGACGGCTGCAAGGACGAAGAACTCAAGGCGATCCTCGCGCACAACCGCGACGAGGAGATCGAGCACGCCGCGATGGTGCTGGAGTGGATCCGTCGGCATAACCCGGTGTTCGATCATGAACTGAAAGACAACCTCTGGTCCGACAAGGACTACACGAAGACGGGGCATCACGATCACTGAGGTGTACTGATCCTGACGGACCCGTCCGGCGCGAAGGAGGTATCGAGATGAAGATGGAGGCAAGTGTGGACAAGCTGAGTCGTGAAGACCTGTATTCGCTGGAGAAATACCACGAGATGCGGCCCCAGTTCCGCGCCGAGGTGATGCAGCACAAACGCAATCGCGTCGTGCAGGTGGGCCCGGCCGTGAGCCTGCACTTCGAGGATCGCAAGACGATGCAGTACCAGATCCAGGAGATGCTGCGGGTCGAGAAGATCTTCGACGCCGAGGGCATCCAGGAAGAGCTGGATTCCTACAACCCCTTGATCCCGGACGGCTCCAACTGGAAGGCGACCATGATGGTCGAGTATCCGGACGTGGACGAGCGCAAGGTGCAGCTGTCCAAACTGATCGGGATCGAGCGCAAGACTTATGTGCAAGTCGAAGGGCATGACAAGGTCTACCCGATCGCGAACGAGGACCTCGAGCGCGAGACGGACGAGAAGACTTCGTCAGTGCACTTCCTGCGCTTCGAGTTGACGCCGGAAATGGTCTCCGCGGTGAAGTCGGGAGTGGCCATTGCCATGGGTGTGGAGCACGAGAACTACAACCACCGGCTGGACGCGGTCGCCGAAGGCACCCGCGAGTCGCTGGCCGCCGACCTCGACGCCATCAACTAACGCCGCGCGCTCCCGCGCATTTCAAGGCGCCTCCGGGCGCCTTTTTTGTGTCCGAGCGTTGCCGTCTGGCGCTGTGAGGCTGGTCTTGGTTCGTCATCCGGTGTTTACGTGCCTTCGTCGGGCCACCTGCCACGCGCTCACTCGCGAGCGCACCGTGAGCTACTTCTTTGCTCGTGCAAAGAAGTAGCCAAGAAACACGCCCGACTGCCGCGACCCCGGCCCGCTGTGCGGGCCGGGGTTTCCCTCGCTCCGAGGCTTTTCGCGGGCGGCGCTGAACTCGCTACGC
>NZ_KB906580.1:0-10059 GCF_000381505.1 Thioalkalivibrio sp. ALM2T
GACGAGCTGCTGCAGGCCAACCAAGCGTTACTGACGGTCTACCTCTTACGCGACGAACTCAAGAGACTGTGGTTCCAGCGCAGCCCCGAGCGGACGTACCAGGCGTGGCGGCAATGGGTGCAGCAAGCGCACGAGAGTGGAATCCAGGCCCTGCAGCGCTTCGCACGCCTGCTGGAGCCCTACCTACCCGGCATCGTCTCGCGCTGCCGCCACCGGCTGAACACCAGCGTCGTCGAGGGCATTAACAACACGATCAAGGTCATCAAGCGTCGGGCCTATGGCTACCGCGACCAGGAATACTTCTTCCTCAAAATCCGCGCAGCCTTCCCCGGTAATGCTCGATGAACCACAAAAAAGCCCGCACCAGACGGCACGGGCTCGGGTTCGGCGGATGGCCGCCTGGAGACGGCCTTGCCCGTACGGCTTAGAAGTAGTAACCAAAGTTGATGTTCACTCGGGCTTCCCAGTTGTCTTCCTCGTTGGCCCCAAGGCGATCGCCAAATGGATTGTCGCCGCGACGGTTACCGCCCACGAACTCGTTACCGTTGGAGTAGGCCAGGTCGGTGTAGATGTACCAGTTACCCCGCGCCCAGGCCGCCCCTAGAACCAGTAGATCGCTGTTGTTGAAGTCGCTCTCGCTTTTCACGATGGAGGAGACCTCGGCGTAGGGGATCACGTAATCCAGCCATGGGATGTTGCTGGTTTCCTTGTAGTAGCTGAGCGAAACGGCCGGAATCCAGCCCTCTGCGGCCACGGTGTTAGGGAAGTCGTAGGCGCCCATCTGAACGAGCTTGTCCGTTCCAAGCGGCTGATTCTCGTCGACGTCAAACTTGTAATAGGTCAGCTGGCTGGCCAGGGTCCAGTTGCCCCAGTTGTTGACCATGTGGCCGGAGACTGCGTAGTGGTCCCCGTCACTTTGCGGGCCCCTGCTCTTCAGCTCGCCGTACTGCGCCGAGAAGCCGACATCGGCATTGGCGTTGGGGATGCTGTAGATACCGCGGACATTGAACTGGTTGCGTTCTTCGTAGCCGTCACCGGATTCGTTGACGACATCGTAGGAGTACCGCGAGCTGTCCTCGGTATCGCCGGAATAGTTTCCTTCATCCCGTGCGTAGTAGCCGAAGTCCCAGGTCCAGTCACCCATCGGCATGGAGTACTTCACGCCGAGGTCCATGTCGTCGGACAGGCCAACGTAGTAGTGCTGGTCGAAGAACCAGCTTTGGGAGACGCCATAGGCGCCGGGCCCGAATGGCACGCGGTTTACGCCGACCTGGAGCTGGCTCTCGTTCTCGAAGTTGTAGCCCGCCCAGCCGGTGTGCAGCATGTTGTAGCCGTCGTACCAGCGGTACTCCAGTTTCCCGAGCCAGGGGCCATTTTCGTAATCGAGATTGATCCGGGCGGTGTCCAGCAGGAAGTTGCCGCCCTTGTCCCACGAGCGGCGATCAGCGTCGGGGTAGTCACCGACTACATAGTTCGCGCGCAGGGCGCCGCCGATCGACAGGTTGCCGACCTGGATGCTGTCGTATTCCGCGGCAGCGACATTCGGGCCCAGAAACAGGGCCAGGGCAACGGCACCGGAAAGGGGTGCCAGGGTCCAGCTCATCGTCTTCTTCATTGCGATCCTCTCTGGTCGGGCGGTTCGGGTGTGGCCAGAGGCCATCCTGGGCGGACACGGAATGCGCGTCTGTGCGTCTTGACCGTAGCCGGCAACGTTTATAAGCAGTTTCTAATGCGTTGTAAACAAGATACGCGAGCTCGCGCGCACTGTGGTGTGACCACCACACCCGCCCCGTGTTCCTCCTTGTGGCCCCGAGGGTTCGGGGCCCTTCGGTCGCGCGTCTCGGACCCGGCGGGGAGGCGGGTTTCTCGCCGGGGCAGGTACCCCAACTCATTTGTTTAGAGCCCGTGGCCCGATTTCGCCAGTTCGACCTCGAGTTGCAATAAAACTATTTTTGTACAAAAATAAATAGACGAATGATTTATTGCGAGAAGTTTTCATGACCTCCACCCAAGCCGTGCACCAGGCACCCCAGGATGAATCCGGCACCCCTGCCGGTGCGCCGGCCGAGCCGGATGTCGCGCGCTCGGTGATTCGCCAGCTGCGCGTGATCATCCGCGCCCTGCAGGGGCATTCGCGGTCGGTGGAGCGCGCCTGCGGCATCAGCGCCTCGCAGCTGTGGGCCTTGTGGGAGTTGCAGCGCACTCCGGGACTGAACGTCAGCGACCTGTCGCGCCGGCTATCGGTGCATGCCTCCACCACGTCCAATCTTCTGGACAAGCTGGAACACCGGGGTCTGATCGAGCGCCGGCGCCCGGAAAAGGACCAGCGCATCGTCCGGCTCTACGTCACCGATGCCGGGCTGGAATTGCTGGAGCGGGCGCCGGCTGCCCCGCAGGGCGAACTGAACCGCGCCCTGCAGTCGTTGCCCAAGGGACGTCTCGTGGAGCTGGACCAGGGTCTGGACCTGCTGGTCGAGGCGATGAACACCACCGAGCCCAAGGCCGGCCTGCAGCCGTTCGACGGCAAGTCCTGAAACGGCCAACGCGGAGGCCCTGATGCGATTCTTTCGCGTGTTGCTGCCGTTTCTTCTCTGCCTTCCACTATCGGCGGGTGCGCAGCCCACGTTTGATGCGCCACCCGAGCGCTCAACGGATGGCGGCTTCACTCTGGCGTGGGAGGCAGATGCGCCCGTGGTACTGGAGCAGGCCTCGGGTCCCGACCACGCGGATGCGCGCATCCTCTATCAGGGGGGCGATACCAGCACGGTCATCAGCGGCCTGCCCGATGGTGACTACCGGTTTCGCTTGCGCGCCGCGGATGCCGATCCGGACACCTGGGCCGATCAAGCCATGGTGTTGGTGGAGCATCACAGCCTGGCCCGAGCCTTCGGTTTTTTTGCCGTGGGCGCGGTCGTCTTTCTGGTCCTGATCGGGGCCATCCTGCGCGGGCGTCCGCGCAGCTGATTCACTTGGTCCTGCCCTGCCGATCCGTGTCGAGCTAACGTTCTCGCGTGATCCGGGGTGGACCCGCTTTCGGAGGTATCCATGACGGATCTCAAGATCAACATGCAGCGTCTGCAGCAGGACATCAACGATCTCGCGCAGATCGGCCGCGATGCCGACCGGGGCCTGCATCGTCGCGCATTCAGCGACGGCGACCGCGCCGGGCGCGAGTGGTTTCGCGGGCGCCTCGAGGCCGCCGGCCTGGATGTCTGGCAGGACGGTGCCGCCAACCTGCACGGGCGCCTCGACTACGACGGCAAGCGGCCCGTAGTGGCCATGGGCTCGCATCTGGATACCGTGCCCGGAGGGGGGCCGCTGGACGGGGCGCTGGGCGTGCTGATCGGGCTGGAGGTGCTGCGCACCGCCAAGGAGAACGCGGTCGACCTCGCGTACCCGCTCGAGGTGATCGACTTCACCGACGAGGAGGGCCGTTTCGGCGGCATGTTCGGCTCGCAGGCGATGGCCGGGAAACTGACCCCGGAGAGCATCAGCCATGCGCGGGATCTCGAAGGCGTGACCCTGGTCGAGGCCATGGCCAACTGGGGGCTGAACGCCGACGACGCGCTGGCCGCGCGGCGCGACCCGCACAGCCTGCATGCCTTCATCGAGACCCACATCGAGCAGGGCCCGGTGCTGGACCGGCGCGGCCTCAGTGTCGGGGTGGTCGAGGCGATCACCGGCTTGTTCAAGTGGGAGGTGCGCCTGAAGGGCCAGCCCAACCACGCCGGCACCACGCCGATGGACATGCGTATCGATCCCTTCCAGGGCCTGGCGGAGTTCGGCGGCGAGATCAATCGCCTGATCGAGGAGCACGGCAGCCCGAACTCGCGCGCCACTATCGGCCGCGTGGAGCTGGCACCGGGGGCGGCGAATACCGTGCCGGGCATGGCGACCTTCTCCTTCGAGGTGCGCGACACCGACGAGAAGGTCCTGACCGCGCTGGCCCATGCGGCCCGTCGCACCCTGTCCAGCCTGGCGCGCCGGCGCGACCTGATGTTCGAGTTCGACGTCCTCTCCGAGATCGATCCGGTGCGCTGTGACCCCGGTGTCGTGCAGACCATCGAGGCGCAGGCCGAACGCATGGGGCTGGAGTACATCACCATGCCCAGCGGTGCCGCCCACGATACCCAGAGCATGAGCCGCATCACCCGCACTGGGATGATCTTCGTGCCGAGCCTGCAGGGGCGTAGCCATTCCGCCGCGGAATGGACAAACTGGGAAGACATCGAGACCGGCGCCAACCTGACCCTGCAAAGTGCCCTGGCGTTGGCCGCTCGGCAATAAATCGCGACGAGAGGAAGCGCCCGGAATGGCCGAACACGACAACGTCACCCAGTTGACCGACTACGACTCCCTGGATCCGCTGCGCGAGCAGTACCAGGAAAGCCTGATCACCACGCCGGTGCTGCGTCAGGAGTTGCGGGAGCACCATGTCGCCCTGCTGTGCATCGACTTGCAGTATCTGGATGCCGCGCGCGGCCACGGCGTGTTCGCGAACTCCGCCGACTCTGGTGTGCCGCTGGAGGCCCAGGAGTATTACTTCAATCGCCTGGAACAGACGGTGCTGCCCAATGTGCGCCGCCTGCAGGACGCCTTCCGCGAAGAGGGGCTGGAGGTGATCCATACCCGCATCCGCTCACTGACGCATGATGGCCGCGACCGCAGCCCGGGCCACAAGCGCCTGAACCTGCACGCGGCCCCCGGCTCCAAGGATGCCGAGTTCGTCGAGCAGGTGGCCCCGGTCGGGGACGAGATCGTGCTGGACAAGACCGCCAGCGGGGTCTTCAACTCCACCAACCTCCACTACATCCTGCGCAACCTGAACATCAGCGCGTTGTTCATCGTGGGCGTGTATTCCAACGAGTGCGTATCCACCGCCGTGCGGGATGCCTGTGACCTGGGCTTTTATGTCACCCTGATGGACGACGCCACGGCCACGGTGACGCCGGAGATGCAGAAGGCCACGCTCACGACCATCAAGGACCGCTACGCCCGCGTGATGACCACCGACGAGGCGATCCGCGAGATCAAGAAGGTGCAGGAGGCTTCGTGACCGGGCTCGACGACCCGATCCTCCCGACCTCCATCGCCTGGGGGCTGCTGGCGGCGTTCAGCGTCCTCTGGGTGGCGCTGGGCTGGTGGCTGGGTCGTCGCAACAAGACCGCCGAGGATCACATGCTGGCGGGGCGCAACGTTGGTCTGGCGCTGGCCACCGCCACCGCGATGGCCACCTGGGTCACCGCCAACACCACGATGACGGCCCCGCAGCTGGCGCTGCAACTGGGCGTCTGGGGCATGCTTGGCTACTCGCTGGGGGCCCTGGGCCTGATCCTGTTCGCGCCCCTGGCGCGGCGCATCCGTGAGCTGATGCCCGAGGGCTTTACCTCCGGCGACTTCATCCGGCTGCGCTACGGCAAATTCACCTGGCGGGTGTTCCTGGTGGTGTCACTGATCTACGCCTTCGGCTGGCTGGTCTCGATGGCGATGGCTGGCGGGGTGCTGATCAACGCCCTGGCCGGCATCGACTACCGCGTGGGCATGACCGTGATTTTGACCGTCTGCGTGCTCTACACCCTGCTGGGCGGCCTGCGCGCGGTGATCGGGACCGACTTCATCCAGACCGTCATCATCATCGCCGGTGCGGCGTTCATCGCCTGGCTGACCATCGACAAGGTCGGCTTCGAGGCGATCCACTTCAACCTGATGGAAGAGCGCCCGGAGCTGCTGAACCTGCTGTTCCCGGCCGCGATCATGTTCCTGTTCAACAATCTGCTGTTTGGCGTCGGCGAGATCTTCCACTCCAATGTCTGGTGGTCGCGCGCCTTCGCCTTTGGCCGCAACGTGGGTTTCCGGGCCTACCTCTTTGGCGGCCTGCTGTGGCTGCCGATCCCGATCGTGGCCGGCTTCATTGCCCTGGCCACGCCAGCGCTGGGCCTCAACGTGCCCGCCGCGGACATGGTCGGGCCGCTGGTGGCCGCCGAGGTGCTGGGGCTGACCGGGGCGATCGTGGTGTTCATCGTGGTGTTCGCCGCGCTTGCCTCCAGTCTCGACTCGCTGCTGGCGGCCACCTCGGACCTGGTGACCCGCGACATCTACCGCGGCCACATCCGCCCGCAGGCCAGCGAACAGCACCAGTTCCACGCGACCAAGGTGATCGTGGTGCTCCTGGGCCTCGTGACCTGGCTGGCGGCCAGTTACCGCGGCGAGCTGCCGATCGTCGGCTCGCTGGCCGAGCTTCTGTACTTCACCGGCGCCTTCGTGGCCTCCGCGATCTGGCCCATCGTCGCCGGGCTGTACTGGCAGCGGGCGAACCCGCAGGGCGCGGCCTGGTCGATGATACTGGGGTCGGGCATTGGCCTGGCCAGCTACTTCCTGATTGGATTCTATGTGGCCGCGCTGGTCGGGGCCGCTGTCTCGCTGGCCGTGATGGTGCTGAGCACCTGGCTGATGCCGCGGCCATTCGACTGGGGCCGCCTGGCCCATTCGGACGGCGAGGTGGCCGCATGACGATCTCCACTACAGCCCTGTCCGTCATCGTGATCGTCGCCACACTGGTGGCGACGCTGACCCCGATCCTGCTGATTGCCCTGTTTATCCGCGACTGGAAAAAAGGATGCCTCTGGTGAACTACACCGAAGATCCCCTGCACGTGCTCCACCCGAAAGACGGCGCCGCCGGTACCGACCGGCCGAAGGCGTTGCTGGCGGCGGTGGAGGAAGACCCGGACCCGCTTCTCAAGCTGGCGGCCTCGCATGTGGTCTCCAGCCAGCAGTTCTCGCGCGACGAGCTGCTGCAGCTATTCCGCCTGGCGGCGCAGTACGAGACCACGCCGGCGCTGATGCACCTGCCGCTGGCGGGCAAGATCCTGATCAGCGCGTTCTACGAGCCGTCCACGCGCACGCGGCTGTCGTTCGAGAGTGCCTGGCACCGCCTGGGCGGCTCGGTCATGTCGATTACCGACCCCAAGAGCACCGGTATTGCCAAGGGCGAATCGCTGGCGGACATCGCCGAGATGTTCAACAACTACGGCGATGTACTGGTCCTGCGCTCCTCCGATGGCGAGGCCGCTCACAACATGCTGGAGAACCTGCGCATCCCGCTGGTGAACGCCGGCAACGGGATCGACGAACACCCGACCCAGGCGCTGGCGGACGTCTACGCCCTGGCCAAGTGGCGCCCGGAGCTGTTCACCGGCGAGGTGGCCCCGGAGCAGCGCATCAAGGTCGGCATCATCGGGGTGCCCTCGCGCATGCGCACGGTGCGCTCCCTGCTGCGCCTGTTGAGCCTGTTCCCGCAGGCGATCGACGAGATCGTGCTCGTCTCGCGCGAAGACGAGAATTTCGATCCCGGTCAGCGCGAGGAACTGGAAGAGGCCGGGATCTCGCTACGCGTGGTGCACGACCTGGACCCGGCGCTACCGGATCTGGATGTCGTGTACATCAACGCGATCGCCTGGGTGGGTGACACCTTCGAGGCAATGGGCGAGGGGCTGAAGCTGGATCGCCACTCCCCGCTGAAGGAGGGGGCAGTGGTCCTGCATCCGCTGGCGCGAGGTGAAGAGCTCTCCACCGACCTCGATGCCACCCCGCACAACTGGTATTTCGCCCAGGCCCGTGGGGCCGTATTCGTGCGCATGGCGCTGCTGACCACGGTGGTACGCCGCATCAGCGCGGTGATGGATACCCCGGACGGCTGACGCCGCCTTTTAGTTGAACCGCGAGCGGCGTGGCGCGCCGGGCCTGCCCGGCCCGCGCGCCCCGCTCGCCCCGAACGGATAACCAAGGAGACATGCCATGTGTGGCATCGCAGGAATCTTTCACGCCGACCCGACCCGCAAGGTCGACCCGCAAACCCTGGTCAACATGGCCGCGATCCAGTATCACCGCGGCCCCGACGGCTTCGGTTACCGTGCCCAGGATGACCGCGGTGTGGGCTTTTCCCATGCGCGTCTGTCGATTATCGACCTGGATGAGAACCGCGGCCGTCAGCCGTTCTGCATGGACAACGGCGAGATCATGACCGCGGTCAACGGCGAGCTGTACGACTACAAGCGCATCCGCACGGATCTCACCTCGCGCGGGGTGAAGTTCCGCACCAAGAGCGACTCCGAGATGGTCATGCACCTGTACCAGCGCGAAGGGCTGGAGGACGCGGTCAAGCATTTCCGTGGCGAGTTCGCGATCTCGCTGTTTGATCGCAAGCACGACCGGCTGATCCTGATCCGCGACCGCTTCGGCATCAAGCCGCTGTACTTCACCGAGGCCAACGGCAGCTTCGTGTTCGGCTCCGAGCTGAAGGTGCTGTTCGCCAACCCCGATGTCCCGCGCCAGTTTTCCGATGACGGCCTCTATCACCAGCTGATGCAGACCATGGTGCCCGGCACCACCGCGTTCGAGGGCATCCAGCAGGTGAAGCCCGGCCACATGGTGATCGTCGAACGCGCCCACGGGAAGCTGAAGATCCGCCAGGAGAAGTACTGGGACATGGACTTCCCGCTGGCCTCCGAGCGCCCGCCCGAGAGCGACACCGACGAGGCGTACTGGATCGAGGGCGTGCGCGACCAGCTCATGGAGGCGGTGCAGTTGCGCCTGGAGGCCGACGTGCCGGTCGCCTGCTACCTCTCCGGCGGGATCGACTCCTGCATCACCCTGGGGCTGGCCTCGGCCAGCCAGCAGGCGCCGGTCAAGGCCTTCACCATCGGCTTCGACAACGACGACTATGACGAGACCGCGATCGCCCGCGAGATGGCCGAGAGCGTGGGGGCCGACCAGGACATCATGACCCTGGACGCCAACCATCTCTACGACAACTTCGAAGAGGCGCTCTGGCACGCCGAACGCACCATCTACAACACCCTGGGTGTCGCCAAGTTGCTGATGAGCCGCCACGTGAACAAGGCCGGCTACAAGGTCGTCGTCACCGGTGAGGGGTCGGACGAGCTGTTCGGCGGCTATCCGGCCTTCCGCCGCGACATGTTCCTGCACGGCCTGGATACCCTGCCGGAGGCCGACCGCCAGGCCTGGCAGCAGATGCTGAACGAGTCCAACGAACTGGTCTCCGGTGCGATGCTGGCCGAGGACGAGGTCAACGACCCCGACTTCACGCAGATGATGGGCTTCACCCCGTCCTGCCTGCAGCCGTGGCTGGCGGCGGCCGACCACGTGCCGGGCCTGCTGCACCCGAAGCGCCGCGAGCGTATGCAGGACTACAAGCCGGGCAAGGCTATCGCCAACGCCCTGGATGACGACATGCTGGAAGGCCGGCATCCGCTGGACAAGGCTCAGTACGTCTGGATCAAGACCATGCTGGAGGGTCAGATCCTGACCTGGGGCGGTGACCGCATGGACATGGCCAATTCGATGGAGGCGCGCCCGCCGTTCCTCGATCACCACCTGGCCGAGTTCGCCGCTCACCTGCCGCCGACCATGCGCATCAAGGGCAAGACCGAGAAGTACGTGCTGCGCGAATCGATGAAGGGACTGCTTCCGAAGGTGCTCTACGAGCGCGAGAAGTTCGCCTTCATGGCGCCGCCCGCGCACACCGACCCGGTCAAGTGGGCGGCGATGAAGGCCCTGGCCGATCGCTATCTGTCCCCGAAGAAGGTCGCCGAGGCCGGGTTGCTGGACCCGGAGGGCGTGCGTCAGGTGTTCGAGCTGCACGAGTCCGAGGACACACCGGCCGCCACCCAGGTTCAGCTGGACGCGGTGATCAACCACATGATCGGGGTCCAGGTGCTGCACGACAAGTTCGTCGCCACCGACATCCCGGCGCTGGCGCGGCAAAAGGCCGAGGAGTTCGGCTGGCACGCCTGATCACGGGTGCAAGCCTCAAGTGACCCAGAAGGCCCCGCGGACCAAGATCCGCGGGGCCTTTTTCGTTCTTGCCAACAGGGCCGATCGGGGGCTCGACAGGGGGTGGGCGCCCTCATCCGTTGCCGGTCGCGCACGGATCGTGCGCGACCGGCACAAAAAAGGTTCATCGAAGGATACCGGGGAGGTGTTCGACCGCTGAAGGGCATCGTAGTCTCACGTGGAGCCAGGAAGGACACGGGAGAGA
>NZ_KB906581.1:0-8245 GCF_000381505.1 Thioalkalivibrio sp. ALM2T
GACGAGCTGCTGCAGGCCAACCAAGCGTTACTGACGGTCTACCTCTTACGCGACGAACTCAAGAGACTGTGGTTCCAGCGCAGCCCCGAGCGGACGTACCAGGCGTGGCGGCAATGGGTGCAGCAAGCGCACGAGAGTGGAATCCAGGCCCTGCAGCGCTTCGCACGCCTGCTGGAGCCCTACCTACCCGGCATCGTCTCGCGCTGCCGCCACCGGCTGAACACCAGCGTCGTCGAGGGCATTAACAACACGATCAAGGTCATCAAGCGTCGGGCCTATGGCTACCGCGACCAGGAATACTTCTTCCTCAAAATCCGCGCAGCCTTCCCCGGTAATGCTCGATGAACCACAAAAAAGCCGCCCGCGGCCAGGGGCCGGGGGCGGCTGATGGCTTCGCGGCCCCAAAGGGCCGGAAGCGGGTGCCTTACAGGCTGTAGTACATGTCGAACTCGATCGGATGGGTGGTCATGCGCATCTGCGTGACGTCTTCCATCTTCAGGTCGATGTAGGCATCGATCATGTCGTCGGTGAACACGCCACCCTGGGTCAGGTATTCGCGATCCTGGTTCAGGGCTTCCAGCGCCTGGTCCAGCGAATGGCAGACCTGCGGGATGCCCTTCTCTTCTTCCGGCGGCAGGTCGTAGAGGTTCTTGTCCATCGCGTCGCCCGGGTGGATCTTGTTCTGGATGCCATCCAGGCCGGCCATCAGCATCGCCGCGAACGCGAGATACGGGTTGGCGGTGGAGTCCGGGAAGCGCAGCTCGACGCGACGGCCCTTCGGGTTCATCACGAACGGGATACGCAGCGAAGCGGAGCGGTTGCGGGCGGAGTAGGCCAGCATGACCGGCGCCTCGAAGCCCGGCACCAGACGCTTGTAGCTGTTGGTGGACGGGTTGGTGAAGGCATTCAGCGAGCGGGCGTGCTTGATGATCCCGCCGATGTAGTACAGCGCGGTTTCGGACAGGCCGCCATACAGGTCACCGGAGAACAGATTCTTGCCGTCCTTGGACAGCGACTGGTGCACGTGCATGCCGGAACCGTTGTCACCAACGATCGGCTTGGGCATGAAGGTCGCGGTCTTGCCGTGGACGTGGGCCACGTTCTGGATCACGTACTTCAGGATTTGCACCTCGTCGGCCTTCTGCGTCAGGGTCGCGGGACCCACGCCAATCTCGCACTGGCCGGCGGTCGCCACCTCGTGGTGGTGCACCTCGGTCTCGAGGCCCATCTCGGTCATCACTTCGCACATGGTGGAGCGGATGTCGTGCAGGCTGTCGACCGGCGGGACCGGGAAGTAGCCGCCCTTCACGCCCGGGCGGTGACCGATGTTGCCGTCCTCGTAGACGCGCTCGGAGTTCCAGGAGGCTTCCTGGGAATCCACGCGGCAGTAGGAGCCGGACAGGGTGCTGCCCCACTTCACATCGTCAAAGATGAAGAACTCGTTCTCCGGGCCGAACAGCGCGGTGTCGGCGATGCCGGTGCTCTGCAGGTAGGCCTCGGCGCGGCGCGCCAGGGAGCGCGGGCAGCGGTCGTAGCCCTGCATGGTGGCCGGTTCGACCACGTCGCAGCGGATGTTCATGGTCATGTCTTCGAAGAACGGATCGAGGACCGCGGACTCGGCGTCCGGCATCAGGATCATGTCGGACTCGTTGATTCCCTTCCAGCCGGCGATCGACGAGCCGTCGAACATCTTGCCTTCCTCGAAGGTCTCTTCGTCGATGTCGTGGGCCGGCACGGTCACATGCTGTTCCTTGCCCTTGGAGTCGGTAAAACGGAAGTCGATGAAACGAACTTCCTTTTCCTTGATCTGGTTCAGCACGTCGGCTGCGGACATGGGGATCTCCTTGGTCTTTACTTGAGTCTTCAAAGGTGGCCGGCCGGCCCATTGGGCGCTTGCGCGGCGTCGCGGTTCATTATGCAGGCATCATGCCATCCGGTCCTGTTTGGCCCGGGCGCGCGAAAAACGGGCACCCGGGGCGCCCCGCCGCATCCTGTACGCACCAATCTGGTGCTTTATCTGCACAACTTTCGTGCGCATCGTGGTGGCTCGCACCTAATGAGTGCAGGGCCGGTAGAGTAGCGTGACCTCGCCCAGCATGTCGCCTACCCCGGGATGGCGGTGCAGTCGGTCGGCCAGGGCCTGGGCGCGGGCCTCGAGGTCTGCCGGGGCGGCTGCCCCGTCAAGGCGCAGGGTCAGCGTCATGTGTACCCGACCGCCGAGATAATGCAGCGACAGGTGCTCCACCGCATCCAGCTCCGGGGCGTCCGCCCAGGCCTCGCGCAGCGCCTCCACCAGCGTCGGGCGCAGCGGCAGCATGGAGCTCCGGGCCTGTTCCGCGTCGTTTTCCGGGTCCACGTGCACGGTGATGTCGTTCACCCGGTCATGTGCATCGGTCACCGCGTGGAACACCGCATCGGCAATCCGATGGCCCTCTGAGACCGAGATCATCGGCGCGACCTGGATATGCACGTCCACGACGACTTCGCTGCCGTGGCGGCGCGTGCGCAGCATATGCGCATCCTTGACCCCGGGCACATCCATGATCGTGCGGTGGATGCGCTCGACCTTTTCCGGCTCCAGTGCCGTGTCGATCAGCTCCGCCGCGCTGCGCACGATCAGGCGCCCGGCGATATGCAGGATGAACAGCGCCACGATCAGCGCCGCCAGGGCATCCGCCCACGGGAACCCGGCCACCGCAGCGGCCACCCCGGCCAGCACGAACAGCGAGGAGATCGCATCCGTGCGGTGATGCCAGGCGTTGGCATCCAGCATCCGCGACTGCAGGCGCTTCGCCACCCGGTGGGTGTACTGATACAGGCCTTCCTTGGCCACCAGGGTCAGCAGGGCAAAGGCGATCGCCATGTTTGCGGGGCCGGTCATGGCCTCGGGCTCGACCAGGCGGTTGCCGGCAGCCCAGGCAATCGCCAGACCCGCGAGCGCCAGAAAGACCCCGACGATCACCGTGGCCAGGGTCTCGATCCGCGCGTGACCGTAGGGGTGTTCCTGATCGGGGGAGGCGGCGGCCTTGCTCGCCGCGAACAGCACCACCCCGTCGGTGATCAGGTCCGACAGGGTATGCACGCCGTCCGCCACCAGGGCCTGCGAGTTCAGCAGCCAGCCACTGACGAGCTGCGCCACGGCGAGGAAGCTGTTCACGGCCGCGCCCACCAACGTGACCCGGCGGGTATCACGATAGCGCTGGCCGCTCTCCGGCGTGACCGAAGGTCCGGAATTGGCGAGGGGGTCGCTCAGGGCCACTCTCCCGAACAGAATCAAGGCCCCAGTATGGGCGCGCTTTGGCTGCATGCAAAACGCCCGCGCCAACGCGAGCGGTGGCCGTGGCCGAAGCCGGGCCGATATACTGTCGGCTTTGCCCTGACCCGGGATCCCGCATGTCGCAAGAACGCACCCCGCCCAGCAGCAGCCCGACCTTCCAGGACCTGATCCGCCGCCTGCAGGACTACTGGAACGATCACGGCTGCGTGGTCCTGCAGCCCTACGACATGGAGATGGGCGCGGGGACCTTTCATCCGGCGACCTTCCTGCGCTCCATCGGGCCGGAGCCGTGGCGTGCGGCCTACGTGCAGCCGAGCCGCCGCCCGACCGACGGGCGCTACGGCGACAACCCCAACCGTTTGCAGCACTACTACCAGTTTCAGGTCCTGCTGAAACCCTCGCCGCCGGACATCCAGGCGCTCTACCTGGGCTCGCTGGAGGCGCTCGGGTTCGACACCCTGACCCACGATGTGCGCTTCGTCGAGGACAACTGGGAGTCCCCGACGCTGGGCGCCTGGGGCCTGGGCTGGGAGGTCTGGCTTAACGGCATGGAGGTGACCCAGTTCACCTACTTCCAGCAGGTCGGCGGGCTCGACTGCCACCCGGTCTCCGGCGAGATTACCTACGGCCTCGAGCGCCTGGCGATGTACCTGCAGGGTGTGGAGAGCGTCTACGACCTGGTCTGGACCAACGGCCCGGACGGCCGTGCGATCACCTACGGCGACGTCTACCACCAGAACGAGGTGGAGCAGTCCACCTACAACTTCGAGCGTGCCGACCGCGACGCCCTGTTCGCCGCCTTCGACCAGCACGCGACCGAGAGCGATCGCATGATCGAGCTGGGCCTGCCCCTGCCGGCCTACGAGCAGATGCTGCGCGCCTCGCACAGCTTCAATCTGCTGGATGCGCGCGGCGCGATCTCGGTCACCGAGCGCCAGCGCTATATCCTGCGCGTGCGTGAGCTGTCGCGGAACGTCGCCCGGAAATACTACGAGTCGCGCGAGGCCCTGGGCTTCCCGCTGTGTGCCGAAGACGACGCGAACAAGCCCGACGCCGCCTGAATCCCGCAACCCCGCGCCGGCCGGCCCCCTGGGTCGCGCGGCGTGTACTGGACCCAACCTGGACCCGACATGGCCGAAGCCCGCGAACTCCTGATCGAACTTGGCACCGAGGAGCTGCCCCCGACCGCCCTCGCGCGCCTGCGCGACGCCTTGGCCGAGGGCCTGACCACCCGCCTGCGCGAGGCCGGGCTGGAGCCGGGGGAGCCCGAGGTCTTCGCCACCCCGCGGCGCCTGGCCGTGTTGTTCCCGAGTGTCCCTGCGCGCCAGCCGGACCAGTTGCAGGAGCGCCGCGGCCCGGCGGTAGCCGCAGCCTTCGACGACGCCGGCGAACCGACCAAGGCCGTGCTGGGCTTTGCCCGTTCCTGCGGCGTCGAGGTCGAGCGCCTGGAGCGCGAGACCACCGACAAGGGCGAGTACCTGGTGTTTCGCCAGCTGCAGCCGGGGCGCGCCCTCGGTGAACTGCTGCCGCAGATGCTGGAGGCCGCGCTGGACGCCCTGCCCACACCCAAGCGCATGCGCTGGGGCAGCAGCCGTACCGAATTCGTGCGGCCCGCGCACTGGCTGGTCGTCCTGCACGGGCCCGAGGTGCTGGAGATGACGGTGCTGGAACAAGCGTCCGGTCGGGTGACCCACGGCCACCGCTTCCATCAGCCCGGCGCCCTGGAGCTCAAGCGCGGGAACGACTACGCCGAGCGGCTGCGCAGTCCGGGGTTTGTCGAGCCGTCTTTCGAGGCGCGCCGCGAGCGCATCCTCGAGCAGGTCCACGAGCAGGCGAAGGCCCTGGGCGGGCGCGCGCTGGTGGATGCGGACCTGCTGGACGAGGTGACCGCGCTGGTCGAGTGGCCGGTGGCCCTGACCGGCGGCTTTGATCCGCGGTTCCTGGAGGTCCCGCAGGAGGCGCTGATCTCCACCATGCAGGACAACCAGAAGTACTTCCCGGTGGTCGACGAGGCCGGCCGCATGCAGCCGCACTTCATCGTGATCAGCAACATCGAGTCGCGCGACCCGCACGCGGTGCGCGACGGCAACGAGCGCGTGCTGCGCCCGCGCTTTGCCGATGCCGAGTTCTTCTGGCAGCAGGACCGGAAGAAGCGCCTGGAGGAACGCCTGGAGGCGCTGGACTCGGTGGTGTTCGAGAAGCGCCTGGGCACGCTGCGCGACAAGTCCATGCGGCTGGAGGCCCTGATGCAGCGCCTGGCCGGGCTGATGGGCCTGGACGCGCCCCTCGCCGCGCGCGCCGCACGTCTGGCCAAGTGCGACCTGGTCACCCAGATGGTGTTCGAGTTCACCGAGTTGCAGGGCACCATGGGGCGTTACTACGCCCTGCACGATCGTGAGGACGAGACCGTCGCCGCTGCGATCGAGCAGCACTACTGGCCGCGCCAGTCGGGCTCCGAGCTGCCGGACGCCCCGCTCGCCCAGGCGCTGGCGCTGGCCGATCGCCTCGACACCCTCGTCGGCATCTTTGCGATCGGCAAGCAGCCCTCTGGCACCAAGGACCCGTTCGCCCTGCGCCGCGCCGCGCTGGGGCTGGTGCGCATCCTGGTCGAGCGCGAACTGCCGCTGGCCTTGACCCCCTTGCTGCAGGCCGCCGCCGAACCCATCCGCGAACGCGTGCCGGAGGCCGATCAGGCCGTGGAACCGGTACGCGAGTACATCCTCGAGCGCCTGCGCGGTTACCTGCTGGAACAGGGGCAGGCGCACGAGACTATCGAGGCGGTGGCCGCGGTCGCGCCGGATGCCCCACTGGATTTCGTCCGTCGCGTGCGCGCGGTCAGCCTGTTCCGCGAGCGCCCGGAGGCCGAGGCCCTGGCCGCGGCCAACAAGCGCATCCACAACCTGCTGCGCAAGGCCGGCGAGGAGGCCGAGGCGGAACTCGATCCGGAGGCCCTGGCGCTGGACGAGGAGCGTCAGCTGTACCAGGGGCTACAGGCCGTGCGCCCGGGCGTCGAGCAGGCGGTGGCCGATGGTGACTACCTGCACGCGCTCGGCGAGCTTGCGGGCCTGCGTGATCGCGTGGACACCTTTTTCGACCAGGTGATGGTGATGGCCGAGGACGCCGCCGAGCGCCGCAACCGCCTGGCCCTGCTGCGTGAACTGCGTCGCGCGTTCGAGACCGTGGCCGACATCGGCCGCTTGGCGACGGGGTAGGGCCGGGCGATGCTGCCCCTGATCCGAGGTCTGCTGTTCCAGCTGGGGCTCGTTGGCTCCATCCTGGTCTTCGGCCTGCTGGTGCCGCCGCTGATCTGGCCGTTTTCCCGCCCCGTCCGCTACCGTGTCCTGACCCTGTGGGGCCGGTTCAACGTCTGGTGGCTGCGTGTCAGTTGCGGCATCGATTACCGGGTGCACGGGCGCGAGCACATCGACCCCTCGCGCCCGCATGTGGTGCTGTCCAAGCACCAGTCGGCCTGGGAGACGGTGGCCTTCGTCACGATCTTTCCCATGCAGACCTGGGTGCTCAAGCGCGAATTGATGCGGATCCCCCTGTTCGGCTGGACGTTGTCCATGCTCGATCCGGTACCGATTGATCGCGAGGGCGGACGCCAGGCCCTGGAGAACCTGGTGGCCGAAGGCAAGCAGCGCCTGGACCAGGGCCGCTGGGTGATCGTGTTCCCCGAGGGCACGCGCGTGGCCCCGGGCGAACACGGGCGTTACCGTCAGGGCGGCGCGATGCTCGCAGTGCGTACCGGCTATCCGGTGCTGCCGGTGGCGCTGAACAGCGGGAGCTTCTGGCCGAAAAAGGGCCTGCGGCGCTATCCCGGCACCGTCGAGGTAGTGATCGGGGCGCCAATCGAGACCGCCGGTCGCAAGCCGGTCGAGGTGCTGTCCGAGGCCGAGAGCTGGATCGAGACCACCATGACCGAGATCGAACCTCGCCCCGCCACCCTGTCGACGGAGAAGCCAGATGGCCAGTGAACCCATGATCAGCGCCCCACTGGTCGAACTGCGTGACCGGACCATCTACCGGATCGGCGATTCGGAACCGGCCGTGTGGCTGATCGACGACCTCGAGCTCGGCGGCATCCTGGTGAATGCGCCGATCTATTCCGAGTCGCTCCTGGAGGCGATCCGGGCCATCAGCAAGCCCGCGTACCTGTTCCTGCCCAGCCGGTATGGGGCGCAGGATCTGGATGCCTGGCGCGCTGCGGGGCTGGAGACCCTCACGTTCGAGGCCGAGGCCCCGGCGATCCGCGCAACGGGCGGCGAGATCGATATCGCCTTCAACCGCAAGCAGCGCCTGTCGCGCACTATCGATTTCCTGCCGATGGCCGGCGTAACCGATGGCACCTGTGCACTGCGCCTGAAGAATCTGCCCGGTGTGGTCTTCTTCGGCCCTGCCCTGGCCCCGGGCGCGGACGGCTGGCCCACGCTGATCCAGAACCCTGAGGATCATTCCTTCGAGGCACGCCTGTTCGGTGCCCTCGGAGTGAAGGATCTGAAGTTTGCCTACGCCTTCTGCGACCGCTTTGATCCCGCCACTACGCAGTTCGGCCCGGACGCTGACCAGCACATCCAGGCCCGCATCGAGGCCATCTTCGACGAATAGAGTTTGCTTGCGAGGGCCGAGCCGTAGATACCGTCTTGATCTATGAGTTGCAAGGCATGTCATTACGGGGTTGATACGGGGTTTGCGACTTGAGCACGCCGAAGGCGATGTGCAGGAGCTTGCGCATGGCCGCCCCGATCGCCGCCATCTTGGCCTTGCCCCGCCTCAGGAGGCGGTGATACTGGTGCCGCACGTCCGGGTTGTAGCGGGTGGCCACCACAGCCGCCATGTAGAGCGTCTTGCGCAGCCGGCCCGAGCCGGCCTTCGCCAGTCGCGGGGGCCGCTGGATCGAGGTCCCGGACTCCTGATGGACCGGTACCAGCCCATGGAACGCCGCCGCCTGCCGGGCGCTCGTGAACG